>NZ_QJUG01000165.1 GCF_003426775.1 Allorhizocola rhizosphaerae | reverse complement strand
CGGCGCGGCGGGCGCGCTCGGCGCGGGTGCGGGCGCGACCTCGGCGCCGCGCTGGACGCTCTCGGGCCAGCCGGGCAGCGGCACGGGCGAGGAGGTCAGCAAGCCGGCGAACAGCGTGATGAGACCGAGCACCAGGAACACGCCGAGACCACCGCCGAGCACGATGGCGGCACGGCGGCGGCGGCCTGTGAGATCCACAAATACGGGCTTTCTCATCGGTAGTAAGAAGCGCGACCCAAGACGGCTTTGTCACACCGCCGTTTTGTGTGCAGAATCCATCAGTGACCGAGGACCTGTCATCCGCCATCGAGGCTGCCCGCCGCGGCGATGAGCAGGCATTTCGGGAGATTTACCGGGCAATTCAGCCCGGTTTGCTGCGCTATCTACAGGTCCTGGTCGGCGCCGACGCCGAGGACGTCGCCTCCGAGACGTGGCTTCAGGTGGTGCGTGATCTGCCCAACTTCAAGGGCGACGGGATGGGCTTCCGCCGCTGGACGGTCACGATCGGCCGCAACCGGTCCATGGACCACCTGCGGCATCACCAGCGCCGCCCGGCCGTGAGCCTGCCGGTCGAGGCGATGACCGAGATGGCCGCCTCGGACGATACGGAGGCCCTGGCCATGCAGGCGTTGTCCACCGACAACGCACTCGCGCTGATCGCCACCCTGCCGCCCGATCAGGCGGAGGCGGTGCTGCTGCGGGCCGTGATCGGGCTCGACGCGGAGTCGGCGGCCAAGGTGCTGGGCAAGCGTTCCGGCGCGGTCAGGACCGCGGCCTACCGTGGACTGCGGAGGTTGAACGAGGTACTCGGCCGGACCAGCGCGTCCACGGACGGGTGACATTTGTGATGGCCGACGACGCTAAAGAGAGATGAGATGACCGACCACGAGGACCACCTGGATCGCGAGACCGCCGAGCGCCTGCTCGACGGCGCTGCGTCGTCCCGTGGCACCGGTCCCGTGGTCAACCACGCGGCCGGCCCTTTGGCAGACCTTTTGGCCAGCGCGGCGGCGCCGGCCCGGCCGCACGAGCTGTCCAATGAGGACAATGCGGTGCTGGCGTTTCGCGCGGCGGTGGGGCTGGCCTACCCGCGCCCGGCCAAGTGGCGCCGGATGTTCACCTTCAAGGTCGTCGCGGCCGTGCTCGCGGCGTTCACGGTCGGCGGCCTCGCGTTCGCCTCCAGCACGGGGATCATCCCCGCCCCGTTCGAGACCAACCGGGTCCCGGCTCCCTCCACGACCACGACGACGCCCGGGCCGAGGCCCACGACGACGACGGCGGCACCGACACCGGCGCCCAGCTCCGCGATCACCGATGAAGAGGTGCGCGGGCTGTGCAACGCATACCTGGAGCGGCCCAGTGAGGAGCGGGGCAGGGCGCTGCAGAGCCCGGCGTTCCGGCGGCTCGTCGAGGCCGCGGGCGGCACCGAAAACGTGCCGGGCATGTGCGCGCAGCCCGGCCCCGGTGGCGGCGGAGAAGGCAACAAACCCGACAAGAGCCACCCGGCCAAACCCAGCAAGCCGGCAGCGGCCGAACCGGGCCAAGCCCCGGCGACCGAGCACGGCAGGGCCCCGCTTACGGGCAGGCCAGACGCTCGGTGACATAAACGGGCGCACCGTCGCTATTCGGGTCATGCGCCGTTTGCTCACCATTGGATCACTCGTGCTCGCCACGGCCATGTGGACTCCCACGGCCGCCTGGGCGGACACCACAATCAACATCAATCCCGGCAGCCTGAACAAGACTGCCCTGCAGTTCTCCCAGATCTGCGACCCCAACCAGGGCGGAGGTCCCTATCCGGGCAAGGACGTCTGGGTCTTCAATTTGCCCAACGACTCCAACAAGGCCGGCGTGTTCGTCTCGGTCACCGCGACCTGGACCACCCCCGACGGCCCAGTGACACGGACGATTCCGACCGATGGCGGCGCAATCGTCGGCGGCGACAAGGGCACCAGCAAGGCCTACATCGTGCTGCCTGCGGGATGGACCATCACGGCGGCCACCGCGGTCATCACGGGCGTGGCCGACAAGTTCGTCGTGACCCACACGTGCGCCGACAAGCCGACCGGAAACCCGTCCAACACCCCCACACCAAGCCCGAATCCCGCCAGCCCCGACCCGTCATCGAGCGCAGGCACGCCGCCTGGTGGCGGTGGCCCTGGCGGATCACTTCCGCTGACCGGCTCGACCACCACCGTTCTCCTGACGCTCGGCGCCATCGCCATCGCGGCCGGAGTCGCCCTCCGCTACCTCTACCGCCGCCGGCGGCCCATCCTCTGAACCGCTTCCCGATAGCCAGCGGCGCCGCCCACGGGTTGACCGGGGCGGCGCCGCTGCCGGCGGGTTATCTGAGCGTGAGGGTCCAGGTGTCGAGTTTGCCGCTGTCGCCGCTCACGCCGTCGAGCAGGTCGAGCTTCCAGACTCCGTCGGCCGCCTCGCCCGACAGATCGAGGGTGTAGAGGCGGTCGATGTTGTTGACCGGCCCGCCGTTGCGGTCATGCAAGGCAAATGTGGTACCGGACGGGGAGATGAGGTTGACGCGCAGGTCACCGATGTAGCTGTGCACGACCTTGAGCTGCACGGTGGCCGTGGTGTGGCCGTTACCGCCGCACGAGGCGATGGTGACGGTGCTCGTGGCCTTGCTCGTGCCGTCCGGAATGGACAGGTCAGTGCCGTTGGTGGCCGTGCACTCGGGCTTGCCTGTGACCGTGAGCGTCACCCGCGTCGTGCGGACCGTGCCTGCCGAGCCGACTCCCGTGATGACGACGGTGTACGTGCCCTGTGTGGTCGCCGCGGTCGTGTTGATCGTGACCGTGTGCGCACTGCCGTCGGTCGGGACGCTGAACGAGCTGAACCCGACCGTCGCACCGGCCGGCATGCCGGTGGCGCTCAGCGATACGAGCTGATCGGCGCCCGCCGTCTTGGCCGCGCTCAAGCTGAACGACGTGTTGCCGCCCTGCGCGACCGTGGCCGTGGCCGGAGCCGTCAGGCTGTAGTCGTTGGCCGCCGGGCAGTTCGCCGCCTCCTTGCCAATGCTCCTATATGGACAATCGGCCCATGTCGCGAAGCGCACCAGCGCGTCCCGGTTGCGCGAGGTCTCCACCGGAATCACCGACGCCGGCGGATAGAACTCCAACGGGTTGGACTCCTTCGGGAACATCTCGAACGTGAACGAGAAGATCTTCTGATCGCCCCACAGCCAGTCGTCGATGCTCCCGTCGGTGATGTACAGCCCGCTCGCCTGCGCCGGCCAGTACCCGTTGGACAGCGCCATCTCCGTGCCGATCGCCTTGTGCACGTTGTACTGGTCGGCGGTCATCCCGCTGACCACCGTGCTCGTCGTGTAGCCGAACGGCCACAGCACCAACTCCGAGAACGTGTGGATGTCCAGCGCCAGCTTGATCTGCTGCACCCCACCTACCCGGCGCGTGAGCACGAAGTCCTTGACCGCCTTGGCTTCCGGGGCCGAGAACGCCGACGGGCCGCGATACGTGTCGCTGGACTTACTGCCCGACGAGCCGCCGCAGCAGCCCCACTTGTAGGCCCAGTTGCGGTTCAGATCGGTGAACAGTGGATTGGAAGCCGCGTCCCGCTGCCGGTTCTTGCGCCAGTGCTGATAGTTGGCGCCCCCGAGATCGTGGGTCACCCCGTCCGGGTTCACCATCGGGATGATCCAGATCTCGCGCGTGTTGACGATCTCCGTGATCTTCGGGTCGACCCCGTACTGCGTGGTGAGCAGGTTGGCCAGGGCGAGCGCCATCTCCACGGTCAGGTGCTCGCGAGCGTGCTGATTGGCCGTGAACAGCATCTCCGGCTCGTCCTCGTCCGTGCCCACGTTGTCGGAGATCTTCAACATGTGCAGGTCGCGTCCCTCGAACGATTGCCCGATGACGCTCTTGCTCACCAGCGCCGGGAAAGCACCCGCGATCCGGTTGACCTCCGCGGCCATCTCCGCGAAATCGGTGTACCCGGGGTCCACCGGCGTCGCGGCGACCGTCAGCGACAGATCGTCCACTTTGAACCCCTGCTTGCGCAGGGCGGAGGCCTGCTCCGGTTTGCCCTTCACATACAGGATGCCGTGCTCGAAGTAGTCGACCTCCATCCCGGCCTTGCGGACGGCCTCGTCCTGTTCGAGCGTCTTGACGTTGCGAATGGCGTACGAACGGTGCTCCGGCTGGGCCGTGGCCACCCCCGCAGGGGTGGCCACGGCGACTACAGCCAGAGCCAGTGCGAGCAGAAGTCGCATCAGCCCTCCATTAATCGGTGCACGAAACCGGGTCGTCGAAGTGGCCCGGAGTGCCCGGGTAGGCCCGGCCGGCGCCGTGTTCGGTGGTGTCTGACTGATAGGTGTAGGCGAGCTCACGGAAGGCGGATGTGCCGGCCGTTGTCACATCGGCGGCCGTGCGGCCCGCGCCGGACGCCCACGCCACCATGGTCAGGAACTCCTGCATGGACGGGCTGTGCTGACGGATGTCGTTGTACCCGCCGTAGGCCGCGTTGCAGTGCGTGTACAGGTTGTACGCGCCGTTCCAGTCCATCAGCCGGTCACCGGCGTTCGGTCCGTTCTGGGCCACGTCGGCCTGCATCGCGTCGCGATCCCAACCGCCGTAGATCCAATCGGTACCCTGATGATGCTGATTGTCCACAATGGACGCGTTGTGCATGTCCGTCATCGTGAACCAGACGCACGGGTCGAACGTCGTCCCGTTGACCGTCACCGGCCAGCGGCCCGCCACGCACGTCGCGAACTCGCCACGCGGCTTCATGTCCAGCAGGTCCGAACCGAACGCCTCATCGATCGACTCGCCCGACCCACCGAACGTGTGGTCGATGAACCGGTCGTTGAGACCGCGCGAGTCCGGGTTGAACACGCCGCCCGTCAGACAGTCGGGCGTTGCCGCGTCGAGCACCGGGTCGCAACCCTTGCCGCCCCACAGGACATCGGAGCCGTGCGAGCCGAAGATGTCGTCGCCTCCGCTGTCGCCGTTGATGAGGTCGTTGCCCCAGCCGCCGTGGATGTTGTCGTCACCGGAGCCACCGCGGATCAGATCGCTGTCACCGCGTGCGAGCCCGTTGTGCGGCGTGTTGTCGATCCACGTGTCGCCGTCGGTGTCGGCGAGCAGGTCCACGCGCCGGTCGTAGGAGCCGAGCCGGAACCCGGTGAACGTCTCCTGCGGCACCATCGACAGCGTCAGCGTGAAGCCGAGCGCCGCGACGTCATCGGCGTTCAGGTGCTGGTTCACCACGCCGCCGCGGTCGCCGAGGATCGCGTCCTCGCCGGCCTCGCCGAAGATGGTGTCCGCGCCGAGCTCGCCGAACAGGTCGTCGTTGCCGTCGCCACCGTAGATGGTGTCGTCCCCGTCCTGGCCCCACACGCCGTCGTTGCCGCCGTCGCCGAACAGCTGGTCGCCGCCGAACGCGCCGCCCGGCTCACACGTGAGCAAGGCCGCCGTGCAGAAGCGGGTGGACGGTCCCGGAAGCGCCGGGTCGTGCGTGCGCACGACGGTGGCCTGCGTCAGGTCGGCACCGGTCGGGTACCGCTCGGTGTAGACCTTCTCCGAGCCGTTGACGATGGTCCGCAGCAGCGAACCGTTGTCGCCCAACAGGACGTCGTCGTGCCCGTTGCCCCGGATGACATCCCCTGCGTCCCTGAACCCGACGCGCGTGCTGCCACCGATCAGGTCGTCCTGACCGTCCGGTGTGGACGGCTCGGCCGGCGTTGGGCTTCCAGGCCACGGCTGCGGGTCCAGGGCTCCGATCGGCGCGTCACCGAGGATGGTGTCCGCCCCGCCATTGCCCTCGGCGTAGTCACCGTCACCGCCGCCGGACAGGAAGTCTGAACCGTCCTGTCCCCAGGCCATGTCCACGCCGTTCTCGCCGCTGATCCGGTCATCACCGAACGTGGCGGTGTCCAAAAGCGACACTATGCGAGGAGTAGACCCGACCCGCACCGTCACCGACGTCGGCTGGTCGCCGGGCAGCAGGCGCAGGATCACGCCGTTGTCGCCGAGCATGACGTCGGACTGGGCGCCGCCGAACAACGCGTCCGCCTCATCCGGCGTACCCGTGTGGGAGCCGCCGACCAGGTCGTCGTTGCCGAGGTTGCCCTCCACCCAGTCGATGCCCTGCCCACCTTCGGCGTAGTCGTCGCCCGACCCGCCCTTCACGCGGTCGGTCGCGTGCTGCGCGAGCAACACGTCGTCGGACGAACCACCCTCGATGAGGTCGGCCCCTCCAACACCCAGGAGCGTGATGGCCCTCTGGGGCACGCTGCGCCCCTGCACCAACCGAGTAGGCGTCCCGTCCGCGAACACCGCGTTGTCGCCCGCGATCAGGTCCTCGTCGGCGTCACCGAACAGGAAGTCGCCCACGTCCGGCTTCTCCACGGACGAACCACCGATGATCTGGTCCTTGCCCGTGTTTCCGTTGACCGTGTCGGAGTCGTTGTTGCCCTCCAGATAGTCGTCGTTCTCGTTGCCCTGCATGACATCCGGGCCGAGCCCACCGAACGCGCGGTCGTTTTGCGCGCCGCCGAAGATGACGTCGCCCGCGCCCGCGTCGGTCAGCAGACCGTCCAGGTCGTACGGATACGGGGTGTCGTCGCCGTTGTCGCCGACGATCGCGTCCGTGCCGTCCTCGCCGTAGAGGTGGTCGGATCCGTCAAGCGCTGCCGCGGCCCGGCTTCCGCCGTAGATGCGGTCGTTTCCGGTACCGCCGAACGCGCTGTCGTTGCCGCCGTTGCCCTCGATGGTGTCGATGTCGTCGCCGCCGTACAGGCCGTCGTTGTCCTCGTTGCCGTAGACGAAGTCGTCACCGCTGTCGCCCAGGATCTGGTCGCCACCGGGGCCACCCCAGCCCTTGTCGTTGCCCGCGCCGAGGTTCAGCACATCGTCACCGCGCTGGCCGCAGGCCCGGTCGGCGCCGTTGCCCAGATCCGACCGGTCGTTGCCGCTACCGGCCGAGACGACCTCGACGCCGTCGCCGCCGAGGATGAGGTCGGCCGCACCCTGATCGGACGGCGTCACCTGAGCGAACGTGTTGTTGTCGGCGCATGTCTCGTCGACCAGGTACTTGTCGCCGAAGATGGTCGCGCCGCCGTCACCGCCGATGATGTGGTCGCGGTCCAGGCCGCCCACGAGCAGCTTGGTCTGCGACTGCACGCCCGCTGGGAGCGGAGTGTGGGTCACCGTCCGGAGCGGACCGTAGCCGTCATCGGCTCCGGCCTCGCCGACCTCGGCCGGCTCGGCGATGACGTAATCGTCGCCCGGTCCGCCGAAGATCTGGTCGGTACCGAACCCGCCGAGCAGGACGTCGTTGGCCCCATAACCGTAGATCTTCCCGGTCTGGTTGTTGGCCGAGTGCGACGTCACGAGCTCGACGCCCGCGCTGCCGTGCACGACGTCCTCGCCGCCTGCCGTGTCGATGTTGTTGACCAGCCCGACGTCGCCCTCGCCCGCATCGTCCACACTGGACGGCACGGTTTGCGAGTAGGCGTAAAGGAAGTCGTCGCCGTTACCGCCGTTGATGGTGTCCGCGCCGAGCCCGCCGACGACCGTGTTGCTGCCGTTGGGCGTGGTCTGGTTCACCATCACGCCGAGCACGTCATCGCCACCGTTGCCGTACACGCGGTTGGAGCCGTGTCCGACCGTGATGGTGTCGGCACCCGTGCCACCGTCCACATCGGGCGATGGCTCGGACAGCGCGTTCCAGTTGATGATGTCCTTGATCTGCTTGCCGCCCGCTGTCACGGTGTGCACACCGGCACCGAACGAGCTGTCACCCGCGACGATGCTGTTGCCCTCGCCCGTGGTGATGTTGTCGTTACCGCCGCCGCCGGCGACCCAGGCGAATCCGCCCGCCTGGTCGGCGGTGACGATGGTGTCGTCGCCCAGCCCGCCGTCCACATAGGACGGACCGGTGCCGGTGCGGATGTTGTCCGCGCCGTCCGAGCCCCGCACCACAACGGTCTTGTCGAACTGCTTGGCCTTGGTCGGGTCGCCCGACGGGTGCCCGTCGCCGAGGAACAGCAGCGACATCGAGACCTTGTCGGCGCCCGCGTTGTAGCCCTTGCCGTCGACCACGACGCGCTTCAGGTTCTTGTCCAGGAACTCCTGCTTGCGCCCGAGGCCCTCGACCGCGAACCCGTCGAAGTCGTCGCTCGCGTCGTGGTAGTGGAGCGCGTACACCTTGATGACATCGCCGTTGTACGTGTCCTTGGTGTTGTCCCAGACCTTGTCGCCACGCTGGGCCTCCTTGCCGAAGTTGCCGGCGAAGATGACCAGCGTGTCCTCGCTCACCCCGCCCAGCTCGGGCGGTGGCGGCTCGCAGTCGGGCTGCGCGCGGAAGTCGAGCAGCACGGCGTTGACGAGCGTGAAGCTCCACTTCTTCTTGAACAGGAACAGGTCGATCGTGATGTACACCCGCAGGAACACCGACAGCTGACCACTCGTGGTGAACAGACAGATCGGGTTGACCAGCAGGCGCTGCAGGAACTCACTGGTGCGGAACTTGCCGTCGTTGTTCGGGTCGTTCCAGTTGAAGCCGACCGTCAGACGGATGCCGCCCTCGATACCAACCTTCAAAATCACGACGCTGACCTCGGCGCCGGCCGCGATCTCACCGGTCAGGGTGACCACCGGCACGGCCTTGCCACTGGCGTCGTGCGTCTTGAAGTACAGGCCGTCGAGCAGGCTCACGGCGTCAAGCGACGTGCCGTCGGTCGCCGCCTCGATGGCGTGCCGGATGCCCTTGGTGTCCAGGCCCATGATGAACCGGGCGGTCACCGACGCGCTGCCGGACAGCGTGATGAACACCGGCGGCGGGGCGTAGACCGGGCCGAACGACTGCCGCCAGCTGAACCCGAGCTCCAGCGGGCCGGAGTCGAAGCTGACCAGCTCGACATCCTGGCCGAGCAGGAGGCCGAACAGCGAGGCCGGCTTGTCGAAGATCGGGAACGAGAACCCGGTCTTCTGCGCGTTGGACTTGCCCTGCGCGTCCGGCTCGAACAGCTTGGCACCGTCGGACTTCTGGTCCACCGCCGTCTTGATGGACTCCGGTGACACCGGCTGCGGGTTGGTGATCAGGCTCTCTGCCGCCGCCGGCGACGCGAGCGTGTCCAGCGCCCGATCCGGACGGATGTCGAAGGCACCCAGCGGGATCTTGCACGACGTGGTGCAGTTGGGTATCCGGTTGATGAACTCGATCACCGCCCGGATGGTGTGCACGAAGTCGAGCTTGGGCCCGCCGTTGAGCGTGCTGAACTGTTCGGCCAGCCAGATGAGCGTGATGTCGGGTCCACCGACCGCTCTGGACAGGTCGGACAGCACGGGTATCGGCGCGTACAGCGTGTCGATGACCGGCTGCAGCGGGCCCGTGACCGACTTCAGCTTGCTCAGGATCGGCTTGAAGATCTTCGTGAAGAACGCGCCCACGTCGATGGCGATCTCGTCGAACGAGATGTCGAGGTTGCCCGCCTGCAACGTGCCTGTGTGGTTGGAGATGCCCCACGTGAGCTTGAAGCGCGCGCTGATGCCCGGCAGGGCCGAACCCACCTCGCTGCCCGGGTTGATCTTCGCGGTGAGTTCCCAGTCGATGTTGACGTTCGCGGTCAGCTGCGTCTTGATGAGCGAGCCGAGATCACCGAACTCGCCGAGCGTCAGCTTGGCCGTGTCGTCCGGTGTGCATGGGCTCGGGTCGAAGCAGCTTTCCTCGCCGGGCGACCCCTTGAGGTCGATGGCGAAGTAGGCGTGTGCCAACGGGGTGGTGGTCTTCTTGGCCGCGCTCACCTGAATGAACGCCAGCTGCGCGTCGAGGTCGCCGGTGTCGAACGACGCTCCGATTTGGAGCTCCGGCGACGCGTCCGGCCCGGCGTGGGTCGCGATGTAGAAGCCCTCGGTACGGTCGAGCACCATGTCGAGGTGCAGCTTCCAGCCGAGCTTGACCTGCACGCCGTCGGTGGCGCCCTTCTTCGCCTTCAGCGAGAGACCCGGGATGCCCAGATCGAGCGCGGTCTCCAGCTGCAGGCACTGGTCGCCGGAGCAACCGTCCGCCTTGGACGGTGCGCCCTTGGCCTTGGTGAGCTTGATGTGCACGGCCTGCAGATCGTTGAGGGAGCACGGTTCCGTCACACCCTCGCGACAGGTCACGTTGACCGTCAGGCCCTCGATTCCCAGCTCGTTGATCTTGGCGGTGAGCACATCCTCCAGACCCTGGTTGGTCGCGGGCGCCGTGGCGAGGGCCTCGCCGAACTTAGCCTTGATGTCCTCGCGCAGCTGGTGAATGAACCGCTGGCCCTGCTGCAGGTCCTCACCGACGAGCGGCAGCTTGCCGTCGAAACTGGCGAGCCTAAGAGCCTCTTCGAGCTTTGCGAGGTACCCGTCGATGCCCACATTGAAATCGGTGAGCTTCAGGATCAGGTTCTCCAGACACGGCCCGAGGTCCGGCAGCGTGCTGCTGGTCTGCATGCTCATGTCGATCTGGAACGACAGGATGTTGGTGCCCGCCGGAGGATCGCAGTCGTTGAGGAACACGGGTGCGCGGGCGCACAGGGGCACGTTGGCCCCGCCGATGCCGCCGCCGCAGTCCGTGCCATCGGTGGTCAGCGCAGGCGTGAGGTCAAGCAGCCCTTGGACGACGGGCTTGTCCACTTCGGACGTCGTGCCCAGGCCGAACTTCAAGTTGGCCTGCACGCTCGCGAAGTCGCCCTCCTTGCCCAGCTCCAGGGAGACGGGCCCGGCGCGGGCGGCAAGCGCCACATTGGACGCTGCCGCGGCGACCGTGATGCTCGCCGAGGAGTTGTGGTCCAGCAACGGGGTCACGTCGGTGAACCGGAGCGGGAGCAGCAGCCCGAGCTGAGCGTCGCCGCTGATGTCCAACGACACGTTGCCCGACGAGTCGAGCGTCACCAGGTCACCCACGCCCGACCAGGCGAACGCGAGCGGCGCGGCCGTGCGGAACTTCCGTTTCCAGTCCAGCCCTATGCGGAGGTACGGTCCACCCTCGCGCTGGTCGAGCCGGAAGCTCACGCCGCTGCCGGTGCCGATGGCCTTGTTCACCATGTCCAGCGCGTCCTGCAGGGTCTCCGGCGGATTGGCCAGCAACCGGTCGACCGCCTCCAGCAGCTCGGGGCGGACGGCATACGCCGCACCGTTTTCCGGCGTCGCCGAACCGGCGGCCGCGATCCGCAGGGTCTGCCCGTCGACGAAGTCGAGGATCCGGTACGCCTTGGATCCAATCACGACGGTGCGGTCCTTGAGCTTGTCGGTGAAGGCCGACCCGCCCTCCCGCGCGGCGTCCTTGAGCAGGAAGTTGGAGCCGTCGGCGGTGTAGGTGACCTTGGCCCCCACGCCGCTCTCGTCGCTGCCGAGCAGCTCGCGGCCGGACTTGCCGACCAGCGGGATCTCCAGGTCGAGCAGGCCGGAGCCGCCGTTGGCCGTGGCGAGCGCGTTGTTCACCAGCTTGAGCGCCTCGACCACGAGCGCGAACAACGCGTTCGGGTCGTCGGGGTTGAAGTCGAGCTTGAACAGCCCGTCGAGGTTGGTCAGGTTGATCACGGGCTCGCCGCCCGCGATCCAGCTGAAGCTCGCGCCGACGCCCTCGCCGAGCACGCCGGTGTCGCCCGGCACGCTCATCTTGGCGCTGCCGCTCGTGCGCACGCTGGTGGTGATGGCGAACAGCCCGGCCGGGTTGTCCTTCAGCTGCTGAAAAAGCGTGCCGAGGCTGATGTCGCCGCTGTTTTTGAAGCGCACCTCCAGCATGTTCTCGCCGGCGTTGACCGGGCCGACCGCGAGCGAGCCGTTGATGCGTACCTTGAGGAAGCCCACCTTCGCGAAGAAGTCGATCTGCGAGCTGATCGGGAAGCTCGCGGCGAACAGCGGCGAGTTGGCGGTGGTCCGGATGTGCACGCGGTCGGCGTTGGCCGTCGGGCTGCCCAGGTCGTCGCGCAGGTCGAGCACGAGCGTGATGGTGGAGCTGTAGCTGGGCTTCACCTTGGCCAGGCTCAGCTGCGCGTTGGCGCTGCGCAGGCCGACCTTCTTGTCCCCGTCCAGGGTCTCGGTGAACAACCCTCCAAGTTGGACGGAACCGGTGTGCGGCTCCGAGCTGCTGATGACCCACGTGCTGTCATCGGCGGGCCGTCCACCGATCCATTCCCCGGTCAGCGTAATGGAGTTGGCCGTGTTGTCGGCGATCGTGCCGGCCGAGGTGCCCGCGACGACCCGCTGCCCCTTCAGCGCGTGCGGCTCGAACTTGTTCTCGCCCAGCGTGAATCCGCTCGGGGTGAACGTGGCGCCCTTGCCGGAGACTTCGGCACCGCCCGGGTCCAGATTGGATTCTTCGGCATCGCTACGGGCCAGCGTGATCGTGAAGGCCAGCTTCTCGCCGGCGAACTCCAGTGGCACATTGGCCAGCAACCCCTCGTCGCTGAGCAGCTTGAGCAGTTGCTGGATCGAGGTGAACTTCGGCTCCCCGGCGCGGGCCGGATCGTCCACGCCCTCGACGAACTCGGGATCGTCCGGCTTGGGGTGGACCCACTTCTTCAGGAACGCGACGACCTTCTCGTTGATTTTCGTGGCGTCCGCGAACGTGCCCTTGAGGAACGGCAGATCCAGGTTGCCCGCGCCCTTGGACTGCTGCACACCGGCCAGCAGGGTCGCCAGTTGGGCCAGCCCGGAGGCGATGTCGAGCGGGCTCATGTTGCGGAACTTGGCGATCGTCCCGTCCAGCCCGGTGGTGGTCACGTTGGGCGTGCCGGTGCCGATGTTCGGCCACGACACGCTGATGGTCGCGTCCAGCGTCGGGAGCCCGAGCGGGGCGCCGGTCGCGGCGGCGCCGAGCTTGATGAGCGCGTTCACCGAGCCGGGCCCGGCCTCGTCCTCGGTGTCGGAAATCTTCCCGCCGCCGCTGGAGTCGAGTCCGATGTGGAGCAGCCCGGACAGCGAGCCGCTCGCGCTGAGCTCGCCGCCGGCCCCGAACGCGAGCTTGCCATCGCCGTTGGGGTCGTTCACCTTCACCACGAAGTGGGACGACGCCGTCAGCGTCGTCTCCCCACCGAGCAGCGCCACCTCAAGGATGCCCACGCTCGCACTGGCCGCGCTGAGGTCCGCCCGGAAGTGGGCAACCGCGTCGATGTCCAGCCGCGGCGCGTCGCCGTCCTTCACCAGAAACGCCTGCCCGGCGAGATATTTCGCCTTCAGCCGCAGCGTCGCCCAGCCGGTGATGTCCACCGCGCTGGCCGCTGTGATCCCCGCGACCGTGAAATCCTTGGCGTTGGCCGTCTTCTTCACCAGCAGCACGACGTCGAGCAGCTTCCCGCCGTCGGCCTCGTCGGACACCCCGCTGAACAGCCGCGCTCCCCCACCCAGATCGCGGTTGTCGTTGGTCAGCCCATGCGCGGCGAGCGCGTCGGAGACCGTCTTCACGAGCTTGTCGGCGTCCACAAGGGACCCCGGGCTCACGTCCAGCAGCGGCAGCGGCGCAGCGAGCTGGCCCACACGGCTCAGCCCGGCCTCGGCCCACCCGGCCGTCTCTTGCACGACTTGTTTAAGGCCCGTCTCCCACTCCGGTGGGTTCGCCTTGGCGGGCTCTACGGCCACCACCAGGGCAATTGGCACCGCCACGGCGACAGCGAGCAGCTGACAGAGGGCACGACCGAACCGTTGAAGTCTCATCTCTGACTCCAATAAAGCGATTTGGTTCGACAGCGCGCACCACTGACGAAGAGTTGTCGGGCGGATCAGATCAGAACGATTGACCCCCGGCAATCTCACTGTCGCTTTGCTGACACCGGAGAGCGACGAACGGACTACCCCTCGTGACCTACCATGTCTGCCAAGATGATCGGCTCAGCGGCGGCGACGCTGCCATGGTCAAGCACGTCGCCGACCGCGTTGGCGCCCACGCTCGATTTCTATCCAGTGAGGCGACTCAGTGCCATGACGAGCCGGTCCACCTCGTCGCGGGTGTTGTACATGGCCAGCGACGAACGCACCGTGGCGTCCAGCCCGAACCGGCGCAGGATCGGCAGGGCACAGTGGTGCCCGGACCGCACGGCGAAGCCGTGACGGTCGAGCGCCGTGCCTATCTCATCGGGGTGGTGTCCGTTGAGCACGAAGGAGAGCACGCTCGCTTTCTCCTGTGCGGTGCCGATCAGGCGCAGGCCCGGCACGGTCAGCATCGCCCCGGTGGCATAGGCGAGCAGCTCGTGCTCATACCGGGCCACGTTCGCCACCCCGAGTCGGTCCAGGTAGTCCAGTGCCGCACCAAGCGCGATCGCCGCGGCGATGCTGGCGGTGCCGGCCTCGAACCGGGCCGGCGGGTCCTGGTAGGTGGCGCGTTCGAGGGTGACGTCGCGGATCATGCTGCCGCCACCGTGCCAAGGCGGCATCGCCGTAAGTACCTCAGGCTTTCCGTAGAGGACACCGATGCCGGTGGGGCCGAACACCTTGTGGCCGGAGAAGGTGTAGAAGTCCGCGTCGAGCGTGGTCACGTCCACGGGCATGTGCGCAACCGCCTGGGCGCCGTCGATCAGCACCCGAGCGCCGGCTGCGTGGGCCGCCGCGGTCATCTCGCGCACCGGAAGCACGGTGCCGAGCGCGTTCGACACGTGCGCGAAGGCCACGAGCCGGGTGCGGGGCGTCAGCAGGCTCACGTACCGGTCGAACATCACTTGACCGGTGTCGTCCACCGGGGCGGCCAACAGTTTGGCGCCTTTCTCGGCGGCGAGCATCTGCCATGGCACGAGGTTCGAATGGTGCTCCAGATAAGTGATCACGATCTCGTCGCCGGCCCCAACCTCCTGCCGGCCCCAGGTCTGCGCCACCAGGTTGATCGCCTCGGTGGTCCCCCGGACGAACACGATGGTGTTACTGGAAGGTGCGCCGAGGAACCGGGCCACCGTCTCGCGCGCCGCCTCGAAGGCCTCGGTTGCCTGCCTTGCGAGCTGGTGCGCGCCACGGTGGATGTTGGAGTTTTCGTGGGCGTAGAAGGAGGACAGCCGGTCGATCACCGCCCACGGTTTCTGCGTGGTCGCGGCATTGTCCAGCCACACCAACGGGTATCCGTTGACACGCTGAGCAAGAATCGGGAAGTCCCTTCGAATCGCGTGCACATCGAAGTACGAGCAGCCCTCGGCGAGGAAGTAGTACGACACCGGTGTGGACATCGTGCATCACCGATAGCTGAACGGATAGGTGTGGAATTTGTCGATCTCGACGTCGTCGAGAACGGCGAGCGCATCGTCAGTCATCACCGCGAGCGAGAAGTAAAGGGAGACAAGGTACGTCGCGATCGCCTGGCGGTCGATGCTCATGAGCCGGACTGACAGCCCTGGACCCCGCTCGCCGTCGACACCGGACTGGTAAAGGCCGATGACACCCTGTCGCTTCTCGCCCGTCCGCAAGAGCAGGAAGGATGTCTTCCCGTCCGCCACGGGCACCTTGTCCGAGGGGACGATGGGAATCCCGCGCCATGTGATGAACTGCACGCCGTCGATGCTGACCGTCGCCGGTGGTACGCCACGCCGGGTGCATTCACGGCCGAACGCGGCGACCGCGAGCGGATGGGTCAGGAAAAACGCCGGCTTCTTCCACACCTTCGTGATGAGCTGGTCGAGGTCATCCGGGGTGGGTGGACCATCCAATGTGGATAGACGCTGGGCGTCGGCAACGCTGGCCAACATTCCATAATCGGGATGTGTGATGATGTCGCGCTCCTGACGTTCTTTCAGCGCCTCCACCACCAGCCGCAGCTGCTCCTCCATCTGGTCGTAAGGCCTGCGGTGCAGGTCCGCGACTCGCGTGTTCACCGCGAGCGAGCTGCTCAGGTTGCGGACGAAGTACTCCCGCGGCGCCGGTTCATAATCCACAAAGGTTTCCGCGAGTTCGACCTCGGCCTGCTCCGGGTCGCTGATCTCGATGGCCTCCGGATTTCTCACCTGGTTCACCCGGTACACGCCGGCTTCCACCGGCACCCACGGCAGCATCTGAAGCAGCCAACGAGGGCTGATAATCGGTAGTTGCGCCACGCTCTTCGTGGTGTGAGTGAGCTGCCTCGCGGAGAGGTGGCCAAGGGCCCGCTGGGCCTGTATTTCTTCGCTCGATACGGGGACAGACATGCGGATTCCCTCCCTCAGATCGTTTTTCGGGGCCGGGCACGCGATGAGGATGATTTCACCCTGCGCAACCGGGTCAGTACGCAGAGCCTAATAGAAAGAATGAGATCGTATCGCCCCACACTGTGTCTATTTTCGTGATTCATGTGAATATAGAGGTCAAGGGAAGTGAATCAGCCTTCATCGATGTATGACAGTGACGGCCTACATCTGCACGGCGCATCGTCGCTAGATCAGCCCTGATCGCACCCATTTTCGCGGAGCGTCGCTCGGCGCCGAGCGGGTGGAGTGGACCTATCCGGAGGGCGCGGACTTTGTCGTGCCGGCCGATCCCGACGGCAACCTGTTCTGCGTGGCCGCCTGGCCGGCCGGACTCCAATCGGCCAGTCCGGCGGTATCCCCCGGGGCCGCGATAACGCACGCGGCGAGTTCGTTGCCGAGCCGGGCGGCGTCCACTTGAGACAATCCGCGCAACCGTGCGGCCAGGTAGCCGCCCCCGAACGCGTCACCGGCGCCGACCGGGTCCACAATGGACGTCGCGACCGAGGGCAGATGCGCGCCGGGCACGTAGCACCCGTCGGGCCCCGCCTTGACCACGACCTCGCCCGAAAACGAGGACCGGAATGCGGCGAAGACCTCCTCCGGCGTGGCCGCCCCTAACAGCGGGCCGGCCTCGTCCATGCCCAGGATGAGGATGTCCACGTGTGGCAGAAGCTCCCGCGCGACCTCGATCTGCGCCACACCGAACGCGGGCCGGAAGTTGGGGTCGAAGGCGAGCCGGCACGATCTCGCGAGCTCAAACACGGCCGAGAGCGGACCGTCGCCCAGCATGGGGGTGATCCCGGAGATCGCGACGAGGCGCGGATCGGCCTGCAGCACAAGGGAAGCGTCGTCCATCGCGGACGCCGCCGAGCCGCGCCGGTAGTAGTGCACGCGCCGCTGCCCATCGGGCTGGATGTCCTTGAGGAACAGCCCGGTCGGGCGCGTCGGATCCACCTGGATCAGCGCTGTGCTCACGCCGAGTGCCTCAGCCTCGGCCAGGACCCGCCGCCCCAGCGGATCGTCGCCAACCCGGGTGCATAGGGCCGTGGACGCCCCGGCACGGGCCGCTGCGGCGCAAAGGTTCAGCTCGGCACCGGCCACCGAAACATCCACATTGGACGCAGCCTCCAGGCCGCGTGCCTCGAACAGGACCATCGCCTCGCCGAATCCCAGGATATCCAGGCGGTTGACGGCTTGCGGCATGCGGGTTATCTTCCCGTATCACGCAAGCGAGTTTCAACACTGAGAGCGTCATGGTGCCTGTCGACGCGAGGCTGATCGCGATCGTGCGCCTGCGGTCGGCCGACGGGCTGCTGCGCGCGTGCCAGGAGTTGCTCGATGCGGGCGTGCCCTCCGTCGAGGTCACCCTGACCACGCCCGGCGCGCTCGACGCCATCCAGCGGCTCGGGATCGGGGCCGGGAGTGTGCGCACGCCTTCAGAAGCACGCCAAGCACAGGAAGCCGGGGCCGCGTTCCTCGTCACTCCCACGATACGGCCGCAAGTCGTTGCTGCGGCACAGGTTCCGGTCGTGTGCGGGGCCTTCACCCCGACCGAAGTCGATCTCGCCGCGAGCGAGGGCGCGGCGTTCGTCAAGCTCTTCCCCGCATCGCTGGGCGGGCCACGATACGTGCGCGAGATCCTCGCCCCGATGCCCGATATACCGCTGATCCCGACCGGCGGGGTAAATCTGTCCAACCTCGCCGACTACGCCGCCGCCGGTGCGGTGGGCGTCGGGGTCGGCTCGGCGCTGGCCGATCCGACCCTTGTGGAGGCCCGCGATTGGGCCTCGCTCCGGCAACGCGCACGCGCCTTCGTGCAGGCGGCGGCGACCGCCTGGCCCCATTTGGCATGAGAGAGCCGGCTGGGTTGTCGCTGCGGGGGACCGCGACAACCCAGCCGGGACGCCGACGCACAGGCCCTGGGAGGTGTGGGGCCATGGCGTCATCGCCGTCCGAGGTGTTCAGGCTCTTCGGTAGTGCCGCGCGACCACCCGCGACCGGTAGTAGACGGGCCCTAAGACGACCCGCCCCTTGATGGATTGGTGATCCTGGCCGGCTGCTGCGTGATGGCCGGCCAGGATCGCTTGGGAGCGCGTGGCCCGGCGCATGGCGACTTCGGCGCGCTGCAGGGCTTGGCGCAGGTTCATTGCTTCGTCCACATTGGCCATGCCGACCGATGTGGTGATGCGGACCAGATATCCGGCGACACAGACGGGCTCGCCGAGGGTCCGCGAAAGGTCACGCAGATGCGGGTAGTGCGTGCCGTCGCTCGCGATCGAGCTGGTGACCAGCGCCGCGAGGGTGTGGTCGCCGATGCGGCCGACCACCCCGCCCTTGGTGTAGTCGGAAAGCCTGCGACCCAGGGCCGAGATGATTTGATCGACCGCCAAGGTGCCCAATGTCTCGTTCATCCGCTTGAAGTGTTCGATCTCCACGAGGATGAACACGAGCGGCCGCCGGCTGGAATCGGTCAGCGCGGCCGAACCGAACTCGAAGAAGCCCGATCGGTTGAACAGCCCGGTGAGCGTGTCTTTGCGCGCGACCACCCGCTCGGCGACGAGCTCGTCGTTGAGGCGGGCCACCTCGGCCTCGGCCAGGC
>NZ_QJUG01000164.1 GCF_003426775.1 Allorhizocola rhizosphaerae | reverse complement strand
CGCCTTGGCCGCGTCCCAAGCGGCCGCGCCCACCTTCGCCCTGACCTCCGCCTCGGTGGCGGCGCCCGCGGCGCCGGGGCTCGGCGAGGCGTTGGGGCTCGCCGACGGGGAGATGCTCGGCGAGGGGGTCTGCGCCACCGCGCCACCGCCCTGGCCGGACGCCTGCGGTGACGGCGTGCCACTGACCGAGGGTGACGGTGTCGCGCCCGGTGACGCCGAAGCGCTCGGCGAGGGCGCCGGTGCCGACGGGCCCGTGCCGTTCCCCTCCTTGATCACTTTGCGGAAAAACAGCTGCGAGGCCTGGCCCACATCACGCACGGCCTCCTCGGACCGGCCCGCCACCGAGATCACGATGTTGACACCGCCCTCGGTCAGCACTTCGGCCTCGGACACGCCGCGTGCGTTGACCCGCTGCTCGATGATCTGGCGCGCCTGCTCCAGGTCGGTCGGGCTGGGCGCCTTGCCATCCTGGGTGATCGCTCTAAGGGTGACCCGGGTGCCGCCGACCAGATCGAGGCCGAGCCTCGGCTCAAGTTTCTCGCGCCAGCCCGTGTTGCCGGGGGCGCTGAACCAAACCATCGCGCCGAGTATGACGAAAAGCGCCGCCAGTATCGCGAGCGACCGCGACGGGCGGGGCTGTTTTTGAGGTGGTGCCACGGCTTTCGAGTCTCCCCTGTGGACATGGACGGGTAAGACCACGGCGCCGGGCGGCGCCGTGGTGCACGATCAATTGGACTTCTTCGTTTCCTCTACCGCGCTCGGCGTCTCCTCGCTGGGCGCGGAGGCCGGCTCGGCGGTGGACGCGGACTCGGCGGGCAGCACGCGGGCGATGGCCTGCCTGGCGAAGCGGGCCGTGACCCCGGGCTGGATCTCAAGCGTCACGCTCTCGTCGTCGGAGCCGACGACTGTGCCATAGAGGCCGCCGATGGTGATGACCTTGTTGCCGTTGTCCAGTGAGCGCTGCATCTGCTCGGCTTCCCGGCGCCGCTTGGACTGCGGGCGGATGAAAAGCAGGTACATCAAGCCGAAGAGCAGAGCGAACATGCCTATGGTCGGCCAGATGCTTCCGGACCCTTGCTGCTGTGCGAGTAGCACCTCGAATGTGCCTTTCCAAGTGGCCTCCAACGGCGCACCGGCACTAAAAAGCAGGCACGCCGACGGCGGCGGCTATCGACCGTTCGGATCGCCGGAAGTCTAGTCGCTATGCAGCCATTCGCACACCCACGGTTCCCTACGATCCCGAAAACAGATCGGGCGCCGGGTCGACGCCGCCCCCAAAGGTACCATTTGGGGGGTTCTTTCCGAGATGTTGCCACGCGGACGCCGTGGCGACCCGCCCCCGCGGCGTCCGGGCGAGATATCCGGCCCTAACCAGGAACGGCTCCACGACCTCCTCGACCGTGTCGGGCTGCTCCCCCACCGCCACCGCGATGGTCGACAATCCGACCGGACCTCCGCCGAAGTTTTCCACCAGCGCCCTGAGCACGGCCTTGTCCAGCCGGTCCAGACCGGCGTCGTCGACGTCGTAGACCTTCAGCGCCGCGCGAGCGGTGACGACATTGACCACGCCGTCGGCGCGCAGCTCCGCATAGTCACGCACCCGTCGCAGCAGCCTATTTGCTATCCGGGGGGTACCGCGTGAGCGCCCGGCGATCTCGGCGAGTCCCTCATTCGTGGCGGCGACCCCCATGATCCGCGCCGACCGTCGCAAAAGGAGGGCCAGCTCGTCGGCGTGATAGAAGTCCAGATGTCCCACGAACCCGAACCGGTCACGCATCGGCCCGGTCAGCAGCCCCGATCGTGTGGTCGCACCGACCAAAGTGAACGGTTCCACGTCGAGCGGGATCGCGGTCGCGCCCGGACCCTTGCCCACCACGACGTCGACCCGGAAGTCCTCCATCGCGCTGTACAGCAGCTCCTCTGCCGGCTTCGCGATGCGGTGGATCTCGTCGATGAACAGCACGTCGCCCTGCTGGAGCCCGGTCAGGATGGCCGCCAGATCACCGGACCGCTCGATCGCCGGGCCGGACGTCATGCGCAGTCCCCCGCCCAACTCGGCGGCCACGATCATCGCCAGTGTGGTCTTGCCCAGGCCCGGCGAGCCGGAGAACAGGATGTGGTCGGGCGGCGACCCGCGCTTGATCGCGCTGTGCAGGAGCACCTCCAACTGCTCGCGCACCCGCTCCTGGGCCACGAAGTCGTCGAGCCGCTTGGGCCGCACCGACGCCTCGGCATCGCGCTCGGCCGGATCCGCGGCGGGGCTCACAATTGAGCTCATTTCTCACCTCCGCTTCGCTCCGGGAGGCCTGGCTTCTGGTTCACTCGGGGCAAGCCGTCGCTCATCGGTGCTTGCCCAACAGTCGGATGGCCTGCTTGAGCAAGACCGGCACGGGCGGCGGCGTGGCACCATCAATGGTCTGCGCCACCTGGGCCACGGCCTGGTCGGCCTGCGCGTTGCTCCAGCCGAGCCCGATCAGACCCTGGCGCACCTGCTCGGTCCACGCCTGCGACCGTCCACCCTGGACGGGAAGCGCGGTTGGCGGGCCCACCTTGTCGCGCAGTTCCAGGACGATCCGCTCGGCCCCCTTCTTGCCGATGCCCGGCACCTCGGTCAGCGTCGAGATGTCGCCCTGCGCGATGGCCGCGCGCAACACGTCGGGCGCATGCACGGCCAGCGCCGCCTGCGCGATCTTCGGCCCAACCCCGCTCGCCGATAGCAGCAGCTCGAACAGGTGCTTCTCGTCATCGTCGGCGAACCCGAACAGCGTCAGCGAGTCTTCCCGCACGATCAGGCTCGCGGCCAGCCTGGCGGGCTTGCCCACGCGCAGCGCGGACAGCGTCGCGGGCGCACAATGCAGCGCCAGCCCGACACCGCCCACCTCGACGACGGCCACGTCCGCACCGATCGACGCGACCGTGCCGGCCACACTGGCAATCATGCTATGGCTCCCTCACGTCCGCCATGCTGCCGCAACGCATGATCGAATCCCAATTTCACAAATCGCTCCGGCAAGCCCTCACCACCATGGCGTCCCTCCACTGCGCTCCTCGGCGCATGCCCCCCGACTCGCTCGGACAAGCCCCCGCCACCACGGCGTCCCTCCACTCCGCCACGCGGCGCATGCCCCCCGACTCGCTCGGGCAAGCCCTCGCTCATGACACCGCCCTTCGCCAGGCCTGCTCCATCTTGGCGCGCGTGCCGCCCCGCCACACGTGGCAGATGGCCAGCGCGAGCGCGTCGGCGGCGTCGGCCGGGCGAGGCGGTGTGTCCAAACGCAACAGACGGGTCACCATGGTGGTCATCTGGCGCTTGTCGGCCTGGCCCGAGCCGGTCACGGCCGCCTTGACCTCGCTCGGAGTGTAAGTATGCACGGGCAGCCCGACACGAGCAGCGGCCAGGATGGCCACGGCCGACGCCTGCGCGGTGCCCATCACCGAGCGCACGTTGTGCTGGCTGAACACCCGCTCGACGGCGACGCTGTCGGGCTTGTGCTTGGCGATCAGCTCGGCCAGGCACTGGTCCAGATTGAGCAGCCGTTCCGCCAGATCGGAGGACGGCTCAGACGTGATCACCGTAACGTCCACAAGCGAGCATGGGCGCCCGGGCAGGCCCTCGACAACACCCACACCACAGCGGGTCAGACCCGGGTCAACTCCCAGCACACGCACCGAACGCACGTACGACACATTAGTCTACGCGGCGCAGGCGGTCGGCGTGACGGCGCTGGTTGTCCAGGGCGAAGGCGAGGAACCTCGCGATCGCATCCAGTTCGGCCGGCCGGAACGCGGCCAACCGCTCGCGGGCGTCGGCCGGCCCGGGCTCCTGCTGTGCGACGGGCTGACCGGCGCGGCCGACGACGACGCGCAGTTCTTCCACGGCATGGCCACCGAGCTGCGCGAGGCCGGTGAGATCCGGCGAGACGTGGATCCGAGATCTTTGATGCCGGCGCTGTTCGGCGCGGCGCTCGCCCCGGCCGCCGTGCCGCACACGGCGCGCGGGATGACGGGGCTCGATCGGAATTCGCCGGAGTTCGTCACCGGGTACCGCATCCTACTGAAAGGTTCGCCGGGATGCTATGAGCACGGCCACGCCTCGGCGCTGGCATAATCGGCGGCACGCGGCGTTGGTGATCCAATGTGACGACTACCAACATGCGCGCCCTGCTACAGTCCAATTTGGACGGCCCCGAGGGACTGGCCCTCGTCGACGTGCCCGTTCCCGCACCCGGGCCGGGCGAGGTCCTCATCAAGGTGTCCGCAGCCGGCGTGAACTTCGCCGACGTGTCGCAGACCCACGGCATCTACGAGGGCGGTCCGCGCCCGCCCTACCTCGCGGGCTTCGAGGCGGCCGGTGAGATCGTCGCGGTCGGCGACGGCGTGCCCGAGGCGGAGATCGGCCGGCACGTGATCGGCACGGGCTACGGCGCGTTCGCCCAATACATGGTCATGCCCATCGCCGGGGCGGCAACGGTGCCTACCGGCTGGCGCGACGAGCAGGCGCTGGGGTTGGTGCTCAACTGGGCAACCGCCCTGGCCGCCCTCAGACCCTTGGGGCGGCTTCAAGCCGGTGAGACAGTTTTGGTGCAGGCCGCGGCCGGCGGTGTCGGGCAGGCCGCGGTGAAACTGGCCAAGCACTACGGTGCCACGGTCATCGCCACCGCCTCCGCCTCGAAACACGATGTGGTGCGGGCGCTCGGCGCCGACCACGTGCTCGATTACGCCACCGCCGACGTGGCGGCCGAGGCGGCGCGGCTCACCGGCGGGACGGGCGTCGACCTGGTCCTGGAATCCGTGGGCGGGGAAAGCTTTGCCACCAGCCTGGCCGCCACCAAGCGCGTCACCGGCCGGGTGGTTGTCTTGGGGCTTGCCGGAGGCCCCGCAAGCGTGTCCAATTCGGACCTTGTGTTCAAGCACCAGATCCACGTGATCGGCCTGCATATCGCCTTGTTCGGGCGGTGGGCTCCGGACCTGTTCGCCGAGCTGATGACCGAACTGGATGCGCTGCGAGAAGTGGGCGTGTTCGCCCCAGGCGAGCCGACCGTGTTCGACCTGGCCGAAGGACCCAAGGTGCTCGCCATGCTCGAAAACCGTGCCACCGTGGGCAAACTCGCGCTGCGACCGTGAGCTTTCAACCTTTGGTGAGCGCCTGACGTTTCACTCAGCATGCGCTTTTTACCTCAATTGCTCGTCGTGCTGGTCCTTGCCACAGGTTGCGCAGGGGCAACGGAGCCCGCCGCACAGGAGTCGCCCAAGGGCCCGATCGCCGGGCCCAACTGCGCCGACTCGACCGGAAACGCCAAGCACGTCACGTTCGGGCCCAGCAAACTGGTCGGGATCGTGCTCGGTAGCGGATCGACCGGGATCGTGCTCGCTCACCAGAACGGCGGCTCGGTGTGCCAGTGGCTGGACAACGCCGTGGAGCTGGCCGAGAAGGGCTATCGCGTGCTGGCGTTCGACTTCTCGGGCTTCGGCGGCTCGCCAGGCGGCAGCCCCGGCCGGTCCGACGACGTGACCACGGCGGTCAAGGCGATCCGTGCCGAGGGAGTGTCCAAAGTGGTCCTCATGGGCGCGTCTATGGGCGGCACGGCGGTCATCGAGGCGGCGGCCTCCATCACGCCGCCGGTGCAGGCGGTGGTCTCGCTGTCCGCACCGGGCGTGTTCAGCGGGGCCGACGCGGTCAGCGCGGCACCGAAGCTCACCATGCCCGTGCTCTACGTCTCCGGCGCGGGCGAGTCGACCTATGTGATGGCCGCCGAGAAGATGCACCAGTCCTCGAAGGCGAGCCCCGATGCGCAACTGCTGATCGCGCCGGGCACGGGCGCGCACGGCGTCGCGCTCATCCCGAGCTCCAAGGAGGCGACCGACGGGGTCAACGCCTTCCTGGCTAAGCACGCCCCGGCGCGCTGATTCCAGCCAGCACCATGTCGACGACCTGTTCCGGCAGGGTGTCTTCGTCCAAGTTCGGATTCCAGCGCAGCACCCGGTTGAGCACCACGGGACCGGTCAACACCGACGCTGCCACCTCGACATCGAGGTCGGCGCGCAGTTCACCCTCGGCGATGCCGCGCCGCAACAACTGCCGCATCACCTCGCGGCGCGGCTCCGTAACCACCCTCTGCCACAGCTGGTAAGCGGCCTCGCTGCGCATCACCTCGGGCATCAGACACGGGAAGATTCGCGTGGCCCGCTCGTCGTTGCCCCACCCGGCCCTGGACATCAACGACAGCACCCGCTCGCGGAAGGTGTCGCCAACCGGCTGCTGCGGCGGGCCCTTCAGCGCCATCACGGCGTCGGCGAGCAGCGCCTGCTTGTTGGGCCAGCGCCGGTAGATGGTCGCCTTGCCCACCCCGGCCCGGCCGGCGACCGATTCGATGGAGATGGCATCGACGGTCACGCCCTCGCTCAACAGATCTAGTGTCGCCTCAAGGATGGCCTCGTCGGCACGGGTACTGCGCGGGCGGCCTCCCGCCCGCGCAGTACCGGCGTCCTGCTGGGTCGTCATCGCCGAGACCCTACTAGCTCTGGCTCGGGTGTGGGTTCAGGCGGCGTCGCCGGGCCCTGCGTCGCGGCCGCCGACTTGCGCGGGAGCCAGACCGACACCACGAGGACCCCGATCATGCCCACGATGAACGAGCCCACAGCCGCCCAATGCATGGCCTGGATGAACGCGTCGTTGGCCGCATTGACCAGCGGTGCGCCGGCCGCGCCCAGCCGATCGGCCACGCCGTAGGCACCCGCGACCGATTCGGTGGCCGCGCCCCGCACCTGCTCCGGCAGCGCACCGGCGGCCGACTCCATCTGATCACGATAGACCGCCATCACTACGGAGCCAAGCACCGCGATGCCGAGCGCGGCGGCGACCTGGCGGACCGTGTTGGACACGGCCGAGCCGACGCCCGCCTTCTCCCGCGGCAGGCTCGCCATGATGGTGTTCATCGCGGGCGGCATCACGTTGGCGATGCCCGCACCCATCACCAGGAACGTGAGCACGATCGTCAGCACCGAGGTTTCGGCGTCCCAGAACACGATGGAGCCGTAGGCGGCCGAAGACACGAAGATGCCCACCGCCGAGACCATCCGCACCCCGAAGCGTTTCACCATGGTCATGGACAGCGGGGCGAAAACCATCTGCGCCACGGCGAACGGCACGAGCATCGCGCCGGACTCCATCGGCGAGTAGCCACGGACCAACTGCTGGTAGAAGCTCACGAAGAAGAACGAGCCCATGGCGGCGAAGAACATCAGCGCGATGCTCGCGATGGAGGCGGAGAAGGCCGGGTTCTTGAACAGCTTCACGTCCAGCGACGGGTGCGTCGTGCGCGCCTCCCACCACAGGAACACTGCCAGGATCGCGAGGCCGCCGAGGATGAACGCCCACACCGAAGGCTGGCCGAAGCCATGCTCGCCGCCCTCGACGATGCCGTAGGTGAGCGACACGAGACCGACCACGGACAGCACCACTCCCGGGTAGTCAACCCGGCCCGGGTTGGGGTCGCGCGACTCCGGTACCAAGAAAAAGACGGCGACGAGACCGGCCGCGATGATCGGCACATTGATCAGGAAGACCGATCCCCACCAGAAGTGTTCCAGCAGGAAGCCGCCGAGCAGTGGGCCGATGGCGACCGCGAGACCGACCGACGCGGTCCAGATCCCGATGGCCTTGCCGCGCTCCCGCGGGTCGAAGACGTTGGAGATGATCGATAGCGTCACGGGCATGATGGCCGCACCGCCGAGACCCATGAACGCCCGCGCGGCGATGAGCTGGCCAGGATCCTGCGAATAGGCGGACAACAGGGACGCGATCGCGAACAGCACGAGACCGGTCACCAGCATGCGCTTGCGGCCCCAGCGGTCGCCGAGCACGCCGAAGCTGAACAGCAGCCCGGCGAAGACAAGGGTGTAGGAATTGATGGCCCACTCAAGCTGACTCTGCGTAGCGCCTAGGCCGTGCACCGGGTCGGCAAGCGTTTTCATCGCGACGTTGAGCACCGTGTTGTCCAACACCACCACGAGCAGGCTGACGACCATCACACTCAAGATCGCCCAGCGCCTCGGGTGCCCCGTGTTTCCTTCTATAGTCACGCCCAGGGACATTACGCTTCGTAGTTCCGATACGGAACCGTCTCGTATCGATTGTGACACGCAACACTGATTGGAGCACCGAGCGGACCAATCGGTGCGAAGATCGGGTGCATGGCCAATCCATCAGGCATGCCAAGCTGGATCGATCTACAGACCACCGATGTCGAAGCCGCGCGACACTTCTACTCCCGGTTGTTCGGCTGGACCACGCAGGTCTCACCTGAGCCCGAGGCGATGGGCTACACGCTGTTCCTGCAGGACGGCAAGCAGGTCGCCGGCGTCGGGCCGGCCATGGCTCCGGGCACGCCACCGGTGTGGACGATGTATGTCGCGACCGACGACGCCGACGCCACCACCGTCAAGGTCGAGCAGGCGGGCGGCACCGTGCTGGTCCCGCCGATGGATGTGCTCGACTACGGGCGCATGGCGGTGTTCGTGGACCCGTCGGGCGCGGCGTTCGCCGTGTGGCAGGCGGGCAAGAACCCGGGCGGCGAACTGTTCGGCGTCGACAACACCTACTGCTGGTCGGAGCTGACTACCCGAGAACCCAAGGTGGGCAAGGATTTCTACCCGAAGGTGTTCGGCTGGACGTTCACCGAGCGGGAGGGACCCAACCCGTACACCACGTTCCAGCTGGGCGATGGGCCCGCAGCGGGGATGATGGTGATGGAGGGCGAGCAGTGGCCGCCCGATCTGCCGAACCACTGGATGAACTACATCCAGGTGGCCGGCTGCGACGCCACCGCCGCGCGGGTGAAGGAGCTCGGCGGCACGGTGACGGTCGAGCCGTCCGACACCCCGTTCGGCCGGTTCGCCATCGTCCACGACCCGCAGGGCGCATACTTCTCCGTCATCCAGATGAACCCGGACTTCCAGCCGAGCTGAAAGTCCGGGTTGTCTTACGCGCCTACAGGTTGATGGTCCACGAGTTGATGTAGCCCGTGTCGGCCGTGGCGGCGTCCTGCACCCGCAGGGTCCAGTTGCCGTTCTTGGCCTCGCTCGACAGGTCCACCTGATACGACTGGTTGATGTTGTCGGCACTACCGCCCGCCCGGTTGTGCAGCACATAGGTGCTGCCATCCGGCGCGACCAGCGTGACCACCAGATCACCGATGTAGGTGTGCACGATGTTCACGGCCACGGTCGACGTCGCCGACGCGTTGCCTGAGCAACCCGCGATCGCGATGGAGCTGTTGACCGTCGTGTTGTCGGGGATCTGAACGTCGGTGTTGTTGGTGCCGCTGCACGCGGGCGTCCCGCCACCGAGGCCGACGCCCCACGAGTTGATGTAGCCGGTGTCCGAGGAAGCCGCATCCTGTACCCGCAGCCTCCACACGCCGTTGGCCACCTCGCTGGACAGGTTGACCTGATAAGTCTGGTTGATGTTGTCGGCGCTGCCGCCCGCGCGGTTGTGCAGCACATAGGTGCTGCCATCCGGCGCGACCAGCGTGACCACCAGATCACCGATGTAGGTGTGCACGATGTTCACCGGAACGCTGGACGTCGCGGACGCGTTGCCCGTGCAGCCGGTGACCGTGATGGTGCTCTCCACAGTGGACAGATCGGGGATCTGCACGTCCGTGCCGTTGGTCTGGGTGCAGCCCGGTATGGGCGGCCCGCTCACCGTCCACGTGTAGGACGCGCTGCCGGTCTTGGCGGGCGACGAGCTGTCCGTCGCCGTCACCGTGACGTTGTAGCTGCCGGCCGTGGTCGGGGTCCCGCTGACCGTGCCGGACGAGCTGATGGACAGGCCTGGCGGCAGGCCGGTGGCCGTGAAGGTGTACGGCGCCGTGCCGCCGCTGGCCGTGTGGTTCACCGGGGTGATGGCCGTGCCGACCGTGCTGTTCTGGTTGCCGGGGTTGCTCACGCCTATGCCGCCCTGGCAGCCGCCAAGCGACGCCGCCGCCGAGCAGATGTCGTTGGCGAAGTAGCGCACCTCGGTGTAGACACCGGGGTTGCGCGGCTGCGCGCACCCGATGCCCCAGCTGGTGATGCCGACCTGGATCCACTCGTTGGCCGCGTTGCGCTTGAACATGGGGCCGCCGGAGTCGCCCTGGCAGGTGTCGACGCCGCCGCTGTCCCAGTTGCCCGCGCAGATCATCTCATTGAAGATCAGCGAGGAGTAGGAGCTACCCGCACTGGCGCACTGCGTGTCGGAGATGAACGGGACGTCGGCCTTGAGCAGGTAGCGCTGCTGTGCGCCGCCCTGCTGGGCTGCGCCCCAGCCGGCCACGGTGAAGACACCGTTGTGCAGCGAGGTGTCCGTGGCGAGCTTGAGCACCGGCGAGTTGAGCGGCTGGGAGATGCGGATCAGTGCCCAGTCCTTGCCGTTGCCGACACTGGTGTAGCCGGGCGCCTTGAACACGTAGTTCGACTGCCGGGTCACGCGGTTGGGGTCTTGCAGGTCCACCGCGCCCCACGTCACGGTGATCGAGGTGTTGGGGCCGGTGCTGCCGCTGATGCAGTGCGCGGCGGTCAGGATGAGCGTTGGTGTGTAGACGGCGCCGCCGCAGCCCATCGAGAGGCGGACCATCCATGGGAACTCGCCCTGTGCGGCGGGCGTGCCCCCGACGACCTGTGGCCAGACGTATCCGTCGTCTTCAGCGTGGCTGGGCGTGGCCGCCAACCCGGCCATCGCGAAGCCGACGAGCGCCACAACTCCTGCCCTGAATGCGGCGCGTAGACCTTTTGTCACTTGTCCCTCCCTTGTCCCGCCCGGGGATAACCGGGTCGGAGAGGAACGTATGCGATCACAGAGATGTTTAGCAATATTGAGCGCTGTCGCTACTTTCAGTAGCCGGTTAAGATCGTGTAGTGCTCACCTATTCGGAGGTTGGGGGGACGCGCGGCGGAGACATGCCGGGCGGTTACCGGCACGTGCGGCGCGATGTGGTCGTCGGGCGCGGCGAGGCCGCCTTCGCCGCCGTGCGCGATGGCATGCGGCAATGGCGGATCCACCGCCTGGCCGGGATGCGGGTGCGCTCCCTGGGCGGGCCGGTTGCCGGTGAGCGGTTCGTGGCAACGCTGGGCTTCCTGCGCATCCCGTGCCAGGTGGTGTGGGTGCGTGACGAGCCCGGCGCGTATGGGTACGGGTTCGGCACGCTTCCCGGGCACCCCGCGCGGGGCGAGGAAGCGTTCGAGGCGACCCTGTCTGGCGAGGGCCAGGTGCGCTTCGCGGTGCGGGCCTTCAGCCGGCACGCCGCGTGGTATGCCCGGCTCGGTGGTCCAATCACGACATTCATGCAGGAGCGGATGACCGACCGATACGTGGCCGGCGCGCGCAAGCTGGCCCGACACGAGCACTAACGCGCTTGTGTGGCGCGATAGGGTACACATATGAAGATCACGACGGAGGCGGAGCTGCGCGCGCTGCTCGGTGAGCCGAAAGGGCGCGCGGTCTCCAAGGAGCGCACCCGGCTGCACGAGATGGACCGCCTGTGGCTCTCCCGCTCGCCCTTCTGCCTCATCGCCACCAGCGACGCCGCCGGCAACTGCGACGTCTCGCCGAAGGGCGACCCGCCGGGATTCGTGCACGTCATCGACGACACCACGATCGCCATCCCGGAGCGGCCGGGCAACCGGCGCGCCGACGGTTACCTCAACATCCTGAGCAACCCGCACGTCGGCACGGTTTTCCTGATCCCGGGCCGGGGTGAGACGTTGCGCATCAACGGGCGCGCCCACCTCGTGTCGGACGCACCCTACTTCGACCAGATGATCGTCAAGGGACACCGGCCGGTGCTCGCCGTCGTCGTCGAGATCGACCAGATCTTCTTCCACTGCGCCAAGGCTTTCCTGCGCTCGGAGCTGTGGCAGCCCGCGTCCTGGGCGCCGGACACCTTGCCCAGCCACGCCCGCATCGTCAAGGTGGTGCAAAACACCCCCGAGACGCTGGAGGAGCTCGAAGAATACTACGGGCCCGGCTATTTGAAGGGTCTCTATGAGGTCCGCTGACGAGAAGGTGCTCAACACCTTCTTGGACAAGGACGGCCGGCTCGTGGCGATGCCCGCCCGGGCCGGCAAGCGGCGGGTGATCCTCGAACACATCGTGTGCGCTTTCGAGCCCGGCGTGCGCTACCCCGAGCGGGAGGTGGACGCCGTGCTTCGTGCCTTCTATGAGACGGATTGGGTATCGCTTCGGCGCTACCTGATCGACGCCGGCCTCATGGAGCGGGCCGACGGGCTGTACTGGCGCACCGGCGGCCCGGTGGATATCGGTTAGCTCTTGATGCTCGCGCTGCTCCACACGCCGTGGAAACTCGCGCTCGCCTCCTCGCGCAGCGTGGTCACGCGATCGACGAGATTGTTGAAGTTGCCGCCGCCCGGACCGCCCGCATAGGGCATGGTGCCGGTCTCGTAGCGCACCAGCTCCGCCTCCAGCCGGTTGGCCAGACTCATCGCGCTCAGCCCCGAATCCTGGAAGCGGTACAGGGTCTGGACCGACCCGGAGATCGCCGCGACCGCGCCTGACAGGGCAACCAACCACGGCCAAGCGTCGGCCGCGACCATCACGGGCACGGCCGCGGCGCACAGCAGTGTGGCGGTGCCGTACCACCGGAACTTGCGCGTCTGCTTGGCGAAGTACCCCTCCAGCTGACGGATCTCGGCGCGCAGGTTGGACACGAACGCGGTCGGCATCTGCGTCGTGCCGCTGGTGTACGAGGGCTGGGGCGGATATGGCGGAGGCGGGGGCAACGGGGTGTTGGACAACCCGATGTCATACGACGATCCGGGCGGGGGCATCGGTGGCGGCATTGGCGGCGACAACAGGGGCATCGCGCCCGTCTGTTCGTCGCCCCAACTCGAATCTTGCGGGGTGTTCACGCGGAGCATCCTAAGTGGGCGGTGCGTTCTCCTGCACCCATTCGATCAGCGGAACGAGCCTGCGCCAGTCCTTCTTCACCGACGCCACCGTCGCCTGCTCTGGCGCCAGTTTGCGGCCCGCGGTCACATATTCGCGCCGCATCAGATCCAGCCGCGGGTGATCCGGCGCGACCCCGCGCGGGCGCGTCTTCACCTGCTCCCCGCCGATCTCGAAGCCCGCCTTTTCCAGCTTGCCAACGATGTCGGCAAGCTGCTTGCCCGAGCCGGGAGCGTCCACAGCGGACCGATAGCGGGCGATCTGCTCGCGATCGTGGGCGTGAAATCCGCCCCCGACAAGCACTCCCTCCGCATCGATCTGCACGTAGTAGCCCACGCCGGACACGACCTCAAGGAACCCGCCCTGATGCGTCTTGTACGGCGACTTGTCCTTGCTGAACCGCACGTCCCGGTAGGGCCGGAACAGCGTCACGTCGGCATCGAAGGCCGGGGCCAGCTCGTCGAGCAGCTCCTGCATCGGCCGGCGCACGGCCCGCTCGTAGACGTCTTTGTGCGCCGTCCAGTACGTCTTCGAGTTGTCCGCCATCAGACCCTCGTAAAAGAGCGTCGCCTCATCCGTGAATCCACTAAAGCCCACCTGCTGATTATTCCTTCCCAACAAGCCCAAGAGCGCTAAGAGCGTTATTCAATCGATAATCGTAACGTTCGGTAGATCTCCAGTTTGCTGATGGCGTCGAGGAGGATCGGGAGCTGGTCGGGTCCCAAGCGTGCGCATCCGCTGACGCTGCCGTGAATTTGGTGGCGTCGTGGCGGCGGAGGTGACACAGTCGGCGCCATGTCTGTGGAACTGATCCGCGCTAGCGGCCTGACCGATGCCGTGCCGTACGCCTACGCCTCGGTAGTCCCGGCCGGTGGCCGGCTCGTGCACACCGCTGGTGCGTGTCCGATCGACGAGCACGACCGGGTTGTGGCGCCTGGTGACGTCGCCGGGCAGGCGCGGCAGGTCATGGACAACCTTGAGGTGGCGCTGCAGGCGGCGGGGGCTGCGCTCACCGACGTGGTGCGCACGACTGTCTACGTCGCGAGCACTGACCAGGCCGACCTCGTTGCGGCCTGGAACGTGGTGCGCGCTCGGTTCGGCGACCACGACGCGCCGAGCACGCTTCTCGGCGTCACGGTGCTCGGCTATCGGGGCCAGCTCGTCGAGGTCGACGCCGTTGCTGTCGTCCCATGAGGGTTCATCATGAGACTCGGTAGATTTCGAGTCTCGTGATGGCGTCCAGGAAGGTTGGGAACCGGTCGAGCAGGCCGCGGTAGCCGGTGGCCAGGAGTTTCCAGTTTTTCAAGTGGCGATGACGCGTTCGATGTTGGCGCGGCGGGAGGCGATCATCCGGTTGTACCCACGTGCCGACTGGGTCGGCGTCTGTCCCTTGGGTTTGCGCAGGGGGATGCACAGGCCGGTGCCGGTGTAGGCGTGTCGGCGAAGCCGCCGGGACCACCGTCGGTGTGTAGCCGACCGTCGAATCGTTGGGCCAAGCCGGATTCGCGCCAGGCTTTGGCGTCGTTCATCGAGCCGGGCATGGGCTTTCCGGTCATGACGAGGGTGCCGTGCCAGGAGCCGACGACCTGGATGTTGAATCCGCAGGCGTGGCGCTTTGCCCGAGTACATGCCCGAGGTGTAGGTGTCCTTGCGCCGGTCACCGGTCGGGGCGAGGAACCCGTCGATGCGCACGGTGGAGCGAAGCTCGCGCTCGGCTACCTGTTCGGCGTTCGGCGTGAGCACGATGGTGATCATTGGTGTGAGGCGGCTGATCAGGCGTGACACGGTCGGCTGGGAGCAGCCAAACAGCTCTGCAAGCAGCGCCTGGGAGAGGTTATGGCGTAGGTAGAGCAGCACGATCAGTACAGTGCGGTAGGGGCCTACGACGCGGCGGCGGGCTGGGTCCAGGTCTGCTCGCACATGGACGTCGAGGACGAGACGGTCGACTTGATCGCTGGTCAGGCCCGTCATAGTCTCTACTCGCGACGGTCGGTCCGCGAAGATCTCTACGAAGCCGACCGGCTCGACGGCTCGACGGGTGAGCACGCCTTGCCGGTCGCAATAGTCGATTTCGAGCAGCCGCCGCTCGGCCAGGGCATCGGCCACCGCGGAGACGATCCGCTCACCGGGCGCACGCACGAGTTGCTCGGACACCCGGACCCGGCTGACAATCTCCACCGCGCGATCGCGTGCGGCCGGGGACATCGCAGCCGCGATCTTGGCCATACCGCTGCGCGCTGCCGAGCCGAATGGCACCGGCCCGGCCATTGCCAAGGCCACCGCGATCGCCGCTGCCTCGCTCGGCGTGAAATTCAGCGGGGGCAACGTCATCGACGCGTCCAGGCAGTAACAGCGGCGGCCGTGACGCGCCCAGATGGGCACGCCGGACTGCTGCAGGGCCGCCAGATCGCGCTCGATCGTGCGGACGCTGACCTCGAAGCGCCGCGCCAGCCAGGAGCTGCTGCGCGCTCGCGCACGTCTCGGCCACGTCGACGACGACAACCGAGAACACGGCGTGATCCGGCATCTGACCGCCAGTGCCGAAGATGCCTCCCACGGATTCCTCGCCGTCACGATAGGTGATCAGCCGATAGTCCATCCCCGCGCCGGCCGACACCGGGTCCGGGGCGAACGTCCAGCCGAACAGTTCGCCGAAAAACTCCTGCGCCCCATCCGCGTCGTGCGCGGCCACCTCGAACCAGGCGACCCTATCCATGCCCACCATGCTCCTCCTCCTGCTTCCTTCAGGTATCGGAGCTCAGCCTGGCCGGCGTCGGCGACAACGGTGTGTCGGAGTTTCGTGGGAACTTCCCGAGCGTCAGGCCTCGAGTTTTTCCATGATGTCGTCAGGCACATCGAAGTTGGCAAACACGTTCTGCACGTCGTCGCAGTCGTCGAGCGCGTCGACCAGCTTGAGCACCTTGCGGGCTCCCTCCTCCTCCAGCGGCACCTGCACGCTGGGCACGAAGGTGGTCTCGGCCGACTCGTAGTCGATGCCCGCCGCCTGCAGCGCCGACCGCACCGGGATCAGGTCGCTTGGCTCGCTGATCACCTCGAACGACTCGCCGAGGTCGTTGCACTCCTCCGCGCCCGCCTCCAGCACGGCCAGCAGAACGTCGTCTTCGGACAGTCCGCTCTTCGGCACGATGACCTGACCCTTGCGGGAGAACAGGTAGGCCACCGAGCCCGGGTCGGCCAGCGTGCCGCCGTTGCGGGTCAGCGCCGTGCGCACCTCGGCCGCGGCCCGGTTGCGGTTGTCGGTGAGGCACTCGATCAAGATCGCCACGCCGTTGGGCCCGTAGCCCTCATACATGATGGTCTGCCAGTCGGCGCCGCCCGCCTCCTGCCCCGAGCCGCGCTTGACCGCGCGGTCGATGTTGTCATTGGGCACGGAGTTTTTCTTGGCCTTCTGGATGGCGTCGTAGAGGGTGGGGTTGCCCGCCGGGTCGGCCCCGTTGCGCGCGGCCACCTCGATGTTTTTGATCAGGCCCGCGAACAGCTTGCCCCGCTTGGCGTCGATCACGGCCTTCTTGTGCTTGGTCGTCGCCCACTTTGAGTGGCCGGACATTTAACCCTCCCGCGCGAACCGCACCATCTCCACGAACAGCTGGTGCACCCTGAGGTCACCAGTCAACTCCGGATGGAAGGAGGTGGCCAGCAGGTGACCATGCCGAACCGCGACGATTCTACCGTCGGCGGTTCCGCCCTCGACGCGGCCCAGCACCTCGACCTCCGGCCCGGCCTCTTCCACCCACGGGGCGCGGATGAACACCGCCGGGAACGGCGCGCCATCGAAATTGACCTGTGCCTCGAACGAGTCCACCTGGCGCCCGAAGGCGTTGCGGCGCACGGTCACGTCGATCCCGCCGAAGCTGCGCTGATCGGGCCGCCCGTCGAGCACGCGGTCGGCCAGCATGATCATGCCGGCACACGAGCCGTAGACGGGCATGCCCTCCTTGATCCGCTGCTGGATCGGATCGAACACCTCGAACGTCTGCGCCAGCTTGCTCATCGTGGTGGACTCGCCACCCGGGATGATCAGTCCATCGACCTCGGCGACCTCGGCCGGCCGCCGCACCGGGCGGGCGATCACGTCACACTCGGCCAGCGCCGCAAGGTGCTCACGGACGTCACCCTGCAGCGCCAGCACACCGACGACACTCACCAACCACGCTCCGCGAGACGGTGCGGCTGCGGGATCTCCTCGACGTTGATGCCGACCATGGCCTCGCCGAGCCCGCGCGACACCTTGGCGATCACGTCGGGGTCGTCGTAGAAGGTGGTCGCCTTGACGATGGCCTCGGCCCGCTGGGCCGGGTTGCCCGACTTGAAGATGCCCGAGCCCACGAACACGCCCTCGGCGCCCAGCTGCATCATCATCGCGGCGTCGGCAGGTGTGGCGATCCCGCCGGCGGTGAACAGCACGACCGGCAGCTTGCCCGTGTGGGCGACCTCCTTGACCAGCTCGTAGGGCGCCTGCAGCTCCTTGGCCGCGACGTAGAGCTCGTCCTCGGGCAGGGAGGTGAGGCGCTTGATCTCGGCGCGAATCTTGCGCATGTGGGTGGTGGCGTTGGAGACGTCTCCGGTACCCGCTTCGCCCTTCGAGCGGATCATGGCCGCGCCCTCGGTGATGCGCCGCAGGGCCTCGCCCAGGTTGGTGGCGCCGCACACGAACGGCACGGTGAACGCCCACTTGTCGATGTGGTTTGCGTAGTCGGCCGGTGTGAGCACCTCGGACTCGTCGACGTAGTCCACGCCGAGGGCCTGCAGCACCTGCGCCTCAACGAAATGGCCGATCCGGGCCTTGGCCATGACCGGAATCGAGACGGCCTTGATGATGCCGTCGATCATGTCGGGGTCGCTCATGCGCGACACGCCGCCCTGCGCGCGGATGTCGGCCGGAACCCGCTCCAGCGCCATGACGGCCACCGCACCAGCGTCCTCGGCGATCTTCGCCTGCTCGGCGGTGACCACGTCCATGATCACACCGCCCTTGAGCATCTCGGCCATGCCCCGCTTGACCCGGGCCGTGCCTGTGCTGACTTCTGCGGACATGCCAGAAACTCTCCTCACAACCATGGGGATGGACATCCCCATGCTAGAAAGTGGGATTGGCCCTCTCCCAGCGCCAATCAAAGGCGCGTGGACCGACTTGTGACCTAGGCCATAGAGCTGAGCGTGGGATCGTCGATGTCAAAATAGCGCGGCGCGGGGTGCCTGCGCGTCATCCGGAACAACCGCACCAGCGGTCTTGAGCGGGCCGCGAGCGCGTCGCGGACCAGATCGGTGTGCACCTGCCTGGCCAAGGCTACCCGCCGGCTGGCCGCGATCACCGCCTGGTTGTTCTCGTCGTTCAAGTCGAGCTCTTGCTTGCGCAGCATGCGGGTCAGATCGTTTTCCGCCGCCTCCCGGTCGTCGGGCCGCGCGTCAATCGCGGCCCGGGCAGCGCCGTAAAGATCCGTGCTCCCGCGCTCCTCTGCCAGCACGGCCGCGGTCGCCGCGCGCCGCACGAGCTGCGCGTCCAGCGCCCTGCCCGCGGCGGTGGCCCGGGCATGCAGCCGATCCACGCGCGTGGCCGTCCAGGTGACATAGGAAGCGGCCGCCACGACTATGGCAACCACGCCCACCACCCAACTCATGTCCGGCATCCTAGATGCCTCACGCGACCGCGCCACCGGCCGCCACTGCCCACGCGCTGACCGGCCCGGCCAACCCATCGCCCGAGCCGGTCAGAACACCTCCGCTACTGATCGGCCTCCATCCCGAAGCCCTTTCGGACGAGCGCCTCGAGCCCTTCGATCCGATCCTCGATCCGTGTCATGCGGTCTTCGATCCGCGTCATGCGGTCTTCGATTCGCGCCTGTCCCTGCTTCAGCCCGGAAACTTCGCCCTCGAGCCGCGCCTGTCCCTGCTTCAACCCGGAAACTTCGCCCTCGAGCCGCGCCTGTCCCTGCTTCAACCCGGAAACTTCGCCCTCGAGCCGCGCCTGTCCCTGCTTCAGCCCGGAAACTTCGCC
>NZ_QJUG01000163.1 GCF_003426775.1 Allorhizocola rhizosphaerae | reverse complement strand
ATCTTCCCGCATGCCAGTGCGTCAAGATCTCCGTAATGTCCACCACGGTAAAACTTCTCCTCGCCATCGGCTCCCTCGTCCCTGAACAGACGAGGGAGAACTCTGCTTGATCGCGAGGACCACCCCGGCACCGGCCCGCTCACGTTCCCCATGGGGAATTACGTGAGCGGCACCGCCACACGGTGGGGAATTACGTGAGCGCGAACCCGCCCAACCGGGGGAATTTCATGATCGCCGACACCAGGTCGCCGGCGGCGTACACGTCGAGGACGAGCCGGTCAACTTGATCGCAGGTCAGACCCGTCATATTCTCGACCCGCGACGGCCGGTCGGCGAAGATTTTCTGTGTGGTCACAGACCAGGAGGTCTACCCGAACGCGGCCGTCGCGTCCATTTAGGACGCTTTTCCTGGTCGAGCGACACGTCCCGTTAAAGTCCATCGATCAGCATCGACTGAATAACGCTCTAACTGCTTTCCGTGAATGTAGTTGACCCTGTTCACATCACGGTCTGTCGCGTAGCGAGCCGGATAAACAACCGGACGTAGATCCGTTTGAATAGGACGGTGTCGGCGGTCAAGAAGTCGCAGACCAGGATCGTGTGTAACTAAGGTGACCCCGCCATCCACCATGCGCTCGTAGGAGCATCGAAGTTATCGACATGCTGGAAGAAACCGACCCTGTGGGCTCGTAAATCCGTTCGTCTCCTGTGACGTGCGGTTTTCGTGCGCCGGTTCAGGGCATGTAGGCGGTGACGATACGGGCATGTCAGCCTCGTTCGTTTACCTGCTCCTACGCCAAATTCTGCAGATGCTAACCCAGCTCGCCCGCGACGGCGGCGCCAGGGACGTCGAACTTCTCGTGCTGTGCCATCAGATCGCGATACTGCGCCGACAGATACGCCGCCCCGAGCTGTAACCAGCCGAAGGGGTCCTGCCGACAGCGCTATCACGCCTCCTTCCCCGACCACAGTCGCCGACGTTCCTCGTCACCCCAGCCACGCTTCTGCGCTGGCATCGCCAGCTGATCACCGAAATTGGACCGTCCACACGCACATCCCGACCGACCACCAATCGACCGGGAACTGCCTTCGCTGGTGATACATCTGACCGCGGAGAACCCGACCTGGGGTCATCGCCGCGTCCGAGGTGAACTTTTCCGCCTGGGCTACCAAATCGCGTTAGGCCAACGGGATCAGCGTCGTCAGTATCAGAAGTTGCTGTTGGGTATTGGTTTGTGTCGATCCGGACACACACCAAACTCCAACGCCGAGGTCAAACGAGTCCGTCGAGTGCCGTTGGAGTTCAACTCGGTAGCGACACGAACCCCAAACGCCGAGGCATTCGCTGCCTACCTGGAACCACAGGGTCCACTCTGCGTGCTGGGTCCAGATGGGCTTGATCACAAGGATCCCGTCAGTGCCGCCGTCCTTCTTGCGACTTGGTGGCCGCACCAGCTGGCGGCCGGTGCGCGGCCAGACCATAGCATGACATTGGAAAACTAGACGTCGGCTTCGAGTAGTCGTTCGATGAACGTCGCAGTCTGGACTCCCTCAATCTGCCCGATACCGATGCGGTAACGCACACCGGCTCTGTCACGAAACGTGAAGGTCCATCCGCCGGACTCAAGGTCTACTGCGTCGCCGATCAGTTCAAGCTCCTCATCTTGTTCAAACACAGGTTCCATCGCCGCCGCGGTTCCGCCGTACTTCGACATAACAATCCAGCGGGCGAACGCTGCCGCTTCCGCAGCGGTCCTGGGAGGCACCGGATGGTCACCGGGTTCGGCAGTGCCCTCGCACGCCTTGTGCATTTTCCAGAGCTTCGCAAACAGGGCAGCGACGGCTGCTTCAATGGCCGTCTTGAACCCCTCTTCGGCGACATAAAGGACGATCTCTTGGAACGGCCCGCCGTCTCCGCCCCAACTCGATCTACCACGCCTCACTTGGAAGGTATAAAGCAGGCTTCTCCCGCGGATCAGATCCTCGACTTGGTGCTCAACCTCGATAGCCGCCTCGAGGGGAAGGCCGAAATGACCGATGTGCGCCTGGACCGGGACACCGCCGGGCCAAGCCTTGTACCCAATTACGACCGTTACCTCGACAAGAGGTTCAAAACGATCAAGCGTGCGAACTGTCATACGACCTACTCGCTCATCCAACAGTCGGTCCCGGCATGATAACCGGTGCCGTCAACTCCATCGTCCTCGCTGGACACCGGATCATCGCCGGGGATCGCCGTTTCGCGGCCGCAGGACGCGATCTTGGGCGTCGCATACGCCATGCTGTCCATCCGCGCCGCGTTCCCGCCGGATACCCTCTACCGGCCGCAGCGGCGGGTAGGCAGGAGTACCCGTGGGCCCGAACCCTCAAGGCTGCACTCGCCATCGCTGTAAGCGCCGCCTCCGTCGTGATCGCCACCGCGACGCCCGCCGAAGCGACGCCGCCGAACATCCCGTCGGCCGCTACCGCCGCCAGCCGGCTGGCCTCGTTAACTGTCGCGGCCGAGTCCCACAGCTCCACCTACAAGCACGACCTATCCCAGACCAGATCACAATCTCCGGCAGCTGCAACACCCGCGAGACGGTCCTCAAACGTGACGGCACCAACGTGACCGTCAACTCCGTCTGCGACCCGATCGGCGGTTCATGGCGCAGCCCGTACGACGGCGCCACCTGGATCAGCGCACCGGCGCTGCCAGCCAAAGTGCCGGTGTCGTTCTGCTGCTTCGATCCACTCGCAATCGACGGCACCCCGGTGACCGCCTGGAGCTAACACGCGCCGGCGCGAAGCCCTCGAAGCCAGTCCGGCTCGGCCCTGGCCCCATGCAAATCTCACCGCGGTTCGACGGCCCGGCGAGGGCATTCTCGACGCAGCGCGAGCTCATGGACTCGAGGGGATCGTGACCAAGCAACCAGCTCTACCTACCAGCCCGGCGTGCGCTCACGAAGCTGGATCAACGTGCCGATCAACCAATTCCAAGAAGGAAACGTCATCGGATGGCGGCCGGGCGAACGAGCCGGACCCATCGGCTCACTGCTGCTCGCCGCCCACGACACCGTCGGCCTTCCCCACTTCACCGGCGCTGTTGGTACCGGCGTCGCCCAAGCCATGATCACCCAGCTGAAATAGCAGCTGCAACTGGAAACCAGCAGCTCACCCGCCTCTGGTCGGCCAGTGCCGGCGATATACGCTTCACCGCGCACACTGGGTCCAGCCGCGGCTGGTAGGTGAGGTCCAATACCGCAGCTTTCATCCTCGGACCGCACCATGCGCCACCCCAGCTGGCGCGGCCTGCGAGGCGACAAGGTTCCGGGCGACGTTAAACTCGATCTATGGCATTAGCTGTGAAACGGGCTCGGCTATTGCTATTGGGTGCAGCACACAACCTCCTGAAGCTAGGCGAGAGGATCTTGGCGGGCGGGTCGCCTAACGCTTTCGTGCTAAGGGTGAGCGCGCCATTACGTCTCGCAGCAACGATTTGGCTAAGCTGTCCAGGTTCGCTCGGCAGCTCGACAGGAGGACGTTCCGATGGTGCGCGAATCGCGGGCCGGCGACGACTTCCATCTGCTCTGGGCCGCCCGGCGGGCACTCACGCTGCTTGACCCTCGGTCCGGTCTTGAACTGGTTCGGCTTGAAGGACCGAACCCCGCCGACGAACTTGAAGCAGCCTCATATCTTGGGTGTGACCTCGCGGAATACTACGGTGGGTCGACAATCCGCGACGCTAATCGCGTGGTCTTCTCCCAGCTAAAGTACAGCACCCTCCATGCTGGCACGATGTGGACCGTTGCCACGCTTACTAAAGTCCGCCGAGCGGGCGGAGCATCGGTGATGAAGCGACTGGCGGAAATGTTTGAGGGCTTATCGCCTGACCTTAGTCCTGAGCGCCGGTTGGAGAAAGCAACCTTCTGCCTAGTGGGCAATCAGCCGCTGGACACCGAAGTCGGGGAGCTCCTAGCCACCGTTAGCCTTATACTCTCACAAAAATCTGCCGGAACCGCTTTGGGGCCGCTCCGCTCGCGGCTCTCCGCACAACAGCGTGCCGCGTACGACAAGCTTCGAAAGGCAAGCGGCCTTGCCGCCGCTGAGTTCGCGGACTTCGTGCGGTGCTTGGATCTCACCGGATGCGGCTCCGAAAGCCGCAGCATGCAGAAACTCCATCTCGGCGTGGAGTTATCGCAGGTGGCCTTGGGCGGCTTCGACGCGACCCATCTGCTTGACCTCATGCGTAGGCAAATGCTGCCTGAGACAGCAAATGATGCCGGGATCAGGAAAGCGCATGTGATCCAAGCCTTAGGCGCAAGCGGCATCCAGAGTCTGTTCCCTTATCCCGCAAGAATAGTGATCCCTGCCAAACGTGTGCCGACCAGTCAGGCCAAGGAACTGGCTGCCCAACTAGCCAGACGCGAGCAAGTGGTGCTGGCCCACGGCGGCCCTGGCATTGGTAAGACGACCACCATGTCAGGACTCGAACCAACACTTCCGCCGGGATCGGTCGTTTGCGTGTTCGACTGTTTCGCCAACGGTCAGGACCTCAATCCAGCAGAGGACAGGTACTCCACCCGTGCACTAATCCAGATAGCTAATGAAGTCGCGCTTCGAACCGGTACCCTACCCCTTGTCGTGCCCGACTCAGGCGTCGCAGACAGCATTCTCTGGCAGCGCTTTCAGCGGATGCTGCAAACCGCGGCCGATGCCATGCCAATAGGGGCATTGCTGGTGATCGTCGTCGATGCGGCCGATAACGCCGTGCTTGCGGCCCAGCAGGCCGCTAAAACGTGCTTTGTGCACGGCGTTTGGCGTATCGCGCTACCGCAGAACGTGCGTATCGTCGTCACCGCGCGCAGCGGTCGGCGTGACGACGTCCTAGCCAACGCGCCTTCAGGACTTCAACAGGTGCAGCTTCCGCCATTCGACCTTGATGCCAGCAGCCGCATGCTGAAAGTCTGGCACCCAGTGGCATCAGACCTGCAATGCGCCGACTTTCACGAGTCGAGCAAAGGAATTGCCCGAGTGCAAGCCTATGCAATCGGCACCTCAGAACATGTGGAGGGCAAGAGCCAAACGAGCTCATTGGACGAGGCTCTGTCTAAGGCGCGCTTGGAACTTCCACAGATCTTCGATGCAGTCCTCGAAACCGCGCTTAGCAGCGTAAGCGACCCAGCCGAACGGCGGCGGCAGCTAGCCATCCTCGCGGCAATGTCTCGACCAGCTTCCGCCTCAACCCTATCTGCACTTCTAGGCGGCGAAGCACGGCTGAAATCCTTCATCGTTGACCTATCCCCGGCGTTACAACAGGTCGACGATCAGATGGGCTTCGCAGACGAGGACTTCGAACACCATCTTCTCAACGTGGTCACTGAACCGGAACTCGTTACAGCGCACAGCGAGTTCGCCGCCTACTTTCGCACCAGGCGGGCAACAGATCCAGAGGCAGCGCAGCATCTAGGCCAGCACCTATTTCTGGCCAAGGACCGGCGTAGCCTGATAGATCTGGTCCTCGCGGAAGGGCCACCCGCCGTCATACCGGATGGCTTTCTGCGCGCTCAGACATTCCGGCAGCGCACTGGATACGCATTGAACGCCGCCCGGACGCAGGACGACGCTACCACCGACAGCATTGACGCGGCGGAGATTGTGCAGCTACTGATCGCGGCTGGCGACGCCGCCAGGGTAGATACCAGCCTCGTTGACACTGTCCGGCAGGAGCCGGGCCTGGCCAAACTGTTCGCCGATCCCACGGCTATCGCTCAGATTCTCCTGGACGACAATAGCGGTCGCTGGCGTGGCGCGATGCATATGAGGGCCGCGGCGTTGCTGAGCCTGGATGAGAAGAGGGCAGCTGAGGCGACGGAGCAAATCGGTCTGGCGCACGCATGGCTCGATAGCTGGCGTAGTCGAGGCTTCCCTCGCGCAGACTTCACCGCCGAGGATGTTGCTCACCTCGTCCTCGCCATTCAGAAAGTTGAAGGCGTTGACGCAGCAGCGGGATACTTCAAACGCTGGCGCTCGCCGCAATTTGTCGAAGAGGTGGGGCACCACATAGTCGCCCTGTGTCCGGCATATGTGACAGCGGCCGACATTCGCGCTGGCATGCTGCTAGTGAAAGCCGGCTCCGTCGTCCAAGCCGAAGCCATCACCATGCTTGATACAGCCGGAGTGCCCGTTCCCTCACAATGGGTTAAGCAGGTCGCCCATCATATTGACCGGTTCCCTATGCGCCGTCTAGACAGAAGGAAGCATCACTACGGCCACGAGCGAACCGACTGGGGCGTGCGGTTCTGCGAGATCGCGCTCCAGCATAGGGTTTCCCGAGCTGTGGTGAGCCGGTTGCTTCAACGACTCGCACCGGCGGCGCCGCAGTACCTTAACGAACGTTGGGCCGCTCGGGAGATAGGCAGCTTCCTGCGGGCCGCGGTCCTGCGCAGCACATTGCTGGGTCGCGCCCCTTCAATCGAAGACCTCGCCGAACAATTGACACCGGAACTAGCGGATAAAGAGAAAGAACGCGCTAAGAAACAGAAAGAGATTTTTGTAAGTACGGCCGAGCGGTTACAACCGTTGATGGTCCACATCGCAACCTGCCGACTCGCCGCGTCAAGTAGAACAACGCAAAGCATTCCCAAGGCAGTTGGTGACCTCCTTGGATACATAGGCGAAAATACTCCGTCGGCAGACAGTCGGCTAGCCAGGAGCCGGGAGTATGCGGACGTTCCGCTGGCATGGTTTCGGCTCGCGCTTGAAGCGTTATGCCTCGCAAACAACAACCTTGCCCGGATAGAGAACCGCGAAGACATGATGAGCACGGTGCGGGCAGCCATCGAACAGACTGTCGACGCTTGCGAATCGCGGTTCAGTGCTGGAAACCTCCCGGTAGCTATCGGGCTGGCAACGGTACTCATCGCACATCAGACCGCGACCGATACCGCCCTCGAAATGCTGACCCGAGGCGCGGCCGTCATGGAGCGCGCAAGTCTCCCGGCCGCGGAGCGACGAGACTATCTTCTTGACGCGGCCCGTCTTGCGTACAAGGTTTCGCCTGATGCGGCGGCGGAGATCTACCGGCGCGCGATAGCGGTCGCATCGGATATCGACAGGGAAATCGGTAGGCGTTTAAGGATCGTCGCTAACCTAGCGGACAACGCGAGCAACACAGATGGGTTCGATATCGCGGCGAGTCTGGCTGCCGCACTCGAAGCAGCGTGGCCACTTGTCGACGATCCCAGCGAACATCTACCCGCATCGCTGATACTGCAAATGATCACCCATCTCGACCCACGCGCGGGCGCTGCGACCATGGTCAGGTGGTACCAGCAGGAACGTATTGGGCTCGCTCAAGGCCTAAGCGCATGCCTACCAGCAGCCGCTGACGCGGGCTCGATCTCTACCGAGGAGTCCATCGCGATGCTGCGGATGTGTCGGGGCACCAAACCGCTACTCGACACCGCACGACTAGTTCTCAAGCAGGACAAGTCGATCGGTGCCAGCAGGGCGAGAATGGCTCACTATCTCAGCCTTGTTGGGGACTGGATCGCTTTCCAAGGAAACGCCGAGGCCAGTCAGAGGTTCGCCGACCTATGCGCCGAGCTCGGCCAAGCGAACATCAGCAAAGCCGTTCAGGCCAAAAACGACGCAATTAAGATCCGCATGCTCAATCCCGACCCCCCACGCATCCACTCGACCTACCTCACCTCAGAGTCAGACAGCGATCACTGCGACCTTCGGGCAGCAAACGCGACAATCGGTACCCTGTCTGCTGACGTTGACTATCTGCGCACCCACCATGCTGGTGAGCCACTGCTGCGCAGAGCGCTCGAGTCGGCCGCAAGGTCGGCTAAGTGGGGCGAACGTGTTGCCGCCCTCGACGCAATCGCATCTATTGCCGAGCGAGACGATTGCGCGTATTACACGCCCTGCGTGGCCGGCGTAATCGGATCGTGCATCAAGATGTGGCAGACGGATTCCCGGGTCAGTCAATGGGTGGCGGAGCGGCTGCCTTTATGGCTCACAGATCGATGGCCCTTCCTGCTCGCTCATGAAAGAGAGCGCGATGGATATCCCGTTCGCAGCCTTACGCTACCGCTCGACGCCGTTCAGCTCTATCCAGCGATCCTTGCCGCGACCAGCGCCCATCTGGATGAGCTTGACGCGCCATTCCTTTACGCCACCGCCTCTGCCCTGAACGAACTCGTGCCAGACCCCCGTAGACGCACCGCAATAATCAAGTGGGCACTTTCGTCGCCAGGTCTGATGAGAAGGCAGACGGGCGCAACGCCAAGGCTGGCCGGCTCTGGCACTCAGGCGGCCATTGGCTTAACAAGCGTCCTGCTATGGGCGCTGCTGTGCCATGAAGACGTCCGCACAAGATGGAGAGCCACGCACGCCGTAGTCAACCTGCTCCAGAGCGACAACGGATCACACATCGCCAGTGATCTGTGGCGACTTGCGGAGGACTCACTTACCCATAATCCGGTGGCCGACTTCTTTCCTCCAGATCAAGAGCCCCGAAGTATGTCTGCCGTCCAAGCGCTACACATGATCTTCGCCCGTTTGGCGCATCGCAAACCCGGCACTATCCGGCATTTGACAACACATTTGGCCCAGGTGGCCGTCGACCGAGAATTTCCCCACGCAGTGATACGGCAGTTCGCCAAGATGAGCGTTGAGGCGATTGAGGCCGCTTTCCCGGCAACAGTCGAACCCGAGCTGCTGAACCAGGTCAGATTCGCCAATCAGCCCTTGGGCTGCAGCATTGAGAAGCAGTCCCGTAGAGGCGGAGAACGCGACATCGGAGATACGCGCTTCCGTTTCGACTATATGGACACCATCCCGTACTGGCTGGCTCCCGTCAGCAGGTTATTCCATAATGTCACGACCAACGACATCGCGACCATGGCGGATGACCTGATCACGGACAAGTGGGGACGTACCAAGGACGAGGCACGCGCCGACGCAACGCGGCGAGGCGAACGAGAATGGAAGCTCATCCGCAACGACCACGGCAGGTTGCCCGTGATCGAGTCCCTGCAGACCTATCTGGAGTACCACGCTATGGCAACTGTCGCGGGACAGCTGGCCGACAGCGACACACTTCTTGCCCGCGGATCCTACGAGGACGATCCCTGGGAAGGCTGGCTTAGGCATTATCTGCCGAGCGCCACAGACGCGTGGGTCTCGGACAGGCTACAGCCAATTCCCGTTCATCCACTCACCTATGGCGCCTGGAACCGCCTCATGGGCCACGAAAAAACGTCTGAACCGCCGGTTCAACCCGATGCCCAAATTGATGCACAGGCCGCCGCGACGCTCCTGCTGAGCTCACTTCGAACCCTGGACGGCGACGACGATTTCGAGATCGTATCGGCGTATTTCGACCTCACAGCGCACGGATGGACGGCAAGTGGCCACCTCGATTCCGCAACGGTCAACAGTCCTGCATCCCTGTCGCTGATGGCAGCCCTATCGACTTTTGAGGAGCCACAGTCCATACCCCCGCTCCACGACTGGCCTGAGGACGAGATCCTGCTTCCCGGTTTCCGGCTGACGGGCTGGATTGAAGCGAAACACCTCACGGACGGACCCGAAGCGCACGACCCGCTCGCCCGCCGAGCGAACTCCGACCGGCTGCTCCTGAGCTCCGACTTCGTTTCATTCGCAAGGCTGTCCCTCAACCACAACCAGACCGAATACCTACTTCCAAACGGAGCGGTGGCCGCCCGCATCCGCATGTGGTCCGACGACGACGCCTACGATTTCAGCAACGACAGAACGCCCGGTAAAGGAAACTACATCGCTGTCCGCCGGTCGCTTCTGGACTCCTATTTGGATGCGACGGGCTCAGACCTAATCCTCGGCGGATCCGGTTCCTTCCATCCGGAGAGAAACTACGACCGAAAAGCCGGCCAGTACATAGAGCCGTTCCAATACTGGCTTCGCCGCGCTGACCGTAGCGAGATCACCTGGCAAAGCCAACAACCTCAGGACGAAGCCGCAGATGACGACTAACAACCTATCCATCGATCTTCGCGTAAGGGATTTGGCGCTCCAGCTAATTGAGCAATTAGGCGAGGACAGCTCCCGATTGCTGGAACGTTGGCTCGCGTTCCGCATCGCGGAGCTCGTATTCCAGATCGACAATGCCGCTAGCGCTGACCGTCAAGCAGAGGTCATGCAGGCATGCACCGACCTTGTTCTCCAGGTCTGGAACAGTCGGCAACGGTGGCAACGCGGCTGGCCGCCCGAGTCGGCAGCTGCCATCATCGACGCGCTCAGGAAGGACCGAAGCCCTTGGGAGCCAAGGCGCCGGCAACGGTCTGAAGGTGAGATGTCATGGGCAGAAACGATGTCATCACTCGAACTGCTGCAAAAGGAGGAGCGGCAACTATGGCAACTGGTCGCCATAGGCTCCACTGACATGTCAGACACCGATAGCTGGCTCAAGTCCGCTGACTGGGCAATGGAGGGCGACGAGAAGACCACCCTTGCCGAGCTTTCAGAGATAGTTCAGCAGTACGGCGCACAGCTTGACGAACACATCCGCCGGCCCGCGGCAAAAGGGCGCGCGGCTCCAAGCGATCCAGATAAGCGGATCGCATGGCTGAAAGCCGAGCTAAAGGCCATACAAAAACGAAAGATTGCACTCCTCGACTCATTGAATGTAGCAACTGTCGGGGAGGCGGAGTGAAGGTTCACCGCCGCCGACATAGCCACCAACGGAAGCGCCCACGAAGCTGCCTTGGGTACGACGCCGACGCCAAGCACGACCGTAGATACTGCCGTCAGCCCCAGGATGGCAACTTGGACGAATTTGGCGCGCCTGCGTTCGCGAACTTTGCGTACGTGGGTCCATTCCATATGGGAGTCGACTAGATCTGGGAATTTAAGGAAGAGCTCACGATGCGGGACGTCCGGATCTCGGCCAACTAGCGAGAGAAGGCCCAGTTCGGATGGAAGGTTTGGCCGGGATTGCCTTCGCCACAACATCCGTTAAAGCTGCGAGATCGGTCAACAAAGTTCAAGTGGACGATCAGCCTGCGAGTATCCGACCGATGGACGTTCATCTGATTTGAAGGAGTGGTATGCGGTCGCAGACGAGAATCATCCCGTCGCCATCGGCCTGCGCTCCGTGGACCCTGGGTTCTGCCGCCTCTGCACGCCTCCCTCCGCTCTGGCAGGGCCTCAATGGACTCCATGAGCTGGCGACGGTCCAAACGGGCCGTGCTCTCGAATCCGGCACCGAGGTCAGCGCGACGGCGCTCAGGACAACTTCCGCTGCCGCGGCACATCCCGCCGCCTCGTCGAGGGTGGCCCTTGGCTAGGCTAGGAAAGGTTTATTTCGAGATCTACGGCGGTCGCTGTGGTGGATTGGACCCGCTCGCCGTCTTGGATCCGGATGAACCGCAGGGGGTCCGAAGGAGACATCTGCTTGCCGCCACCTGCGACACCATCAAGCAGGGCAACGTCGATCCGACCGACTTCGCGGCCGGGCTCCGCCGTGAAGAACGGCCATAGATCGATCGGATCTTCATGCCACAAATAGGGGTGTTGCGATACCAAGGGCCGCTCCGAAAACAGTGTTCTTTGGGGAAGTGCGGTTCCTGATCCACGTAAGATAGAAGCGGCAACCTTGTAGTGCTTGCCATCGAACGTGAGGCTGTTGGGGACGATGATTTCTGGCTGTGGTGCGCGAGTCACGCCGCACAGGAATGAGTCGAGAGCGGCATCCACCGCGTGAAGGTGCTCGTCGGCTTTCAGCGCTGATGGCATTTGGACATGGGCTATCTCGTTCCTGATCGCTATGGCGTCGTTGGTAAGGCGACTATCGAACTGGTTTGCCAGATGCGCTGCGTGCGATGTGGGTAACGCAGATGGGATTGCCCGGCAAATCTGGTTGGTGGTACCCATCGAAGGCGACATCATCGCAGGTAGATACCTATCCAAAAAGGCACGTGCGCTGGATGTTTTGGCGGCACGGGCCTCCGCGGCGGCTGTGAGGCAAGTGGTTCTCAGGGCGTATTCCAATGTGTACAGCGTCAGGTAGAGGCGCTGGACGGTAGTGTCGGCACTGTCAATGCGCGCGCAGTGGATCGCGAGCGGCGTGGGCAACAGTTGCGCCGAAAGTGCGCGGGCCTCCCGGCGGACGTCGGCGAGCAATGTTTCGACGCGTTGGGCGAGATCCGTTTGGGCGCGATCCTTCAGTACAAATCCTTTGGCGCCCAGGTGCAGGGCTTCGATGGTCTCCAGCTGTCCGGCTTGGCCCGACAGAACCATGGCGGGAACGCTGAACCCTGCCTCCTGGAGGGTCTGAAGAAGCCAAAGCCCTCCCCATTCGCCTGGCGGCATCTGAAGATCAACTATTAGCAGGTCGTACCGCTGAGTCCGGCATCTCTCGAGAGCTTGATGGCCATCCGTGGCGTAGTCGACCTTCGTCGTCGGGTTTTTGAAAAGCGTCGTCAGTGTTTTCGCGACGTCTGGCTGGTCGTCGGCAAAGAGAATCCGATTCGCGTACATCGCATCCATTCACTTCAGTCGGCTTGCGGATTGGCGCCGGAGGGAACCCGCAGGTTAAAGCGGCCGCCGGACGATGTGGAGTCGACATCCAGCGTCCCGCCCATGGCGCGCATCATCCTTCGCGAGCCCATGAGACCTATGCCGGTTCCATGTCGTTTTGTACTGGCGATGGGATCATCTCTCTCCAGTGCGTTGATTACAGGTCGTGGCACCCCGGGCCCTGAATCCACGATCCCGATGGACACGAATTCGCCGTCAGATTCGACCGACCAGTCGAAGCTTATCTGTCCTCCGCCTGGCATGGCTTCGATGGCGTTCTTGACCAAGTTGTCAAGCACAGCGCGCAAGACGTTCTGGTCTGCGAACACGCTGCCCTCGGTCGCTGTGGGAGGAACCAGACGAACTGTCTCCGGCACCGAGAACGTCTTCTCGTTCAGGTAGGACCTGAAGAACGTCGGCAGCGAGATCGTATCCAAGATTTGCTCGGAGTACAGCAAGGAAACGTCGGCCAAGCGAATCGCGAGCATCAACGCGGTGTCGAGATGCCGACTTGCTTGGAGGTGTCCTGCCAGCATGGCTGTTCGACTCGGATATGTCTGTTCGATTGAGACCTGGGAAGCCAGCAGCTCATTCTTGATGTCATGCAGGACCCGACCGATGTCGGAGTCCAAGCCGGTCTTGTCGAATCTATTCCAGGTCCCGAGAATCCAATTGCCGGCTACCTTTGGCCGCAGGTCCACCCTCAGCTGAACCATGTGCTCGTGTGAACTAATTCGGATTTCCTCTGCGGCCTCGCCGACCAGCATAGTTACCGGAGATTGCGTGGCTGCCTTGTGCCAGTCGCTGGTTCCGTAGAGCCGAATCGACATGTGCGGACCTTGAATGCCGCCTTCGATCGCCGTAATACCGGAGTTTTCCAGTACAAGGTCGGAAAGGATGTGCGCCAATGCACCAGCTGCCTGTCCCGAGACCATCAAGCCAGCGGGTATCATGATCTTCACCCGCCCGGGCAGCTGGTCCCGGTAAAGAGTCGTCCAGTCTGTTATGAAGGCTTTGACGTCTCGATGACGACTGTGATCCAGTTTGATCTTTTGGGCAGCGCAGACCGCGAGCAGCTGACGCCATTCCGGCTGAGAGACAAAGTTGGCAGGTCCGTCCCGGTGGCACTCATGAATCCAGGATATGGTCTGGCGCAATGCCTCCGAGAACCGATGTTGTTCACGGATTGGGACGCGGGAATACGCGTAGTAGTCAGCAAGATCGCCTTCTGCTCGGCCATGCGGCGGGTTCGCCACCAGTTCCGCAGCACTGAGCGCCCATCGTCGAAACGCGTTGAAATCATTGGCTCGCACTGCTTTACCAGCGAGGTATCCCCGTTGAATCCAGCGATGCCATCCTGGGTCTCGATCGCCAACCGACACAAGCTGGTGCCGCAGAAAGAATTTGGCCAGCTTGGCTTGCTCGGTGCCATGTCGCAGTGCGCCGAGTTGCCCTCCAAGAGTTGCTTCGATGGCAGCGACCAACTTGTCGGCAGCGGCCTGCTGAGCTCGTCCCTTCGAGCTGCCTCGACCTCTCGCCGCCACGGATTCGCCAAGCTTGGCGCTGAATACCACGGTTTCACAGTCGTATGACTTGGCGTGATCCGCACCTTGTTCAGAAATAGTCGATTCGATGGACAATTTCAGAGACGAAGCATGTTGTATGAACCTTGTATAGGTGTTGAGGCGGTGTTTGGTGGCGAGTCGGCGTAGCTCTGCATGCACCTTCATCGGCAAAGCCTGCTCGAATGCCCGTGGATCTTCGTGGCTGAGATACGCTGCCGCAAATACTGCCTGCACGACATCACTGGACAGCTCTTCGCCGAGGCCCTTGGTTCGTTGTCCTTGGCCGGTTAAAACGTGGTTCGAAGCGTCGAGTACGTCGCAGAGCGCGGCGATGTCATGAGATGGCACCGAGACAATCGTGGCCTCGTCTGAATCCGGCCGCCAGGTTCTCTGGAGCCAGTCCTGTGCCTGTAGGCGAGAAACTAGGTACGTAACTACGAAGCTGCCGAAATGAGCCAAGACCGCATTACTCGACGACGCCGTGTCCCGCTGATGGGTGGCCTCATGAATCCACGACGAATGCACTAGTGCCGCCGCGAAAGCATGGTGCCTCGCGGGGACACCAAACTCCGCAGCGAGCCGCTTCGAGTACGCGATCATATGCGGCGGAAGTCTCTTCGCATCTACAGGCTTCGCGGCGGCCGTGACAGCTGTCGGCAGCAGTTCGGGGTAAAACTCGATAAGAAGATGAGTGATCGCAAGTCGACGGGCGTCCTTCTTGGAGCGCGCCTTATGAGAGGCGGTATGTCCGCCAGGCCCTATCACGGTGGCAACAAAGGTCTTGTCATGGTCGGGTCCGAAGCTGTCGAATGACAATGTCGCTCCGCGAGTTTGTAGCTTCGCCTGGAAAATCTGGTAGACATCGATGCCGCTTGCACTTGTGGCCGGCGGGTTTGCCTTGACGACAGCGTGCACGCGGCAGACCAAATCCTCGATCGTGCTCTGTGCGCCCAGAAGTGAGGCCACGCCGAGGACCTGTAGGGCAACCGACGAGAGCACATTCTTGGTATGCGTCGCTTGAGGTCCGCCTGCGGCGACGATTTCGGCCGCCACTCCCTTGCCTACTAGGGAAGTAGTCTGCAACTTCAACTCGTCGACCAGGGCCAGGCGCAGCGGTCTGGTCTCTCCATCCATTTCCTTGATTCGGAAAGCAAGAGACATCGTCGGGTTGTCCCGATGGATGACCGTGATCAGGGCCAGGTTCGCGGCTGCCTTGCCGACCTTCTCGAGCATGGTTAGGATCGCCGGATTGAGGTCATTGAGCTCTACTTGGTGTTCGTAGAGATAGCTTCGATGCATCGCCGCCAAGCCGAGCCAAGGTTGGGCACGACAGCTGTCCTTGCTCGACCATCGATCGATCTGCAAGGCCTTCAGAAGATCGGCATGTGGAGCGGGTACGGCCCCCAGGTCGAGTATCGGTAGCCCTTGTCCTGCGTAATCGGCCGTCAACAAAATCTGCCTCCGCCCCTGGCCCATTGGCAGCTTAGGCGTTGCAGCGGCAAGCGCCATCATCCATTTATCCACGAGGATAAGGACGGTTGTCGACGGGTCCTGTTAGACGAGAACCGTTTCGCGCCCTCAAGCTCGCTCACAGGAGTGTCGAGCCGCTGCAGGCGCCGTCCCCACTTGGCGTGCTCGCGGTTCGGTTGCGGACCGGCGTCAACCAAGCGGTAGCCATAGGGCAGCCGGCCGCCGAGGAACCGGCCCTCCTCACGGGCTTGGGCTTGCATCGCCGCCGTGGTCCGGGACCGTGCGCGCACGACTCCCGGCGGCAATGCGAACCCAGCTCTAGCATCACCGCCTGTGAGCGGGCCGCCGATGTCGGGCGGGCCGGTGTCCGGCAGCCACAGCGCCCCCTGACTGCAATCAACCTTGAGGAGAAGCGAAATGCGGCGCGACCCTGTGTCGAGTCGCGCCGCCGATGGTCGGTGGTGCCGCATCTGCGGCGATGGATGGCGTCTAGATCAACGGGATCACGGCGGCCAGCGTCAGGCCCTGTTGGGTTTTGGTTTGTGTAGATCTCGGACACGTGATTACCCCACGAAGCTCATTCGCATCTGCTGCGGGTGGGCTTCGTCGGTTTCCTGCGCCTGTTCGTGTGCGGGTTCGATAGTCCAACTGATGCCGTTGGTTGTGATCATGAGCTGGTCGCTGCGGAGATGGCGGGCGAGGTCTTCGAGAGTCGAACCCCCACGGCCAAGGCCGCTGCGCAGCTCGGCGATTTTGCCGAGGGCGTGATCTTCTCGGACGTACAGGTTCTTGAGCCGGCCAGCGCCGCTGCTGCGAGCGCTGCTGTGGCCATGCCGACATCGGTAGCCCGGTCGGTCGTGCACCCAGTGTGCGTCCATGCGCCGGCGGCAGATCCCGCAGCGCAGCAGTCCGCTGAGCAGGTAGGTGCGGGAAGTACCGTCCTCGTTCGGGCGGGCAGCGCGGATCGCTTGCACGGCAACGAAGTCCTGCTCGCTGACCAGCGCCTCGTGGGCCGGCCGTTCGGAGATCACCCACTCCCCCGCTGGATTCCACCGGTGGAGCTCATCGTGACCAGATTGGCTGAAGAGGTCGTCGGGGCCGGTGGGGTCGCGGTCGGTGCGTTGCCGATTCCACACCTGCCGACCGGTGTACCGAGGATTGGCAAGGATCGCAGCGACGGACTGAATCGTCCAGGCGTCGCCTTTGCGGTGCCGGTTGCGGTGCCGATCAGCACCCGATGGGCAGGGCACCCCGTTGTCGTTAAGTTCGCGGGCTATTCCCGCGAGGCTTCGCCCAGCCAGCCGCTGGGCGAACATCCACCGCACCTGCGGCGCCGTCTCCGGGTGGGGTTCGAGCCTGTGCAGGCGACGGCCCCATTTCGCGTGGACGCGGTTGGGGTGCGGGCCGGCATCGGCCAGCCTGTATCCGTACGGTGGACGACCACCCAGATGCCGACCCTGAACTTTGGCCTGGGCGCGCATCGCCGCAAGCACGCGAAACCGTGCCCGTAGGACCTCGCGTTTGGACTGGACCCCGAGCAGCCGCATCAACGCCAGATGCGCCGGGTCGTCAAGGTCGACCGGTCCGTCAACCTCGGGCAGCCACAACTGCACTCCGTGCTGCTGGAAGACCGGCATCATCTGGACCAGCTGGTCACCGTAGAAGGCCCGTTCGTACTCGCCGACCACAATCGCATCGAACCCGCGATCGGAGTCCGCGATCGCGGCGAGCAGTGCTGCCGCCTGCGGCCGGCTCGGCCACGGCAGACGACGCGAATAGCCGACGTCGAAGAACTCGGCCACAACCCGACCATGCCCGCCGACAAGCTCGCGGGCGAAGTCAAGCTGCCACCGCAGCGACGACACCCGATCCTGATAGTCCTCTGTCGACATCCGCCCATAGAACGCGAACCGCAACCCGCCGCCGCGAGCGCCACGCTTGCGCTGACGCGGCACCCGACGCGTTGCCGCCCAACAGCTCAGGAGATCACCTTCGCCCGTCACGACACCTCTCCACCCACCCTTCCGGAAATCGTTCACAGCCGTAAAGAAGAGAGCGATGGAGGGCAGAAGATACAACCCCCGCTGCATATCACCTGATCGGGCAGCCACGTCAGACACCCATTGATGAAAGGCACCGTCTTCTGGCCAATGCAAGAAGTCCATATTCGACATACATTCCATCTACATGGCCAATTTTGATGCGTCGTTCTTCCTGGTACATATACGTCGTGACAGGCTTGGCGAGTCTCATGGCTGGAATCGTCGTAATGGTTGCTTGTTCGGCGTGCTCCGGACCAGCTAATCCAGCGTCAGGTGTTCCAGTGCCCTCGCCTTCGCCATCGTCCCTGGCAACGCAGACGAGCAGCCTTCCCTCCTGGCTCCAGTCGCCAGCTGACTTTCATGGCCGCGACTGCAGGCAGGCATCAGCCGACGAGGAAGCGTTTCTGCCAGGCCTGAGGTTGTCGGAGATTGCGCGGAAGATCGACGACGCCAACGTCCTTCACGCCGTTGCTCGAATTATCTCAGTCGCCAATGCCGCTCGGACGTACGTGATCGCAGCCTGCCGGGGCGCGATGAGTGTGGATCAGAGAAAAATGTGTAAAGAGGCGCTCGAGTGGATCACGTTCTTTCGTCCGGGCAAGGAGGAGCTGGACGCGGCGACGGACGATTTGCGGTCCGCCGCGCGGATCTTCGTACCTGACCTGGACGAGGCGTTCGTCGCGGTGGCCGATTCCATCAGCATGTATGGACGATTGCTGTACTTTGACTACGGCTGTCTAGAGCTGACGAGAAAGAGCTAGACGTTGGCTGCGCTCAGGCTCACTCCGCCCACGCAGCCGGCTGAAACGCCCCACACCAAGTTTCAGGCCCAGCCCAATAGACGAAACACACGATGCGGGTCTTGAGCTTGTCCATCGCCGACATGACCAACGGGGTTCCTCTCCCGCTGGTAGGGATGGGTGAGCGTTCCAAGAGACGACACGGCGTTACCGTCGCAAAACGGCCGCCGTCCAGGCAGAGGGTGCGCCAGGCTCTCCATCAGGGCACGTGGTTAAGGGCGAGGGACGCAGGCCGGACAGTAGGATGCTGCGGCACGCGCATCGAGCGGAGTGAGGCTATGAAGTTATTCCTTGCAGCTCCATTCCAAATAGGAGCTGCCCGAATCGCGGATCTGCTGACCGCGAAGCTCGAGCACGTGCCAGCCACTATAAATACCGGCACCAACTCGAATCGACCTAGCTTGTTCTTTAAGGTTCGAGAGACCCCGCTGTCGTATGTGGACAGCCCTTGGTCGATCATTCTTCTTGTCGAGGGAAGAACATCAATCATCCAAGGGCTGTCGGTGATAAGTGTGCACGATCCGGTTGTGGGCAAGGC
>NZ_QJUG01000162.1 GCF_003426775.1 Allorhizocola rhizosphaerae | reverse complement strand
CGACGCCCGCCGCGACGACTCGGGCGCGCTGGTCGCCCCGCGCAAGGTGCGCGCCGGCGTGCCGTCCTATCTGGACGACCTCGTGATGGACCTGCTCAACGACGAGCTCACGCCGCCCTCGGCGACCGTGCTCGCCGCGGAGCTGTCCCGCCTGGACACCAGCGACCAGCTGCTCTTCGACGACGGAGGCTCGCCGCTGCGCTTTGCCTCATCGTATGTTGAGGAGCCCCCGCCGCGCTCCTCAACGCCCAAGCTTGTGGCGATCGGCGGGACGGCGCTCGCCCTGGTTATCGCCGGCATGGTGCTGGGCATCAAGGCGCTCAACGCCAACGCCGACAACACCCGGCGCACCGCCGAGAACCCGCCGATCACGGCCGGTTCGACCACGCCCAATCCGCAGCCACTCAAGCTCGACGCCTCGCAGGTGCGCATCGTCGACCCGGCCGGCAACCGGACGGAGGTCAAAAACGCGGGCCACGTGGTGGACGGCGACCCCGACACGGTCTGGAAGACCGACGGCTACACGCGGGCCAAATTCGGCGACTCCAAGCCCGGCATGGGCATCCTGATCAAGCTGCCCGAGCCGCGCCTCGTGCGCAGCGTCAAGGTGCAACTCAACGCGTCCGGCGCGTCGGCGGTGCTGCGCAGCGGCAGCAGCGATCACCCGGACAGCACCGAGGGCGACAAGGCCATCAATCAGACCTACACCGACGTGGGCGTGCCCCTGCTCAACTCGGGCACCACCATGGTCTTCCCCGCCGACCTGAAAACGCAGTACCTGCTGGTCTGGATCACCGAGCTGCCGGCTGACGGACAGGGTAAGTACCGGATCGGCGTGGAGGAGATAGAGATAACGGTCGAAGCACAGTGACATCGGCGGACCCGCGCAGCGATTCCGAACTGCTGCTGGCACACGCAGCGGGCGACCCACACGCGTTCGCTGAGCTGTTCCGCCGCCACCGCGACCGGCTCTGGGCCGTGGCCCTGCGCACGACCGGCGATCGCGAGGACGCGGCCGACGCCCTCCAGGAGGCCATGCTCTCGGCGCACCGCAACGCGGCCCGCTTCCGGGGCGAGTCTGCGGTCACGACGTGGCTTCACCGAATCGTGGTCAACGCGTGCGTCGACCGGCTGCGCCGCCGTCAGGCCCACCGGACCGTGCCGATGCCGGGCCAGGACGACCCGCGGGCGCACGGTGAGCCGGCCGCGCCGGTCGTCGACCACGACACGGCGATGGTGGTGCGCGAGGCGCTGGCCCAGCTGCCGGTCGAGCAGCGGGCATCGTTGGTCCTCGTGGACCTGGAGGGGCACTCGGTCGCGGAGGTGGCGGAGATGCTGGGGGTCGCGGAGGGGACCATCAAGAGCAGGTGTTCGCGGGGACGGGCGAGACTCGCGACACTTTTGGGACATCTACGCAACCCCGATGGGCCCGGCTACGTCCCAACCGACACAGCCAAAGGGGGTGAACGATGAGCTCTGCCGACGTGGACCAGGAACTGCTAGCCGACTATCTCGGCGGGGCTCTGGACGGTACCCCCCAAAAAGATCATGTAGAACGTCTGGTGGCGACCTCGCCGCAGTGGCGCGCGGCGGCCGAGGAGATGTCGGCCGCGCTGGATCTGGTCGCGCTCGACCTGGCGGCGCTGCGCGACGCGCCGGAGCCGATGCCCGCCGACATAGCGGCGCAGTTCGATGAGTTGCTCGCCCCGCCAAAGCGCGACCCGCTGGCCGCACGCCCGGTCGCGCGCAAAGCGGGCCGCAAGCGCAAGTGGAAGCGGTGGGCGGCGCCGATCGCCGTCGCGGCCGCGGTGCTGGCCTTCTTCGGCGTTGGCCGGTTGCCGGAGGTCGCCAGCACCATGTCGGGCGGCTCGGCGCAGGACAACAGGGGCACGGCCGAGTCGGCGCCGCAGGCCGATCAGCCGATGCCGGCGTCAGCGGCGGGGATTCCCATGGTGCGCACCGGCGCGCAATACACCCGGGGCAGCCTGGGTCTGCGCAACTCCTCGACCGAAAAGGCGGGGGAGCTGTCGTACAGGTCCGAGAGCATGCCGGCCACCTCGCCGTGGCAGCGCCTGGAGCAGCCGCCCGCGCTGTTGGACTGCCTGCACGTGATCTCGCTTGCCCTGCCCGGCCGGGCGACCCTGGTGGAGTATGCGTACTTCGATCACAAGCCGGCGCTGGTGATATCCATCACCACCACGGATCGGGAGTGGCGGTTTGTCGCGGGCATGAGCTGCGGCCTGACCGGACCCGACGAGCTGTACCGCGCGCCACTTCCGTGAGCTGAGGCACGGCTCGCGCACACGGGAATCCACGCTCCGTACGATGGCGTTTCAGCCAGCGAACACAAAGCGCTAAGGATGCTGCCGTGGACGACGTTCGTGATCTCATCATCATCGGCTCCGGGCCCGCGGGTTACACCGCGGCCGTCTATGCTGCCCGGGCCAGCCTCAAACCCCTGGTCATCGAGGGCGTCGAATCGGGTGGCGCGCTGATGACGACTACCGAGGTGGAAAACTTCCCCGGATTCCCCGACGGGGTCATGGGTCCCGAGCTCATGGATCAGATGCGCAAGCAGGCGGAGCGGTTCGGCGCGGAGTTCGTCACCGACAACGCCTCTCGGGTCGACCTCACGGGCGGGATCAAGCGCGTGTGGGTGAACGAGACCGAATACCGTGCCCGCGCAGTGATCCTGTCCACCGGTTCGGCGTGGCGGCCGCTGGGCGTGCCCGGCGAGCAGGAGCTGCTCGGCCACGGCGTGTCGTCATGTGCCACGTGTGACGGCTTCTTCTTCCGTGGGCAGCGCATCGTGGTTGTCGGCGGCGGTGACTCGGCGATGGAGGAGGCCACGTTCCTCACCAAGTTCGCCGAGCAGGTGACGATCATCCACCGGCGCGACGAGTTCCGGGCCAGCAAGATCATGGCCGAGCGAGCGCTGTCCAACCCGAAGATCGACGTCGCGTGGAACACGGTCGTCGAGGAGATCGTCGGTACCGACGGGAAGGTCTCCGGCGTCCAGGTGCGCGACCTGAAGACCGGCGAGACCCGGCTGATGCCCGTGACCGGCGTGTTCGTCGCGATTGGACACGACCCGCGCAGCGAGCTGTTCCACGGCCAGGTCGACCTGGACCTCAACGGATATGTGCTGGTCGAGGCGCCCAGCTCGCGGACCAACCTGCCCGGCGTGTTCGCGGCCGGCGACCTCGTCGACCACACCTACCGCCAGGCCATCACCGCCGCCGGCACCGGCTGCGTGGCCGCACTCGACGCCGAGCGATACCTCGCTCACCACTAGAAGTTTTGTTTGAGGAGTTACAGATATGGCAGCCAAGCACGTGACCGACGCGTCGTTCCCCAGCGACGTGCTGCAGTCCGACAAGCTGGTCCTGGTCGACTTCTGGGCGGAGTGGTGCGGTCCGTGCCGCAAGGTCGCCCCGGTCCTGGAGGAGATCGCCAACGAGATGGCCGACCGGGTGACGGTCGTCAAGCTCGACATCGACGCCAACCCGGAGACCGCGCGGGCCTATCGGGTGATGTCGGTGCCCACGCTGACGATTTTCAAGGGCGGCAAGCCCGTGCATTCTGTGGCCGGAGCCAAGCCCAAGGCGGAGATCATCCGGCTGATCGAGGCGGCGCTCTAGTTTGGACTAGTTGCCTGTGTGTCCACCGGAGCGGGCCCCGACGGGGTACGCTCCGGTGGCATTTGTGCCCTTTCCCCAACGCGGAGGTCTGCGGTGCGTTCGATTCGACGCGGCGAACGTGGCCCGGCTGTCACCGAGATCAGGTCGATCCTGGTGGCGCTCGGGATGCTTCCCTCGGCCGGCCATGACGGGCCGGGCGACCTGTTTGACGAGCCGGTCGAACGAGCACTGCGCATCTTTCAACAGCAGCGGGGCCTGTCGGTCGACGGCGCGGTGGGCGACGAGACCTGGCGGGCGCTCGACGCGGCGCGGTGGACGCTTGGCGCGCGCACGCTCGACTACAGCGTCAACAACCCGCTCAACGGCGACGACGTGCGGCAACTGCAGGAGCGGCTGCTGGAGATGGGTTACGACGTGGGGCGCACGGACGGGGTCTACGGCCCGCGGACGGCGCGGGCGGTGAGCGCGTTCCAGCGTGAGGTCGGGCTCTACCCGGACGGCAACTGCGGGCCGGCCACGCTCAACGCGCTGCGGCGGCTGGGGCGCAAGGTGGTCGGCGGGTCGCCGCTGCGCCTGCGCGAGCAGGTGCGCTTCCGGCAGCAGGGACCCAGCCTGGTCGGGCGGCTGATCGTGATCGACCCCGGGCACGGCGGGTCCGACCCGGGGGTCGTCGTGCCGGACGGGGTGCTGCGGTGGACCGAGGCCGACATCGCCTACGACATCGCGAGCCGGCTGGAGGGGCGGCTTGCCGCGGCCGGGATGAGGGTGCACTTGACGCGCGGGCCGTTGGCCACCGAGGCACCGTCCGATATGGACCGTGCGGGGTTCGCCAACTCGCTGCAGGCCGACCTGCTGATCTCGTTGCATGTGGACGGTCATCGCAACCCGGCGGCCGATGGAGTGGCCGCATATCACTACGGTACCGACAACGGCGTCACGTCGACGATGGGCGAGCAGCTGGCGGGGCTGGTGCTGCGGGAAATCGTGGCGCGGACCGGGATGCGCAACTGCTCCACCCATGCGAAAACCTGGGATCTGTTGCGGTACACGAGAATGCCGGCGGTGCGGGTCGACATCGGCTATCTGACGTCCCCGATCGACCTCAAGCGGCTGATCGACCCCATGTTCCGGGAGCGGGTCGTCGAGGCGATCATCGCGGCGGTGCAGCGGATGTACTTCCCGGCGGAGGTCGACGTGAAGACCGGAACGATTGACGTCAGCCAGCTCCGGATGGCACTAGCTCAGTGAGCGGGTCGCGGGTCTGGCCGGGCGGAGGATGCTCTCCGGCGTCATCGAGCCGAGCAGCTTCTCCAGCGCATACTCCACATCGGACTTCCAGGACAGCGCGGTGCGCAGATCCATGCGCAGGCGAGGGAAGCGCGGGTGCGGGCGCACCGTCTTGAAGCCCACGGCGAGGAAGAAGTCGGCCGGCGCCAGGCACATCGTGCCCAGGTGTTTGTTGTCGTCGTCGTGGCTTTCGCCGAACTTCGCGTCGCCGAACGCCTCGATGGCACGGATGCCGCGCTTGGTCAGATCGCGGGCCACGGCTTGCACGAGCATGCGCCCGAGCCCGCCGCCGGAAAAGGCCCCGACGATGTGGGCGGTCATGAGCTGGACGGCATCGGGCGAGACCGGCGACGTGGGGAAGGCGTTGCCGCGCGGGACATACATCGGCGGGGCGTAGAGCACGAACCCGGCCGGCATCCCGTCAACATAGGCAATTTTGCCACACGAGCCCCACTCAAGGAGGGTTTGCGAGACCCAGGCTTCCTTCTCCAGACCGGTGTCGCCGGCGGCGCACGCGCGCTCGGCCGCGACCGGATCAAGCTCCCAGAAGACGCATGTGCGGCACCCGCGAGGCAGATCCTCCAAGGTGTCAAGCGTCAGGTTGACCACGCGACGCGACAAGTCGACCCCCTCTCGCGCGGGCGGTGTGGCGGCACCCACTGCGGCAATGGCAGTCTGCCTCACTCCGCGCCGCTACGCGGAAGAACCCCCAAGCCGTCGTTGACTCTACTCCTGAATTAGGCACGGAAGATAGGATCGTGACCTGGCGACGCCTATCGGGGCTCTGGAGGGGATCTCGTGCGGACCACACTCGACGACTACACCGACCGATACGCCCACCGCGTGAGTGGGATGACCGCATCCGAGATCCGAGCGCTCTTCGCCGTCGCCAACCGGCCCGAGGTCGTGTCGTTGGCCGGTGGCATGCCCTACGTGGCGGCGCTGCCGCTCGACACGGTCGGCAGCATGATCGGTCAGCTGATCGCCCAGTCGGGTGACGTGGCCCTGCAGTATGGGGTGGGGCAGGGGATGCTCGAGTTGCGCGAGCGCATTTGCGAGCTCATGTCCGACGTCGGGATCGAGGGGTCGCCGGACGACGTGGTCGTCACCATCGGCGGGCAGCAGGCGCTGGATCTGGTCGGGCGGCTGTTCCTGGACCCGGGCGACGTGGTGCTCGCCGAGGGGCCGACCTATGTCGGCGCGCTGGGCGTGTTCCAGGCGGCCCAGGCGGAGGTCGTGCACGTGCCGATGGACGACGACGGGCTGATCCCTGAGGCGCTGGAGGAGGCGCTGGCCGCGTGTGTGGCCGCCGGGCGCAGGGTGAAATTCCTCTACACGATCCCGACCTACCAAAACCCGGCGGGAGTCACCCTGACCGAGGAGCGGCGCGAGGCCGTGCTCGACATCTGCGAGCGCGCCGGGCTGCTGATCATCGAAGACGACCCGTATGGGCGGTTGGGATTCCATGGGGAGGCGCCGCGGCCGCTGCGGGCACGCCGTCGCGATGGGGTCTTCTATCTGAGTACCTTTTCGAAGACGTTTGCCCCCGGACTTCGCGTGGGCTGGATCCTGGCACCGCACGCGGTGCGGGACAAGCTCGTGATGACCAGCGAGGCCAACATCCTGTGCCCGAGCAACTTCGCGCAGTCGGTTATCACGACCTATTTGCGGACCATGCCGTGGCGCGAGCAGCTCAAGGCGTACCAGCAAATCTATGGAGAGCGGCGCGACGCCATGATGGCTTCGTTGGCCGATTTGATGCCCGAGGGGGTCAGCTGGACCCGGCCGGACGGCGGGCTGTTCGTGTGGGCGACGCTGCCGGACGGCCTCGACGCGAAGGCGATGGTGCCGCGGGCGATCGCCGCGCGGGTGGCCTATGTGCCCGGGACCGGGTTCTACGCCGACGGGACGGGGCAGCGGCACATGCGGCTCAACTTCTCGTACCCGGCGCCGGAGCGGATCCGTGAGGGCGTGCGTCGCCTGGCCGGGGTCATCGAGCAGGAAGCCGCCATGCGTGCGGTTTTTCAAGGAGCATAGGTTTCTTTCGTGCGAGTTTTGGTGTTGGCGGGCGGACTGTCGTACGAGCGGGACGTCTCGCTGCGGTCCGGGCGGCGCGTTATCGACGCGTTGCGGACAGCGGGGGTCGAGGCGGAGATGCGCGACGCCGATGTGGCGTTACTTCCGGCACTGATGGCGGATCCGCCCGATGCGGTGTTCATCGCGCTGCACGGGTCCACGGGTGAGGACGGGTCGCTGCGCGGCGTTCTGGAGCTGTGCCAGGTGCCTTATATCGGGCCTGACGCACGGGCGGCGCGGGTCGCTTGGGACAAGCCTTCGGCAAAGGCGGTGCTGCGGGAGCACGAGATCGCCACGCCGGACTGGGTGGCGCTGCCGCACGACCGGTTCTCGGAGCTGGGTGCGGTCGCGGTGCTCGACCGGATCGTCGACCGGCTGGGGCTGCCGCTGATGGTCAAGCCGGCGCAGGGCGGGTCGGGACTGGGCGCGTCGGTGGTTCGGGACGCGTCCGAGCTTCCGGCGGCGATGGTGAGCTGCTTTGCGTACGACCAGACGGCACTGATCGAGCGGTATGCGGAGGGCATCGACGTCGCAGTGTCGATCCTGGATCTGGGGGAGGGGCCGACCGCGCTGCCGCCGGTGGAGATCGTGCCGAGCAATGGGATGTACGACTACGCCGCGCGGTATACGGCCGGCCTCACGACATGGCACGCACCGGCGCGGTTGTCCGCGGAGGTGACGAAGGTGGTTGTGGACACGGCGCTGGCGGCGCACGCGGCGCTCGGGCTGCGCGACCTCTCGCGGGTGGATCTGATCGTGGGGCGGGACGGGTCGGTCACCGTGCTTGAGGTGAACGTGTCGCCGGGCATGACCGAGACCTCACTGCTGCCGATGGCCGTGCACGCGGCGGGGATGGATTTGGGCGAGTCGCTGGCCGAGATTGCGCGGCGGGCGGTTGCGCGCGGCGCTTGATGCTGCGTGCGACCCAGCGCGAAGGCTGTCCGGCCCTCGGGGTGGGGCGGTGTGATGCGCGATTCGGCAAGACGACAATCACACACCGGCCTTGGCCTTGCCCTTTCGTCTTGCCCTGGCCGCGCTTGGCCCTTCGCCTTGCCCTGGCCGCGCTTGGCCCTTCGCCTTGCCCTGGCCGCACTTGGCCCTTGGTCACCCTTGGCCGGCCCGTCGACGCCGCAGGTCGATTCGTAGGCGACATGCGTTTGGTCCATCTCAATCCCGGGCTGGCGGGTTGCGGTTCGAGGAACGCCGCCTGTGCGATACCGATGCGCGATGGCACGCGTGAGCGCTGCGCTAGGACGGTCCACCACACGGTTCCCCGGACCAATGTTTCACGTGAAACCAAGGCACGGCACCCAGTTTGGCGTGCAAGTACGCTCGGTCGCCTTGCGCTTCCGCGCTGCACCCACACCATGCTGCATGCGCCGCCGACTGGGCCACTCGGGCCGCTCATTTCGACCGACTCCTAGGCGACCCGACGCGACTCGACCCAGCGACTGGGGCGCCTACGGGTTCCATGCCTTGACGGCATGACACAACCGCAGAGGTTCCGTAGCGCTGTCGCAGAGCCTTTCGGGAAACGTCGACCGGGTCGCCGGATTGTCGGCGGGGCGGCCGCCAGCCACGCGCGGCGCGGGCGGATGACGAGGCGAGCTGCTCGCGGTCAAGTAGGAGCCGGTTCGACGGGCGTGGCTCGCGAACACGCCTCAACGCGATCGCGACAGTCGTTGCCCAAGCGGGGCCACTGGCAAGCAGAGAGCACGAGAGCCCGCGCCAAAAGGCTTGGCGCGGGCTCTCGTGCTTGTTTTTCTACGTGCGTTCCTATGTGGTGCGGCGTGTGTCGCCGCCCCAGGTGTGCTATTCGACCGCGAGCTCCGCGGGTGCCGGCTCGGACAACTTGGCCGGCGCTTGCCAATCGATCCGCGGTGGCTGGGCCAGCGCCGTGCCGCCGAACTCGGCAAGCCAAGCTGCGACCATGGCCAGACTCTCCTTCCACTGGGCTTCGGAAATCGGGGGAAGGATGTCATCCCACATGGGCAGGAACGTGCCGCGCATCTGCAACGCGCCTCGCGGGCGGGCCATGAACCACATGTGCATGTGAGCCGTGCCGTCACCCCAGCGGTTGACATGGACGCGAGCTACGTTGTCGAGGGAGCGAATCGCCCTCTCGACCCGAACTGTCATCACGCCGAGCTCGGCAGCGAGGAGATTGGGAAGGTCGCCGAGGTCGAGATGGGTACGGGGCTCGAGCAGTAAGACCATCGGAAGGCCGGGCGGCTTCTCAGTGGCGCGCACTCGCCACCGTTCGTTCACCCAGATATAGGCGTCATCGGGAGCTTGGCATGCGGCGCAATCGGCGATGTCTTCGCCCTTGCGGGTGGGCTCGGGATCAACGGGTTCTTCGAGCGCCTTCACGGAGAAGGTGCCTTCAAACGGGAACGAGGGCCACGTCGTGAACGCGGGCAGGGGCGTAGGGGAGTCAGCCACCAGGAGAATCTAACGGAATCGGGCTGACGATGGCACAAGTGGATCGGCCTGTGGATAACTTTGTGGATGGATGGTCCTGGTGTCGACGTCCACACCGTCCGTGGTAGCACAGCCATGTGATTTGTCGTTGGTACTGAAGGACTTTTGCACTCGTGCTGCTGTTTCACGTGAAACACGACCTTGAAGAGGCCTGTGGATAACTCTGTGGGTTTCCTGGTGGGGCTCCAGCACGCTGTGGATGGGGTGCACAGTTGGCTTGTGGACGACGGAGCCTCAGTTTCACGTGAAACAACCACCCCGCCGAGCCGTGGAACAATCGCGACTGCTTGCTCTCTAGGCATCACCGCTGGCATCACCGCCAGACGCCGACCCCCGGTGGCCCGGGGCATGCCCACACGGGCTTCAGCGGCAGGCCGGTGTAGCGCGGCAACAGCACCCAGCATCGACATTCGTTCAACTCGAAGTCGCGTCGGCAGTCGCGGCATCCCCTTCCAATAGCTCAGACGATGCACGGTCCTCAGCGTTGAATTGGGAGCACTCCGGTGACTGGTGGCTGTGGACCCACACCGGCCAAGAATCCGCTCGCGGCTCGTGTAGATGTGGAACGCCAATGTCACGCAGTCCTTGGCTTTGGCCCCAGCGCAGACACACCACACCAAGCGAACGTCTACGACGCGGGCACCGAAGGGCACGTTCGCAGGCTCGGCACGGATCCGCTCGGTGAGGCTCGCGGGATCCCGCGATCGATCGTCTGGCGAGTTCCGTGTGTTGCCGTGGCAAGGAAATGCCTTCGTAGCCACAAGCAGTGCTGTAACTTTGAGTCGGCTCTCCGAATGCTGCGATGCGATGCGGTGTGGCCACAAGGCAGTCCGTCGAGCGCCTTCCACAGTGCCGGCCGACGATGGCGCCTGCCTGGTGGCTCGTAATCGTCTGCGCCACGAAACCTTCGCCAGTCCTTGTGACGCCGAGACGTTCCATGTCCTTTGTGGGAATCTTCTTCCCGGTTCCCATGTGGATTCCCCGCTGACGGATGTCGGCACGGGTTTGTCGCCCGAGGAGCGCGATGCGGCCGTGCCGGTGCGCGAGTAGCTGGCCACGGATCGGATCCCCGCCGATCGGGTCGAGCACAGTGACAGCGGGATAGTCGCGATGCTGTTTGGCATTCGGCGGCTGGGTGGGGGTGGATGGGGGATGTCGGCCAGCTCGGCTCTGCGGTCGCATCGGTTCTGCTGTGTCGTTGCACTCGGGCGGTGACACCGCGCTCCGCCTCAGTATCGAGCTCCGACGCCGTGTCGGGCTCCGCCGTCACGCCCACTCGATCCGTGGCATAGGGGCTCGGTCGTGTCGTCGGGATCAGGCCGTGACATCAGCTCCGCCGCCACAACGGCCGATGTCGCGGGCCGATCCCGGCGACACGACCGAGCCCGTGTTATCACTGGGGGGCGAGGGAGCCGATGGCACAGGAACGATGCGACTGCACTGCCGAGCCGGCGTCGCAACCCAGGCGGATATCGCGATCCCGCTGATGCACCGGCGACGCTGAGGGTGCCTGGCCACCATATATCGGCTTGGCCGCCATCTGCAGGATCGCGATAACTCCGTTCGGCCGTGACATCAAGTCGGGCCGGATGTGCCCGGGGTTGGCGCAGCGATCGCGGAGGGCTTAGTGCAACAAGCACGATGCGATGGTCCTGTTCGTGTTGGTGGCGTATGTGCATCGTGGTTCGAAGTTGGGGGTCACTGCGGCCTGACAGTGATGGGCGGGAGTGTTGGATCGCGTGTAATCCGTTTGCCCCAAGGGCACGTGGCTTGGCTGACTTCACCCGAGAGAAGAGCGTCGGTGGTAAGGCTGGTTGCTCCAAGGTGTTCGGCTCCGCTTGACGGGGGATCGCGATTCGCGGGAAGTGCGCTACGGCCTTCTTAGTGCGCCCGTGGGGCTTCCAGTCGTCCTTGCGTGTGAGGTCGCGGGCTTGGGCTGTGTGGTTTATCGGAGGTGTTTCACGTGAAACGGGGGGATGACTACGGCGGTTCTATGAAGGCGCGGGGAGGTATGGAGATTGGCGTCGCGGCTGGATCCGTGGTCCTGCATGCTTCGTGTGCCGGGGGGTACTCGACAAAGACTGTGGCCCTTGGTTTCACGTGAAACCAAGGGCCACAGTTCTGAAGGTATGGCTAGTGTTTCTCCACGCCGATGATGCCCACGATGCGCTCGAGGTCGTCGACCGTGGCGAACTCGATGGTGATTTTGCCTTTGCTGCGGCCGATGTCGACCTTCACGCGGGTGTCGAAGCGATCCGACAGCTTGTCGGCGAGCTCGGCCAGGGCCGGCGCGTGGGGCTTGGCCCGGCGCTTGGGGGCGGCCGGCTTGGCCGCGCCGTCGCTGAGGGCCAGAGTCACGAGCTCCTCGGTGGCACGGACGGACAGTCCCTCGGCGACGATCTTTGCGGCCAGGTCCTCCTGTGAGGCCGCGTCTTCGAGACCGAGAAGGGCACGCGCGTGTCCTGCCGACAGGACACCGGCTGCCACGCGCCGTTGAACCTGTGGTGGGAGGTTCAGCAGGCGGATGGTGTTCGAGATCTGCGGGCGGCTGCGCCCAATCTTGCGGGCCAGCTCGTCGTGCGTGGCACCAAACTCTTCGAGCAGCTGCTGGTATGCAGCCGCCTCTTCGAGCGGGTTGAGCTGTGCCCGATGGATGTTCTCGAGCAGGGCATCCCGCAGCATCGCATCATCGCGCGTATCGCGGATGATGGCCGGGATGTGCTCGCGCTCGATCGCTTGTGCGGCGCGCCAACGGCGCTCGCCCATCACGAGCTCGTACTTGTCCTGCCCGAGCTCGCGCACCACGATAGGCTGCAGGAAGCCGACCTCCTGAATGGAGATCTTCAGCTCATCGAGCTGCTCGTCGTCGAACACCTGCCGCGGCTGCTTCGGGTTGGGCACGATGGAGCCCACCGGAATCTCGGCGAAGCGCGCACCCGGTACCGGAAAAAGCTCATTAGGACGCTCGGCGGTGGCCTGGGCGACGACGTGCGCTACCGGTGTGTGGTCGACGGGTGGTGGGGCTGGGGTCGCCACAGGGCTCGGGGGAGCGGAGACCGGCTGGCCTGACGGGGCGGTGGGGATCAGCGCACCGAGTCCCCGGCCCAGCCCACCTTTGACGCGTTGGGCAGCGCCGCTCATGCCGCAACCCCAATCTTTGCCCCGCGTTCCGCGATCTCCTGAGCCGCCTCGAAGTAGCTGGTCGCCCCGCGCGACCCCGGGTCGTATGTCATGACCGACTGGCCGTAGCTCGGCGCCTCGGACACTCGCACATTCCTCGGGATGACGGAGGTGAGTACCTTGTCTCCGAAGTGGTTGCGCACGTCCTGCTCGACCGCGTCGGCCAGGCGGGTGCGCCGGTCGTACATGGTCAGCAGGATCGTCGACACGTCGAGCTCCGGATTGAGATGTGCTTTCACGAGGTTGATGTTATTCAGGAGCTGGTTGAGCCCTTCAAGCGCGTAGTACTCGCACTGGATGGGGATCAGAACCTCCTGCGCCGCAACGAGTGCGTTGACCGTCAGCAGACCGAGCGACGGCGGGCAGTCGATGAAGATGTAGTCGTACTGGCCGGGGTAGGCGGAGATGGCCCGGCCGAGCCGCGACTCGCGTGCGACCACGGAGACGAGCTCGATCTCGGCTCCGGCCAGATCTATGGTGGCGGGAACGCACCATAGGTTGGGGATGCCTTCGACCCCCTGAGCCACGTCCTCGAGTGGGACGTTGTCGATCAGACAGTCGTAGACGTCGGGCACGCCGGCGTGGTGCGGCACGTTCAGGCCCGTGGACGCGTTGCCCTGGGGGTCGAGGTCAATCACCATCACGCGGTTGCCGTGCAGCGCGAGGGCGACCGCGAGGTTCACCGTGGTGGTGGTCTTGCCCACGCCGCCCTTCTGATTGGCAACGCACATGACTCGGGGGCGGCTCGGCCGTGGCATCGTCACTTCCCCGCTGGGGTTGAGGATCTGCACGGCTCGCATAGCTTCCATGGCCAACGGTGGGTCCTCCGAGTCGCTCTCCACGGTGGCCTCGTTAGGTGAAGCACCGTACGTCGTATCTGCTTGTCCAACTGCAGCCGCAGCCGTGGGATCGGCGGCAGCAGTAGCGTGAGGTCGTGGAGAGGGGAGTCTCGCTGAGCTTTCCGGCTGATAGCCGGTGACGTTCTGGGGTGGCACGGGGGAGGTGAACTCGACCGCGGGTACCCCACCCGGCGCGCCTTGAAACCCGGTCGCGTCGGGCCGCCAGTCGCCAACTCCGCCATTCGCCGATGTTTCACGTGAAACAACGGGATCTGAGAACGAGGTCAGATCCGGGCCGGCTCCATACGGAGAGGCAACGTCAACATAGGGGGAACGTGGAGCAGCGCCCAGGGGGCGCGAGCCCGCATAGGCCCGCGACGCTCCACCGTAGACGCTCCTTTGTGGAGTCATGCCTTGTTCGTGCACCGTCTCATCCCTGCCCGCATCGGTTCGGATGGTTGCGCCGATCGGTCGCTCCGCCGGTTCTTTCATGGTGGTGGAGCAAGGTGTATCTACGATATCGGCGCTCGGCCAGCCTACGGCTGCGGGGCGCGCCACGCCAACGCGATCGCTTTGTTTAGGCACTTCCAGAGGGATGAACACCATCAATCCGGGCAGGAGAGTCAGTCTCCCGCCCAACATCGCCTGACAGGAAGTCTCCGGCCATCCCAGCATGACTAAAAGTGGATCACGGGATGTGCTCGATCGCCCGAAGCCGCGCGGGCGCAGGGGAAACGGAGTCGCGCCGGACTGGCGAATGTGGTTCTGGGTTCTGGTTGGGGCGGAGTGCCGCCGCCGGAGAGGACCGAGGGCGGTACGGCGAGGAATGGTCGAGGCGGGTGCAGCCGGGCGGTCTGGGGCCGCGGCCGATTTGGGCCGAGAGGCGCGGTGCTGAACGTGGAAGCGAGCATCAGGTGTCGGAGGGGAGGGCGGGGGTTGCGAGGTGCGGACCGCGGGGCGAGAGGCGGGCGCGGGGCGAGGCGCGACCGCGCAAGCCGTTAGCATCATGCGCTTCAACCGCCAATATCACGCGTGCTCGTCCCCAACGCCCGTGCGCTCCCATTGCCAACACCGCTCCGATAAAGTCGCGCGCGCAGAAGCCGTCAAAGCCCGGCGTCATCTACGCCGCGCGCTATAACCGTCATCGCCATGCACACGCCACGAGCGCCACGCGTGTGAGCAAGCGGCCAAACGTCACGCCGCGTACGCACCCACGCCGCGCGTCACCAACGTCACGCGCTAAACCGTCATCAGCGCTGCGCGACCAAAGCCGCCAGCGCTGCGCGCACGAAGCCGCCGACACCGCGCAATCAAACCGGGAGCCCGGCGCGCGCACGAACCCGCCAGCGCCGCGCAACCAAACTGTCAGCGCCGCGCGATCGCGCGGGCGTGCGACGTGTGCGCTAAGCCCTGCCCCGCGCACGCCCCGCCCGCGACCGGACGTCCCGCTCGCGCACAACCTCCACGATCTTCGTCGGCGGCTCGATGAGTCCGACACCGCACTGTCGTACGGAGGCACGCCCGCCCCCGAGCCGGGTGACGGCCGCCTGATGCGACGCGATCTCCTCCGCCGCCGAGGCGCCCTTCAGCGCGAGCATCCGCCCGCCGACCGCCGTCAACGGCAGGCACCATCCGGCCAACCGGTCCAGTGGCGCGACCGCCCGCGCAGTGACGACCGGTGCGCGCAGCCGCCCGACCTGTTCCTCGGCCCGCCCCCGCACCACGGTCACCCGATCGCCCAAGCCGAGCATCGCCACCGCCTCGTCAAGAAACGACGTGCGCCGCGCCAGCGGCTCCACCAACGTGACCTCGACGTCGGCCCGCGCGATCGCGAGCACCAGCCCGGGCAGCCCAGCCCCCGACCCGACATCGATCACCGCAGCGCCCTGCTCCACCAGCTCCGCGACCACCCCGCAATTCAGCAGGTGCCGATCCCACAGCCGAGGAGCCTCGCGCGGCCCGATCAGCCCGCGCAGCACGCCCTCCGTTTCGAGCAGTTCCGCGTACGCAACAGCAAGGCCGAGACGATCACCGAAGACCGTCCCGGCCACAGAGGGTACCGCTGCCGCGGAGGATGCTGAGGAGTTCATCAAACGGGACGGACCACAATCCGCCGGTTGGGCTCGACGCCCTCGGACTCGCTCTCGACGCCCTCGCTCGCGTTCACCACGTCGTGCACGCACTTGCGCTCGAACGCCGACATGGGCTCCAGGCGCACCGACTCGCCGTGCTGGCGCACCTTTTCGACCGCGTTCTTCGCCAGCGCGCCGAGCTCCTTGCGCCGCTGGTCGCGGTAGCCGCCGACGTCGAGCAGGAGCCGGCTCGGCTCGCCGGTCTGCTTGAACACGGCCAGCCGGGTCAGCTCCTGCAGCGCCTCAAGGGTCGCGCCGCGCGGGCCGATCAGCGACTGCAGCTTGGTGCCGACCACCTCCACGATGGGGCGCCCGCCAGATACAAGCTCATCGATGTCACCATCGGCGTCCAGGATGTCGAGCAGGCCCTCGATGTAGTCTGCCGCCACCTCGCTCTGCCTAAACAGATCGGCGTCGGACAGCTCTTTACGCTTGGGCGCTTCCTGCTCCTCCTGCTCCTCTTCCACCAGCTCCGCTGCCGCCTCTGTGGAGACGAGGTCCGTCTGTTCCGTCACGTTGCACTCCGATGGGTCTTGCGATTGACAAAAGTTCAGGTCGTCAGCCGACGTTCTTCTTCACGGTCTTGCGCTTGGGGTTGGTGGGCTTGGCCCCGACTTTGGGCGCAAGTGCCTTGGCGACCTCGGGGTCGACCGGCGCCTTGGGCTCCGGCGCGCCGCCGATCTTGGGCGGCGGGTACTTCCTCAGCACCCACATCTGCTGACCGAGCGAGAAGAGGTTGGACGTCGTCCAGTAGATGATGAGGCCGAGCGGGAACGCGACGGCCGACACGATCAGCGTGGCGGGGATGCCGTAGAGCATGAGCTTTTGCATCATCCGCTGGGTCGGCTCCTCGGACCACCCGGTCTTGAGGATCATCTGCCGGCTCGTCAGGTAGGTCGTGACGATCATGACCACGCCCAGGATTCCACAGAGGACGGCCGCGGATCCGCCCATGCTGAATGCCGCGGAGATCTTCACGCCGAAAAGCTTGGCGGCCGAGGCGTCGAAGTAATTTTCGAGCGTCCACCCGCCGTACTTGTTGCCGGAGATCACCTTCGTGCCGTCGAGGCGCCGGATGATGTGGAACACGCCCAGGAAGACCGGCATCTGCAGGATCAGCGGCAGGCAGCCCATCAGCGGGTTGGCCTTGTTTTCCCGGTAGAGATTCATCATCTCTTTTTGCAGCGTCTCGCGGTCGCCCTTGTGTTTCTCCTGCAGCGCCTTGAGCTGCGGTTGAAGGGCCTGCATGGCGCGCTGTGAGCGGATCTGCTTCACAAACAGGGGGAAGATGATGATCCGGACCGTGATCACCAGGAACACCAGCGCCAGGATCCAGTCCCAGTTGGTGCCCAGCCACTCACCGGAGAGGCCGATCGCATCCCACAGCTTGTGCCACATGAGCATGATCCACGAGAGACCCCAGTAGATCGGCTCCATCAATCCGATTCCCATTAGGGCGTTGCTCCAGTCGCGTCGGTGCGGGTGCCGGGCACAGGGTCGTACCCGCCGGGGTGGAAGGGGTGACACCGCCCGATCCGCCTGACCGCTAGCCAGAACCCCCGAAGTGCGCCGTGACGCGCGATCGCCTCCAGCGCATAGGCACTGCAGGACGGGTAGAACCGGCAACGGGCCGGAAGGCCCGGGCTTACCCAACGACGGTACGCGATGATGGGGAGCGCCAGCACGCGACCGGCCAGTGTCATTGATGACGTGGCCGCGGGCTCACCGGCGGGATCGCGTGCATCATTCACATCTGTCATTGCCGCCGCCCCAAGCGAAGCGCCGCATCAAGCGCGTTTTCAAGATCTAGGGCCATTTCCTGGTACCGGCTGAGCGCCGCGCCGGGTTGGGCACGCACGACGATCGTTGCCCCGGACGGGAGCCGATCGATGTGCTCGGTCATCAGGTGGCGCAGACGCCGCTTCACCCGATTGCGCACGACCGCCCCACCGACCGCCTTGGACACGACGAACCCGGCCCGCGCGGGATCGGCCACCGCGTGCACACCAGGAGTCGCCTCGCCCACCACGTCGGCCCGAGCGGGCAGACCGGCTGGGGTGTCAAGCGTCACAGTCGCCCGGGATCCGGGCATCGGCGGCGAAGCCTGGTCCACGGCCACATCCCGCGGCGCCGCATCGGAGGCAACACGCGGCTGATGATCCCTCACACCTTCGCCGTGCGCATCGGAAGCACCGCCTGCCTGACCGGCCGCGTGCTCGGGGCCTGCCGCCGCGCGCTCGTCGGCCGCCACAGAAACGGCCGGCAGACCACCCGGCGCCGGCTCGTGCGCACCTGGCGCGGAGGGCTGCGAATCAGCGGCGGGACGCAGCAGGTGGACCACCACGCAGCCGCGCGCAACACGCCGCCCACGGCGCACGGTGGTGGCGAAGTCTCCGCTTCGCCGTAGCCGGTGCGCCGCGGGCAGCATTAGATCGTCCTGAGGATTCAGACCGCCAGGCGGGCGCGGCCCTTGGCGCGGCGCTGCGACAGCACCGCGCGGCCCGCGCGGGTGCGCATGCGCAGCCGGAAGCCGTGGGTCTTCGCGCGACGACGGTTGTTCGGCTGGTACGTGCGCTTGCTCACGTCTGGTCTCCTGGAGTTGGCCCCGAAACTTCGCGGGGACTTGGCACAACCGGTCCAGCCTACACGGTCGCCTGGTCGCGGACCAAAGCGCTAATGTGCTCCAGGGGAGCCCGAGGGCCGGAACGCACTCCAATCTTCACTCAGCGTCACCCTGTGGACAACTGTGGACGCCTGTGGATAACCCTGTTAACGTGCCGTGGACCGGATCTGTGGGGGACTCCATTAAAGGTCACGGCTGCCGCAAAACCGCGCACAGCTGTGGCTCGTTGGCACAACGAAGGTGGGCATGCGCCGTCTGTGGACAGACGCGGCCAGCCCGGGCGGCGATCGCGGCCTGTGGATAACCTGTGGAGAACTTTGTGGAGTCGGGGGACAACCCGGGTTTGGGATCTCCACTGGCCACGGACAGTAAGCACATCGTGATAGCTCGGAGCCAGACGCACTGAGGGGCTGATGACCACCATGAGGGCACGTATTGAGCGGGCAATCGGGCTCATTGCGATCGACCTTCGTGCGCTGATTACGGGAAGCGGCCGGGCCCTGCAGACTCACGTGGCCGGGGTGGTCGTGGCATGACCGACCTGGAAGAGGTGTGGCGGGCCGCCACCGACGAGCTGCACGACGAGATCGTCTCGCCGCAGCAGCGCGCCTACCTGAAGCTGACCCGGCTGCGCGCCATAGTCGACGACATCGCCCTGCTCAGTGTGCCCAACCCGCAGGTGCGCGAGATCATCGAGCAGCGGCTGCGGCCGGGCATCACCGAGGCCCTGTCCCGCGTGCTCGGCCGGTCCCTGCAGGTGGTCGCGACGGTCCGCCCGGCCGAGGACGCGCCCGCTCCGCCCCCGCCCAGTCCCGCCTCCCCGCCCCCCGCCCT
>NZ_QJUG01000161.1 GCF_003426775.1 Allorhizocola rhizosphaerae | reverse complement strand
GCGCGCGCAGCGAGGAGGCGCTCGACGCGCGCCTGGCGGCGGGGCGGCTCGCGGCGGCGGGGGTGCTGCTGCCACCGTCGATGGCGGCCGAGTCGCCGCACGTCGTGATCCGGGCGTTCGGCTCGCTGTCGGTGGTGGTCGATGGGGAGCCGGCGCCGCCCTGGCAGTCGCGCAAGGCGTACGACCTGTTGCGGATCCTCATCGCGCACCGGGGCCGGCCGGTGGCGCGGGAGCACCTGATCGAGCTGTTGTGGGGCGGGCCGCCGTCGAAGGCGGTCAATCATCGGCTGGCGGTGGCGCTGTCGACGGTGCGCGGGGTGCTCGATCCCGGGCGGCGCTCGCCCGCCGACCACTTCATCTCGGCCGGGCACGCCAACATGTGGCTCAACCTGGATCGGATGACGGTCGACGTCGAGTGTTTCCTGACCGATGCCAGGCACGGGCTGCGGTTGTGCGGGCAGGGCGCGGCCGAGGATGCGCGCGTCGTGCTGGCGGCGGTCGAGCAGGCGTACCCGGCCGAAGTCTTCGCCGACGAGCCCTACGACACGTGGGCGCAGCCGCTGCGCGACGAGGTGCGCTCGACCTATCTCGTGGTGTTGCGGACGTTGGCCCGGTTGGCCCGGCAGGCGGGCGACGCGGACGAGGCGGCCGCACACCTGCGCCGCATCATCGCCGACGAGCCGTACGACGAGCAGGCGCACCGGGATCTGCTCGTCACGCTGGTGGAGGCGGGCCGGCACGGGGAGGCGCGGCGCGCGTACGACCGCTATGCCGAAGCCATGACCGATATCGGGGTACCGGTGCCGGAGCGCACCGTCCTGTTGAACCGCCTTTGACGCGGCTGTGACCCGGGCGCCGAAACTGACCGGCATGTTGACGAAACAACGCAGAAACTGGAAAGTCACGAGGGCCTGGGTCGCCGGTGGCGCCGTATTGGCGCTGGCGGCCGGGCTGCTGGGCGGGATGACACCGGCGCAGGCGCATCCGGGCATACCGTTGGCGGTGTTCGATCCGACGGAAACCGGGTGGGCGTCGCTGCGGGACATGACGGACGCACAGTTCGACTCGGCGATCGCGCAGTACAAGTCGGGCGGCTTCATCGCGCTCGACATCGAGGCGGACACGACCGCCGCCGGGACACGGCGGGGCGTCGTGTTCCAGCGCAACACCGACGGTCGGGATTGGATAGTCGAGAAGGAGATGACGGCGGCGCAGTACTCGGCCGCCTTCGACACCTATGCCGGGCGCGGATACCGGCTCGTCGACTTCGAGACGTACGTCAAGGCCAACACGCGTTACGTCGCGGGGCTGTGGGTGAACAACAACGAGGGGCTGGGCTGGAGCCACCTTTGGGGGCTCACGTACGCCCAGGCGGTCGACTACTACGAGGAGCAGCGGCAGCGCAGACTCCCGGTGGACGTGGACGCCTACACCACGGGATCGGGCATCCGGTACGCGCTGATCTGGGCCGACAACCCGACCAATCTGGCGTGGCGGCTGCACCTCGATTTGAGCTCGGACCAGTTCTCCACCAACTTCGACACGTATGCGTCGCAAGGGTTCCGGATGCTCATGGTGGACTCGGTGAGGTCGACCAATCAGCGCTATCTTGGCATCTGGTACCACAACAGCAACGGCAATGGGTGGCTCGAACAGCGGGACATGACCGAGCATGAGTACGCCAACAATTGGCACCGCAACGTGGACAGGGGTTACCGCGTCATCACGTACGAGCGCTACGAGACCGCGAGCGGCTGGCGATACACGGCCACCTGGCGGCGCAACGGGAACCGTCCGCTGTGGCCGCTGCGCGAGCAGGTTGACGCGCGCATCCAGCAGGAGATCGACAACTTCGACGTGCCCGGCATGAGCGTGGCCGTCATCCACAATGGACAGTTCGTGTACAAGCGGGGCTTCGGGCATGCCGATGTGGCCAACGACGTGTGGCTCCACTCGGGGCACGTGTTGCGGCTGGCCTCGGTGAGCAAGGCGGTCGCGGGCGTGTTCACGATGCTCATGGACGAGCAGGGCGTGGCGGATGTGACCGACGACGTGGCCGACCACATCCCGGGGCTCCCGGCGCATCACACGCAGACCATCGAGCAGTTGGTGAGCAACCGCGGGTGCGTGCGCCACTACAACGGCAGCGCGACGGACGCCACCTTGGCGTCCACCGAGTACAACAACCTGGCGACGCCGACCGCACTGTTCTGGAACGATCCGCTGGTGTGCACCGTGGGCCAGTCGTCCTACAGCACGTTCGGATACAACCTGCCCTGCTTGGCGTTCGAGGAGGCCACGGGCGTCCCGTTCCACCAGCTGTTCGTCAACGAGCTGACCGCACCGTTCAAGCTGGGCACGCTGCGCCCCGAGGACATCGACGACACCTCGGTGAACCGCTCGAAGCTGTACAACACCAACAACTCGGAGGCCACACCGGATGAAATCAGCTGGAAGGTGTGCGGTGGCGGGCTCGAGTCGTCCGTCTCCGATCTGGCAGACTTCGGACGGAAGGTGCTCGACGGCGACATCGTCACGCCGGCTTCCGTCGAGCACATGTGGACCGGCACGCCGTGGACCTACGCCTACGGTTGGAGTGAAAGCTCGGAGGACGGCCACCAGTTCGTCCACAAGAACGGCGGCCAGCTCGGCGCCAACTCCTACATCCGCATGTACCCTGACGACGACATCATCATCGCCGTGCTGAGCAACCGTTATCTGGGCGGCCACAGCGCCGTCTCGGTCGGCCAGGACATCGGCGCCATGATTGTCGCCACCCTTCCCTAACCTTCAGCATCGGCAACACTCTCTCGTGCTGCGCCGGGTTTCCAGCCTTCCGTGCCGGGTGCCCGGCGCAGCCTATTTTTCCCGATGTCGCCGCGGTGGCTGCCACGTTGCCAGGCAAGCAGGTCGGCGCAGGCGATGACGGATGTGACCTTCACGGTTGTCCTCCCCTGGGAATGCGGGGTGCCGCCCCGCGTTCGGGGCGGTCCCGGATGACGTTGCTGTTCAGGTTGGTCGGACGGCTAACTCACCTCGATGAAGTCGATGTTCGGCAGTCCGGCCGCAGTGGTCGGGGCCAACCGGACGGTGTTGCTGCCGGCGTTGAGCGCGGCGGTCAGGGTTCTGGTGGACCATGTCGTCCATGCGCCGGTGTTCTCGAACGAGACCGTTGCCACCGTGGTTCCGTTGACGATCAGGTCCGCCGGTCGTGTTTCGGCGCCGTTGGCGAATCGGATGGCGAGGGTGGCTGTGCCCGCTGCCGTCGCGTTTGCCGTGACCTGGGAGTAGGCGCCGATCGCGTTGGTGCCGTTGCAGAATCCGGTGCCGGAGAAGCCGGAGTGGTTGGAATCGATCGTGCCCTGACATACCGCCGGTGCGGTTTCGGCCTCATACCGCGCGGGCGGCACCTCCGTGCCCGCGACGAACTCCCACCTGGAATAGGAGGACGCCGCGTCGGCGGGGAGGCGGTCGCGGGCGGCGAGGTCGCCGTACAGGCTCCACCGCATCCAGTCCAGCCAGGTGCGGATGGCCACGGTGTTGGTGGTGCCCCAGCTGGTGCCGCTGTGGTCCGCGCCGATGAAGGTAAGGAACGCCTTGGTCGGGGGCAGCTCGGAGTACGCCTGCCGGGCGGAGGAGTATGGGCAGGTGGCGTCCCGGTCGCCGTGGATGAACATCACGTTGGCCTTGACCATGCTGCTCGGGGTGCCCATGTCCACACAGGAGATGGGCACGGCCGCCTTGATCCGGGAATCGGGGTATGCGGTGAGCAACGCATGGGTGGTCATGCCGCCCATGGAGTAGCCGGAAACACCGACCGCTGCTGTATTGATGTGGCCGGCGAGCGGATCGCTGCCGGTGTTGAGGGCTATCGTCCGCGTGATGGCTTCCGAGACGTCGCGGGGCAGGTTGCCGTTGTAGGTGTCGCCGATGCTGGCATTGGTGAACACCGGGGCCGGGACGATGAACCCGGCGGCGGCCAGCGGGCGGATGTGCGCCAGGGCCCGCTGTGGGCTGGCGCCAGAGCCGTGTGTGTACTCGCAGATGGGGAATACGCCGGAGGCGACGGGTGCGTTGGTGATCGGGTTACCGCCTGGGGTGCCGACTGCGGGGTAGTACACGAAGGTCGTCACTTGGCGGGTGCCTCGTGTCCAGTTGTACTGGCGCACACCGACGGCGAACGGGGTGCTCGGGGCGGGGCCGGCGTTGGCTGATCCGTATCCGAATAGCGGCACGCCAGCGCCTGCTGCCGCGGCGGCAGCGCCGAGTTTGAGAAGGGTACGTCGTTGCATCGACACGATGCCTCCTGGTGTAGGGGTTGATTCGTGCGGTCGGCTGCTCCCCGGCGTTGCGGTGACGGGGATTCAGCGCGCCGGTGTCAGGCCCCGGTGGACGGCCGCGGCCAGACCCGCTGTGTCAGCGCAGGTAACCGACCAGAGGAAGATTCCGCGCTGAAACTGCGGCGGATCGGTGTTCCGGGCGAGGGTGGAAAAGTTGGCTTCGCACAACCATTGCCTTCCATAGCTGGTTTCCTGGCGCCCGACAGGCCGGGGCATCCCGGAACCACGTCGGCATCCCCAAGCGCCCGGAGCTAGGGAAGTCGGTCGGGTCAGCGCGCTAGACGAACCTTGTCCGGCCACTAGCGAACGCGTAACACATCACGTTACACAAGGACGGCCAACAGTCAATCGATCGAGGCCATCGCGACGACGCGGTGACGTCGAGGACGGCGGTGACAGTGCCCCGTTCGGTCACGCCGCTGACGGGCTGCCACACCGGGCGCATCCGTGGCGCCCGGAGGCAGTAACTCCCCTGGCTACTCGCTTCGTGCGCAACGCGATTACGCCGGTGGACGAGGAGCGTTTTCCTCCTTGTCACGACGGCGGAACTCGCGAGGGTTGATGCCGTTGACAGCGGTGAAGTGACGGGAGAAGTAGAAGGGATCGGGATAGCCCACGGTGGCGGCGATCTCGGCCACGCTGTGGTCGCTCGTGATGAGCAGCTGGCGTGCCCGGGCCATCCGCAGGCGCTTGACGTATTCGGTGACGGAGAAGCCGGTCAGCGTGCGGAACCGGGCGGAGAAGTGTGAGGTGCTGTACCCGGCCAGGACGGCGAGCGCGGGCAGGTTGACAGGCGCCGCGAGATGCGCGCGGAGGTAGTCCTTTACGCGGGCGATAGGCTCTCGGGCCACCCACCGCCCGTCGCGTTCGGCGGCCAGCTGGGCGAGCAGATGCCACGCTGCGCCGGCGGCTGCGGTGAGACTCGCTGCCGTCTCGTCGCGCGCCAGGTCATCGCAGATGCTCTCCGCGAACGCGAAGGCGCGCAACGGGTCGGCGATCGGGGCGGTCGGCGCGGCAACGGTGAGGCCTACGGCAGCAAGCAGATCCGGGACGTCATCCCCCATGATGTGCAACCACCAGATTGACCACGGCTCGTCCGCGGCGGCGTAGTAGCTGTGCGGCACTCCCGCAGGAATGATCAGTACCTCGTTCGGGCCCACGTCGTGCCTGACCCCGGCAAGTTCGCACCAGCCGCCGCCGTCCGCGCACATGATCACAATGGTTTCGCCCGCCCCCGCCGCCCGGGATCGACCATGCCTCGCCGCATGCGGGAAGTATCCGGCGTCGGTGACGAGCATGCGTGAGGTCGGCTTGCGCTGCATTGCCTGTTTGACCAGGAGCCGCGGCAGCACGTGCAGTCTCTGACCGGGGAAGCCCTCGCGGAGGCGCATCGCACAAGCGTAGCCAGGATCAGAGAATCGTCCAGGTTGGCCGTCGATCCCTACATTCCGAACGCCCCGCCACGAGCCTAGCGTCTGATTCGTGCTCGCACCTGACTTCGATCTGCCGCAACGTCCGGAGCGCTTGGCGGACGCATCGGTGGCTGCCTGGGCCGCACCGGTCACCATTCCGACATACCTGCCCGAGGCGCCCGGCCGATACCCCGCGTACCTCGATCGCCGGGTCTATCAGGGATCTTCGGGCCAGGTGTTTCCGCTGCCCTTTCACGATCGAATCCAGGAGGTCCGCACCGATCGCCAATGGTTGGGGCTGCATCTGGACAACGCCTACCTGCGCCTGCTGATCCTTCCTGAGCTGGGCGGGCGGATCCAGCTCGCGGTCGACAAACGCACCGGCTACTCCATGTTCTTCGCCAACCCGGTGATCAAACCGGCGCTGGTCGGGCTCGCCGGGCCATGGCTGGCGGGCGGGGTGGAGTTCAACTGGCCGCAGCACCACCGGCCGGCCACCTTCCTGCCGACGGCGTGGGAGGTCGACGAGGCAGAGGGCACCGTGTGGTGCTCCGACCACGACCCGTTCGCCCGGATGAAGGGCATGCACGGCGTCCGGTTGCGGCCCGATTCGACGCTCATCGAGCTCAAGGTCCGCCTGTTCAATCGCAGCGAGCTGCATCAGACCTTCCTCTGGTGGGCCAATGTCGCCGCTCGGGTGCACGCCGATTACCAGTCGTTCTTTCCCTCCGACGTCTCCGTGGTCGCCGATCACGCGAAGCGGGCGATCAGCGCTTTTCCCGTGGCGGCGGGCTCGTACTACGGGGTCGACTATCCGAGCCGACGCGACCTGGACAGCCGGCCGGACAGCCCGCGCCGGGTGCCGGGCGACCGGCTGGACTGGCCCCGCAACATCCCGGTTCCGACGTCGTACATGTGCCTTGGCTCGCAAGGAGATTTCTTCGGCGGCTACGACCATCGCGCCGGCGCGGGATTCGTCCACTACGCCGATCACCACTACGCGGTGGGGAAGAAGCAGTGGACGTGGGGAGACGCACCCTTCGGGCATGCCTGGAACCGAAACCTCGCCGAGGACGGTGCCCCCTACATCGAACTGATGGCGGGGGTGTTCACCGACAACCAGCCCGACTTCTCCCACCTCGCGCCCGGCGAGACGAAGACGTTCAGCCAGTACTGGTACCCGCTGGCCGGCACCGGCCCGGTGGTCGCGGCCAACCTCGATGCGGCCCTTGGAGTCGAGCACGGCGACGGGCGCACGGTGCTCCGCCTCGACGGCACCCGCAGCCTGGGCACGGTCGAACTCGTGGTGCAGGATCACCGCGGCAACCCGTTGCATAGCACGCGTTTGGAACTCGGACCGGACTCCCGGCCCACCGTCACGGTCGACACGGACTCACCGCACTCGGTCGAAGTGCACATCGATGGACGGCCGCTGCTGAGCTGGCAAAGCCCCGCAACGGGATCGGGCACCACCCGCGATGCAGGGCTGGCGCAGCCGGCCCGTGAGCCCGCACCGCCGGCGGAAATCGGCTCCGTCGAAGAGCTGTACCTGACCGGCCGCCATCTGGTGCAGTACCGGCACGCGACGCGATCACCGGAGCCGTACTGGAAAGAAGCGCTGAGCCGCGATCCCGGGCATGCCGCCACGCACACCGCTCTCGCGGCCCGGCGGTACGGGCAGGCGCGGTTCGAGGAGGCCGAACGGCACCTGCGAGCCGCCGTGGCCCGGCTGACGGCGCTCAACCCCAACCCGGACAGCGGCGAGGCGCATTACCTGCTCGGGCTCACCCTCGCCCGGCTCGGCCGCGACGACGAGGCGTATGCGGCGTTCGCCAAGGCGACGTGGGTGGATGCCTTGGTAGGTCCGGGAAATCACCAGATGGCGGTGATCGATGCCCGGCACGGCCGCGATGCCCGTGCGCTGGAGCGGGCGGCCGAGGCCTTGCGCGCCCGACCCGATCAATTGCAGGTACGCGATCTCATGGTGGTGCTGCTGCGCCGGGTGGGGCACCTCGCGCAGGCCGAGCAGCTCCTCGCCGAGACGCTGGCGCTTGACCCGCTGGATGTCTGGGCGCTGCATCTGGCCGGCCGGCTCGACGCCACCCGCGGCCACACGGAGGCGCAAACGCTGCTGGACGTGGCGGTCGAGTACGCCCGGATCGGCGAGTCCCAGACCGCGTGGAAACTACTCGACGACACCCGCGCCGCAGATGCGCATCGCCCGCTCGGCCAGACCGCCTGCGCGGTGTTGGCCGACTACCACGCCGCGGTGGTGGCCGATCGCCTCGGCGACGCGGTGCTCGCGGCTCAGGCGCGAGCCCGCGCGCGTTCTGGAAACCGCACCTGGAACTTCCTCTCCCGCCTCGACGACGTCGCCGCGCTGGAGGCTGCGCTGGAGACCAACCCTGACGACGCCACGGCCGCCGCGCTGCTCGGCCACTGGTACTACGCTCACCACCGGGTCGACGACGCCATCGTCCACTGGCAGCGGTCGGCCGCCCTCGATCCCTCGGATCCCGTGGTGTGGCGCAACATCGCGGTCGCCACCTACAACCACCGGCACGATCCGCAGGCGGCCACCGCAGCGTATGAACAGGCGATGCGGCACGCACCGGGAGATGCCAGGCTGCTGTCGGAGTCCGACCAGCTGTTCAAGCGCATTGGGGAACAGGTCGATGTGCGCCTCCATCGGCTCGAGCAGTTTCCGTCCGCGCTGATCGAGCGGGACGACCTGGCGGTGGCGTACGCTCAATTGCTGGTCACTGCCGGCCGAGCCGACGAGGCCCTCGCGGTGTTGGCAAACCGCCGGTTCCAGCCGTGGGAGGGCGGAGAGGGTCAGGTGCTGCGTGCCTGGGAGCGGACCAGACTGTCCCTGGGAGAGCAGGCGTTGGCACGCGGAGACGCCGCGGCGGCTGTCGCTCACGTCGAAGCGGCGCTGAAGCCACCCGAGTCGCTGGGTGAAACGCGCCACCCATTGGCCAATCCGGCCCGGCTGTTGCTGGCGATGGGCATCGCACTGGACACGGCGGTAGATCACGACAACGCGAAGCGGTACTGGCGGGAGGCCGCCGCGTCGTGGGGCGACTTCGCCGAGATGAGCCCGTCGGCCTTCTCGGAGAACACCTACTTCTCGATTCTGGCGGCTCGCCGTCTGGGTGAGTCCGAATACGCCGACGATTTGGTGACCGGCCTGGCACGGCATGCCGAGCGACTGGCCCGGACACCGGCCGTCATCGACTACTTCGCCACCTCGCTGCCGTCGCTGATCCTGTTCGACGAGGATCCGCAACGACGCCTCGATCTCGCCGTCGAGCTGCTTCGTGCCCAACTTGCCCTGCTGGCAGGCGATCCCGTCGCCGCCAGGCACCACCTCGACGTCGTGCTTGCCGCCGACCCCGGTCACGAGCTCGCCCGGGACCTCACCAACCAGCTTGACGCAGCCGGGAGCCTGCAATGAGTCACGTCGGCGCGCCCACGCCACCAGCCGCCTACAGCATCCGCCATCGCCCGTGGCCCGCCGCCGAGCGCGTCGTCATTCCGGAGGCGAGCGATCCCGCGTCCGGGTTGGTCGTGACCAATCGTTCCCTGCTGCGCGACGGCCGCCGATGGTTTCCGATCAGCGGTGAGATCCATTTCAGCCGGCTGAACCGTGAACGCTGGCGGTCGGCTCTGGAACTGCTCCGGGCCGGCGGGGTGAACCTCGTCTCGACGTACGTCTTCTGGAACCATCATCAGCCTCTGCCAGACCAGGACCCCGACTTTACCGGCAATCGTGACCTCGGTGCGTTCGTGCGGCTGTGCGCCGGGCAGGGATTCCCGGTGGTCGTCCGAATTGGACCGTGGTGCCATGGCGAGGTTCGCCACGGCGGCCACCCGGACTGGCTCGTCGCCAAGCATGAGGCGACGCGTACCGACTCCGCCGGCTACCTGTCCGATGTGGAGCGATACTTCGGCCGCCTCGGCCGCGAGCTCGGTCCGCTGTGCGCGCCAGCGGGTCCGGTCATCGCGGTCCAGATCGAGAACGAGCTGTACGACGACCCGCAGCACATCCGCACCCTCAAGGCGATGGCACGGGCAGCGGGCATCAACCCACCACTGTGGACAGCCACCGGCTGGGGCAACGCGCAACTGCCCGTCCCTGAGGTCTTTCCGGTGTACTCGGGCTATTCCGAAGGGTTCTGGGTCGACGCACACGAAGAATGGGACGACTCGTTCCGGTCCCACTTCTTCTTCTCCGACCAGTGGGACGATCCGGGCGTGGGCAAGGACCTCGCCGGCGACAACTGGACCGACGTGGCCGGGCAGAAACATCCCGACCTGCCACCGGCCACATGCGAGCTTGGCGGCGGCATGGCCGTGGCCTACCATCGCCGTCCCGTCCCGGCCGCTCTCGACATCGCCGCCGTCGCGCACGTCAAGCTCGGCAGCGGTTCGGTCTGGCAGGGCTACTACATGTACGTCGGCGGAACCAACCCGGACACCGCCGATGGGCTGCAGGAGTCGCACGACACCGGCTACCCGAACGACGTGCCGAGATTCAACTATGACTTCCATGCCCCCATCGGACGCGATCTGCGGGTACGGGAAAGCTTCCATCGCCTCGCACTGCAGCACAGCTTCCTGGAGGCCTTCGGTCCACGGCTGGCGGGCATGGCGACGACCTTCCCCGAAGACGCCGCCAACCCCGCGAGGCCCGGTGACCGAAGTCTGCGCTGGTGCCTACGCAGCGATGGCGTGGAGGGCTTCGTGTTCGTCAACAACCATCAGGCAGTTGAGCCTCTTTATCTGGTACCGGATGTGCAGTTCACGATCCGGCTGGATGACGGTGCACCGGTCGTCTTCCCGCCCGAGCCGGTTGACGTGCCTCCCGGTGCGCTGTGGTGCTTCCCGGTCGGGTTGTCCGTGGGTGCGTCGCGGATCCGTTGGGCCACAGCCAATGTGGTCACCGAGCTGACGGCCGACGACGGCGCGCCGATCCTCGTGATGCACGCTCACCCGGGTCTGCCGGCTCAGGTGTGCGTCGCGAGCGACGACGAGCAGTTGGTGATGACTGTGGAGCCGGGCGGTCCGGCGGTCACCTACACGGCACCCACCGGAGAACGGTTCCATGTGGTCGTCCTCGATCCCGACCAGGCGCTGCGGGCCTGGACGCCAACCCTTTTCGGCCGCCGTCGCCTTGTGCTCAGCGACGCCGAGATCGTGGTCAGGGACGGCGCCCTGCTGGCGTTGGCCGAAATGTCCGGCGCCGTCGAGGTGTTCGACACCGGCACGAGGACCTGGCGCCGGCACAACATCTGCGCGGAGCGGCCGGCGTCGCCCGTGGCGGTTGCCCTGGTCCGTGGCGCTTCGGGCCGGCGGCCGGTTCCCCGGTCGTTCAACGGCCGCGCCAGCGCCCCCACCCGGGAAGAGATTGACGAGCACGGCGCCCGGTACCGGCTGACCATACGGTCCATTCCCGACGATGCCGAACGGGCGGTGCTCCGTGTCACCCTGGTCGGCGACGTCGCACAGATCCGCCGGCCTGACGGGGAACCGTTCGACGACCTGTTCTGGAGCGGCGAGCCGTGGGCGATCGACCTGGCCGAATTCCGTGGCTCGGACGACGTGGCCCTCGATCTCGACATCATGCCGGTCGGTCACGATCCGGCCGTCCGGCTGACGCCCAAGGCGTACCGGCAAATCAGGCAGGGCGGTTCGGTCGCCGAAATCCAAGCGGCAGAGCTACTTCTCACCACGACAGTCGACATCACCCCATTTCTCGGCACAGCCTGAGGAGGCGTGAGAGGAACACCGATCCCGCGTTAAACCGGCGGCGGAACCTGTTGCAAGCGTCAGGTCTGCTAAGTGGTGGTCTGGACACCTACCGCCTGACGTTTGGCATGTTACATCGACGGCGATGAACACCCTGCTGGCAATCAAGGGCACTTACTCAAATGAATGAGTAAGTGCCCTTGAGCGCAATTTCGCTAGTCGCGACATGCACCTGCGACCTTTGGGGTCGCTCTCAGCCCCAGCGGGCCAGGATCCGGTCGTACTCGGCCTGGGTGACCGGCAGGACGGTACCGTGGCGTGGCCGGCCAGGCATCGTGTAGCTGGACACCGGCGACCACTGCCCGGAGTTCAGGTCGGTCGTCGTGAACGGGATGTAACCGCGTCCGCCGTACTCGTCGATGAACAGGTACCAACGCTCGGCGGTGTTCGACTTGAAGATCAGCGGCCCCTCGCCCTGGCTGATCGACCCTCGCCCGATGCACTCGGCGAGGAACGAGTAGTTGCGGTTGACGATCGTCGCCGACCTCTCGGCGAGGATGAACTTGCCGCACGCCGACTGCGACGAGCTCCGCTCGTCCTTCGTGAAGCGGTAGTAGGTGCCGTTGTGCTTGATCAGCGTTGAGTCGATCGTGGAATAGCCCTTGTCGACCCACACCTGCGCCGGGCTGAACGTCCGGAAGTCCGACGTCGTGGCGTACATCATGCGGTTGTAGGTGTTGGCGGTGTGGTTCGGATCGCTGGTGGAGTACAGCTTCGACGCCCAGAACACGACGTACTGGCCGAGGCCCTCGTCGTAGTACGCCTCCGGCGCCCAGGTGTTGCCCGCGGTGTCGGGTGAGACGCGGACCAGGCGCGGCGCGCTCCAGTTCACCAGGTCGGTCGACTCCCACACCACGATGGACTTGCTGCCGTGGCGCTGCGCGGCGTCCCAGTTGCCGTTGCCGTAGATCCGCAGGTCGGTGGCGATCTGGTAGAACTTGTCGCCCTGCGGGGACCGGATGATGAACGGGTCGCGCACGCCTCGCGTCCCGACCGTGGAGGTCAGCACCGGACGGCCGCCGTTGAGTTGGCGCCACCGGGTGGGGTCGTTGCCCTGGCTCAGGGCGAAATAAACCTGCTCACCGGTGGAGGTGTTCTCACCGGTGAAGTAGGAGAACAGATAACCGGCGTACCTCTGGCCCGGGCTGGAACTCGGGCTCGAACTCGGAGTCACGCTCGGACTGGGATCCGCGCCGACGCGGACGAGCTGCCACTGCTGGTTCGTCGCACCGGTGTCGGTGTACTGCGAGATCCGCGCGCCGTCGGCGGTGGACCGCTCCCACACGTCGAGTGCCTTGCCGCTGTTGCGGTTGATCAGCTTGACGTAGCCGCTGTCGGTGTCGACAACCCGGAAATGCTGGTTGGTTCCGCCGTGGTCGGACCATTGAAGAACGTTGGCCCCGTTGGCGGTGGACGCCGAGGAAACGTCCACCAGCTTGCCGCTGTGCCGGGCGCGGAGCTTGAAGTATCCGCTGCCGGCGTCGACGAACTGGAACTGCTGGCTGTGCCGGTCGGCGCGGGTCCACTGCTGCACAGCGGCGCCGTCGGCGGTGGACTGGCCTGCGATGTCGATCGCCTTACCGCTGTGCCGCGACACGATCTGATAATAGGCCGCAGGGTCGATGACCGCCGCGTTGGCCGACGACACCGCTACCAGCGCGGCGGCGCTGGCCACGATCGCCGCGCCGGCGAAGACAAGTGCTCTGCGGCGTCCATGTGGACGCCCCGGTGTCGCCGGGCCGTGGGAAGGCTGCGTCATGGAATCCATCCATCCATCCATCCGTTGTGTGGTTAGTTGGCGTCGTCCGCGCCACGCCCGGCTTGGCGCGGACTCCGGTGGCTATCTGGTAGCGCAATTACCGGGTCGGCACGACCGGCTGGATGGTGCCGTCGGAGTTGAAGTTCATGCGGTTGATCATGACTTCCCGGTGATAGCCGTCGCCGCCCGGTATCGCGAAGCGGTGGTAGGCCATGTACCAGGTGTCGGTGCCGGGCACGCGGACGACGGAGTGGTGGCCCGTGCCCTTGATGCCCAGGTCGAGCCGCTTCTGCAGGATCACGCCGCGCTTCGTCCAGGGCCCCATGGGCGACGAGCCGGTCGCATAGGCGACGCGGTAGTCCTCGCTGCGGGTGTCGCCCTCCGACCACATGAAGTAGTAGACCCCGTTTCGTTTGACGACGAAGGCGCCCTCGTTGTACCCGGTTGGCCTGAAGGAGCGGACCTTGGTGGAGTCGAAGGAGATCATGTCGCTGTTGAGCGGCACCACATTTGCGGTGCCCTGGCCCCAGTAGAGGTAGGACTGTCCGTTGTCGTCGGTGAAGACCATCGGGTCGATCGTCTGTCCCGGGAACTGGCCGGCGCGCACCAGCGGCCGTCCGAGAGCGTCCCGGAAGGGCCCGGTCGGCGAGTCGGCGACGGCGACGCCGATCTGCTTGGCGCTCGTGCTGCTGGCGCCGCCGCTGAAGTAGAAGTAGTACTTCCCGTTCTTCGCAGCGATCGCCGGCGCCCACGCCGAGCTGTCTGCCCACGAGACGTCGGGCCTGAGATCGAGAATCACCCCGTGGTCGGTCCAGTTCACCAGATCGGTGGAGGAGAACGCCTTGTAGTAGGTGCCGGTCCAGCCCACGAACCCGTCGGTGGTCGGGTAGATGTAGTACCGCCCGTCCAAGTACGTGATGTGCGGGTCGGCGTACAGGCCCGGGATCACCGGCCCGGAGGAGCCCGAGCCCACCTCGAAGTCGAGGTAGTCGATGTTCGGCAGGCCGGCGGCGTTGGTCGGGCTGAACCGGATCGTGTTGCTGCCTTGGTTCACCGACACCGTCAACGTCTTCGTGACCCAGGTCGTCCACGCGCCGGTGCCCTCGAACGAGGCGTTCTGCACGGTCGAGCCGTTCACGATGACCTCTGCCGGTCGGGCGGTCGTGGTGCCGTTGGCGAAGCGGACTCCCACCGTCGCGGTGCCCGCTGTCGCGGCGTTGACGGTGAACTGTGCCGCCGCTCCGACCGCGTTGGTGGCATTGCAGAATCCGGTGCCGGAGTAGCCGGCCCAGTTGGAGTCGATGGTGCCGCTACAGGTCGCCGGAGCGGCCTCGGCCTCGTACCGGGTCGGTGCCGCCGCCGTGGCGGCGGACGCCGCGGTTGCGGACACCGCCAACACGGCGGCGGCTAACCCGGCTGGTATTGAGCGTCGAACCATTGGCGCACTCCTCGCTTCGAACCGATGTGGAGCCTGGGATCACGGTGCGGCGCCGCTGCTCTCACATCGCTGTGGGCGGTCGGACGCAGGGAGGAGATGGCGCTTACACCCCAGGGGAATCCGCAACTCGTGACAGATAGTGTGCCTAAAAGACTAGTAACTGTCAATGAACGCACCGTGCTGCCGGCGTCACCCCGCCGCCGACCGATCAGGCATGGCACCCAGGCTGGGCCGGCACCGCGCCCAAACTGGCGAACAGTGTGACCTGCTTTCCCGGCTCCCGGGAGCGGGCGCACCGGTGGCGGATCGGACATCGCCTGCGTCCGAACCGCCACCCTCGCGTCATCGGCGCTCTACGATCATTCCTTGCTGACCTCGAGGTAGTCGATGTTGGGGAGTCCACCCGAGGTGGTCGCGGTGAGCCGCACCGTGTTGGTGCCGGCGGCCAGCTGCACGGTGAGGGTCTTGACCACCCACGTAGTCCACGCACCGGTGGGCTCAAAGCCCACCCCGGGTTGCACTATGGTGCCGTTGACGCTGATGTCCGCCGGCCGGTTCGCGGTGCCGCCGTTGGCGTACCGGATGGCAATGGTCGCGGTGCCCGCGGCAGCCGAGTTGATGGTGAACTGCACCGAGACACCGACCGCGTTGGTCGTATCGCAGAAACCGCTACCGGAGTAGCCGGAATGGTTCGAGGCGACGGAACCGTCACACACCGCGGGTGCGGACTCCGCCTCGTACCGGACGGAGCCGCTCCCACCGCCGTCGAAGGCGCCGACGGTTGCGACGGCGTCGACGACCAGGGTGCCGCTGAGCACTCTGATTTGAACGGTGTGTTCGCCGAACGTCAGCCCGCGCAGGCTGAAGGTCTGGTAGAACTCAGCCGATGCCGCTGTGCGCGCCGAGGGATTGACGACGATTCCGTCCACGGACACCTCCAGCACCGCCGAACCATTGTTGGGTCCCAGAATGTCGAGCCCGGTCCCGCTGAAGGTGTAGCGCAGTGTCGAGCCGGATCCCTGGCTTGTGGACAGCGTCCGCTGGTAATTGAACATGCTCTTGCCGCTCTCATGGGCCCACTGTCCGCCGTAGACCAGCTTGGTGGCGGGTACGGCGCCTAGGTCGTGCATTTCCAGGCCATCCAGGAACTCGGCGTAGTACGGCGAATGGCCGGTGACGGTACGGACCTGAAGGTTGTCGAACCTGGTGTGGTAGTAGCCGCTGCCGATCTCGACACGGCCGGAGAGCTTGGGCGCGGGATCGGTGTAGCTGGCGAGCGTGACGCCGTCCAGCGAGGCGGTCACCTGGTTGCCGGCGGCCCTGAGGGTGAGCTTGTGCCATGCGTTGTGGGCGGTGTTGAAACCTGGAATCCGCACACCGCCGGTGCCACTGACCACGTTGCCGCCAGCCGCCACGCTGTTGTTGACGATCAGCTGCCAGCCGCCGTCGAACGTGAACTTCAGCTTGTACGGCGCGCCGACATCGCCGTGCTGTTGCCGGACCCCGAGCACTGCGTTGTTGGCGCCGCTTTGCAGGCCGCTGTTTTCGAACGAGACGTCGACACTGGCCTCATAGTTCAGCCACCGGCTGTCGCCGAACCGGGTGACCGGGTCGCCGCCGTTCCATGCGCCGCCAAGCCCCATGATCGCTTGATCGAGCTGCTGCCGCAGGACGTAGTTGGTGGATCCGTCCGGAAGGTATGCCTCGAAAGCGCCGTTGCGATCGCTGGCGTACAACGGAATTGCGCTCTTGGATCCACCGCGTGAGGCGATGAAGTCCTCGTCGCCGACGATTGCGCCGCCGGCCCCGATCACCGCAACGCGCTTGCCGGTGTAGTCGAAGTCGTCGGCGTACAAGGTGTCGTCCTGGGTGTCGTGACCCGAACCGGACGCGTCCGTGTCCAGCACGGTGCGCGGACCCTCCACCGGCAGCGGCGCCTGGAACGCCGGGTTGGTGTGCTGCGGCAACGTCGTCACGGTGACAACCGAGTTGGGCTTGACATTAACGGTGTACACGCCGTCGGAACCGGCGGCGACGTTACCGAGATACTTCATGTAGTTGGCGTTGAAGGATTGGCCTCGGTCGGCCGCGCGCGTCTCCCACAGCTCCAGGGCGGGTGCACCGGTGTACGCCATGTTGACAGCGCTGATGCGATAGGTCTGCGCGTACTCGCTGTCGTTCATGAGGACCGTCGAGAAGTTGCGCTTGTCCGCAGCGGCCAGCGTCATGTAGCTGGGGGTGCCATTGCGCCCGATGACAGGGTTCGTGCCCGTGGCGCCGGTGTAGCTGGACTGGGGAACGGCTCGCCAGATCCCCGCGGTGTTGCTTGAGTTCTCCCAGCCGGTCTTCGCGAACCAGCTGAAGTGGCGGAGGATGTCGATGCCTACGTCGTAGTGGAGCCAGCCGGACCATGGGTCACGCGCGCTGACCAATTCCTTGAAGCTGTACTGCCCGCCTTCGTAGAAGGAACCGACGGCCGGCTGGTAAATGAAGTTCGTCCGGTTGGAGTTGGTGAACCCCTTGATAATCGTGTTACCCATCTCCAACGCGCTGTTCCTGCCGCCGATGCCGGTCCCCGCGACGGTCGGCTCGCTCATGTTGTTGTTGGGCCGGAAGGCCGAGTTGCCGAAGGTGGACTGCGCCTCGCTGTTCCAGATCTCCTTGTCGTACACCTGCGCCAGGCGCTTGAAGTTTCCGGCGCTGTCGTCGTCAGGGTTGTAGTGGTAACCGGCCACCGCAACGGCGTCGCGCAGGCTGGCGTCGCTGACCATCGCCCCACCGAAGCTGCCAACGCCGACCTCGTCCGAGATCACCACCTGGATGCTGTTGTACAACGCCCGCTCGGTGGCGTTGGCGAAGCCGGCGGCGTCCGTCCTGATCAAACTGGCGTACCGCTTGGTCCAGGTCAAATCCGCGGGACGCTCGTTGACCCCCGGGTTTACATAGTCAACCATAAATCCGTAGGTGCGGTACGCCTCAAGGATCGTCTTCTTGTACCAGGTGTAGATCTTGTCGTTGGTGTTCGCCCAGGCGGGAGCGTTCCAGCGCAGCATGCTCACTTTGAGGTCGGGGTTGACCTTCTTGGCGTCGGCCGCGAGCTGGAATCCCTGATGCCGCTTGACGTTCGGCGCCTCACTCTCCCAGCGCATGGTGGCCGGGTCCGGCCCGGTCGAGTTGTTCCGATCGTTGCCCATCTCGACTTTCACGTTTGTCATCACCGGATGTGGTCCACCGAACAGGATCTGGAGCAACTCTGCGTACTTGCTCGGATTCTGGGCCTTGTAGTCCATCAGCAACTCACTCGTGCTGTTCGCACTCAGCAGGCCGAACCCCTTGAAGGTGAGGCCGTTGACGTTACCGGTCCTGATGTTGTTTCCGTCGAGCACGATGCTGGTCCCGGCCGGCTCTATCACTGACACCGACCACTGCTGATTGGTGCTGGTGCTGCCGCCGTACTGCTTGAGATCGGCGCCGTTGTTGGTCAGCCCCGCACCGTCCAGGTACAGCCCAGTCGCCCGGTTCCTGAATTTCACGTAACTTCCGGCAGGCTCTTGCGTCCATTGCTGGCTGTTGTCAGCGCTACTGTTCCTCTGGGCGCAGACAGACCCGTTCGCCGTGCGGCCCATGCCGTCCAGGTACAGTCCCGTGCCCCGGTTCTTGACTCGGACATAGCCTCCAGCCGGTTCGAGCACCCACTGCTGGTTGTGGCTGTCAGAGCTTGAGTACTGGCCTGCGTTGGCACCGTCGGTTGCGCGGCCCATGCCGTCGATGAACTTTCCGGTAGCGCGGTTGCTCACCTTGACGTATACCGTGGCCTCCTCGGCGAGGCTCACCGGCGTGTGGATCAGTGGTCCGACGAGCAGAGCCGAGACGAGCAGCGCGGCCAGCGACAGTGTGTACGAGATTGTGCGGGCGGGGCGAGTGCGGGCCGGGGCGGCTTGGGCCATATCGCAGCCAGGCGGAGGTGGAGCGGCTCGGCGATGCACAGTCAGTCTCCTATCGATGAATGGGTGGTGCCTCGGTCACGTCTTGGCGATTTCCGTGCGCGGCTTTGATGTATCCGGGTGCCGTTGGCCGGTGGCGTTCCAAACGACGTCGAGGCACAGACGACCTCACCGGCCGCGCTGATTGCCGGCCGGCGAGGCGGGGCATCTGTGCCACCGCTCCCCCGGTTATCGGTGGCACGCAACGCGGCTCGATATCGTGCGGGAACTCCACCACCGCGAGCGAAATCGCCTGGAAGAGCCTGGCGTAAAGCCGTGGGCTGGGTCGACCTGTCGGGGCGGACCGCGGCGCCTGGATCGCGGCCCGCCCCTCGGGGGGTGTGGTTAGACGGCTCGGCGGGTGAAGCGTTGGTTGGGGCTGCTGGCGTTGTAGGTGTATTGGGAGATGCGGGCGCCGTCGGCTGTCGAGCGTTCCCAGACGTCCATGGCCAGGCCGGACTGCCGGTTGATCAGGCTGATCAC
>NZ_QJUG01000160.1 GCF_003426775.1 Allorhizocola rhizosphaerae | reverse complement strand
CCGCCGAGCCGCCCCGGGTCCTTCGCGCCGCGCCTGGGCCGCCGCCGTGGGTTGCCGGGCCGCCGCGAGGCGCCGGAGCGGTCGCGGAGCCGCATCAGTGCGGGCCGCTGTGAGGCGTCCCTGATGCGGCCGCGAAGCCAGTCAATCTAGAAACCGGGTGTGCCTGCGGCCTTGGCCAGCTGGGCGAACTGGTCCTGGGTGGCCTTGGCGACCTGTTCCGGCGTCATCGTGCCCGCGATCATATCGGCGAGGTTGATGTACAGGTCGGGGTTGGCGACCGCGAGCGACTGCATCGAGCCGACCGACGTGGCCAGGGCCGCGTGCACGTCGAGCAGGGCCTTGGGCACGCCCGCGGGGTTGGTCACGCCCGTTTGCAGCGACACGGTGTTGCGGTCGGCGATGAAGGCCTGGTAGCCGGGCCCGAGCCAGAAGGTGAGCAGCTGCCGTGCCGCAGCCTCGCGCTTGGCGTCGCCGGTCTTGAAGGCTACGAGCGCGTTGGACTGGTCGGGGATGTTGGTGCCGATGTTGCCCGACGGCGAGATCGGGAAGAAGCCGACCCTCTTGTCCAGCGTCGCCGTGTCGGCCTTGGCCTGCAGTTGCCCGAAGTACGAGTTCACCTGCATGACCATCGCGGCCTTGCCGCCGAGCAGCGCGTCGCCCTGGTCTTCGAACTTGGCGGTTTTGATATCGGGGTTGAACAGGCCTTCCGCGATCAGCGACTGGTACCGCTTGATGGCATTGAGCACGATCGGGCTGTTGAAGGTCTCCTTGTTGGCGTTGACCCGGTCCCAGAACCCGTCCTTGGCGGCGTCGGCCAGCTGCACCTGCACCCACCACTGGGTTGCCCACCGGTCGGCGGCCATCTCGTAGAAGGGGGTGACGCCCTTGGCCTTCAGCGTCCGGGCCATCGTCACCATCTCGTCGAAGTTCGCAGGCGTGGCCGTGATTTTGTTGGCGGCGAAGACTTCCTTGTTGTAGTAGACGCCGATGACGGCCGGGCTGGTGACGAGTGCGGCATAGCGTGTCCCGTTGAGAATTCCCGTCACGTCGCGCAGCTTCGGGTCCATTTTGGACAACCAGGGCGCGTCGTCCAGCGGCTGCAGGTTGGCTTTCGCGTTGAGCGCGGTGAGCATCGACGCGGTGGGTTGCCAGAACGCCAGATCCGGCTTGTCGCCCGTGGCAACCTTGGTTTGGATGCTCTGCTCGTATGGGTCGGGAATGGTGATGACCTCGACCTTGGCGCCGGTGGCCTGCTGGAACTGCTCGACCACCTTGCGCGGCACGGTGTTGCTGTTCTGCGCCGCCCAGATGGTGAGTTTGACACCATCCAGTTTGGACGTCGGCTCGGCCCAGGCAACCGGGCCGGTGGAGGAGGTCTCGGCCGCGGGATCGCTGCACGCGGCGAGTCCTAACAGGAACAGGGTCGCCGCGATGCTGGCTAGTTTCTTCATGTTCTAGTCCTTTGGTGTGATGCGGAACAGGCGTGCCGACAAGGGCTCAGCCGCGACGTGGAGTAGTCCCTCGCTCGCGGCCCAGTCGCAGCTCCATGCCGGAAGGTGGCTCGGATAGAGCACGTCGATGGTCACGTCAGTGCCGCGCAGGTGCGGCAAGGACAGTGCGGTCGATGGCGTGGCGCCGTCGCGCCGCCAGACCGCCAGATATGTGGTGCCACCGAGGCGCATGGCGAGGCTGAGCCAGGGGTCGGTCCATTGTGGAAGGCCAAGCGGCCATGCGGGTGTCGCGGCCGCGAGGTCCGTGCGAATGGACTTGTGGACGCGCACGGCGGCGCGCACGGACTCAAGCTGCCCGGGAGCCATCGCATCCAGGCGGCCCGATAGATACAGGCGTCCGAGCATCGACGTGCACAGCGTGAAGGCGATCTGCTCATCGGTCATGTCGGGCTGCGGATATGCCCAGCTCGCCGACTGCTCAGGCAGCACGGACAGCGGCGCGGCCACCGCGATCGGCGGGTACCGTGTGAAGTCCTGCTGGTCGCTGGTCGACTGCAATTGCAGGCGCGACAGCAACGCGTAATCCATGCGCATCGCGCCGGACGCGCAGTTTTCCAGCACCAGATCCGGGTGCCGGTCGAGCACCCGGTCGAGCCACGCCAAGTGTGCCCGATGATGCCCGAGCAGGCCCGCCCCGACACTGTCGGCGTCGAGATCGGTCCCAGCGCCCGGATCGATGTTGTAGTCCAGCTTCAAATATCCGACCCCGAGCTGCTCCACCAATCGGTCGACGACCTCGTCCAAATGCGACACTGCGGCGGGATGGCGCAGATCCAAATGGTAACGGTCATGCTCGATGAGACGGATTCCGTTGCGCTGCAAGAACGCTTCTGCGGGCAACTTGTCGGCCATCGGGCCGCGCACGCCGATCACCTCGGGTTCGAGCCACAGGCCCGGCACCATGCCGTGTTCGCGGATGCGGGCGAGCACCTCTTCGATCCCACGCGGGAAGCGCGTCTGCGACGGCTGCCACTCGCCGACGCTGTCCCACCACGTGTCCCCATTGTCGTACCAGCCCGCGTCGATGCAGAACACCTCCGCACCGGCATCGGCGGCGGCGTCGATCAGCGGGAGCAGCTTGGCCGTGGTCGGGTCGCCCATCAGCGTGTTCATGTAGTCGTTGAATACCACCGGAAGTGTGCCGCGGTCGGGGTGAGGCCGCACCAACGCACGCCTGTGCCGCGTCATCGCGGCGGCGGCGCCTTCGAGGTCCTGATGGGACACCGCAATGGAGATTGGCACTGTGCTGAAAGACTCACCGGGCCGCAGCAATCGGCTCCACTGGTGGTCGGTGTCGTTCGGGCCGAGGAGCGCTACATACGCGCCGTCTTGCCGTTCACCGGTCTCCCAGCGCCACGGCCCGTGATGCTCGATCTGCCATAGCCACGCGTGCCCGCTGTCCCGGTCGATCAGCGCGCCGGTGGGCAGATGCGTTCCGGTGGACCAGGCTCCCGTGCTGACAACGGCGAAGCAGCCGCGGCCGTCCTGCCCGTGCGATCGCAGGTTTAGGTCGACGGCGTTGTCGCGCAGCGGATGGCGCGTCCATCTGCCCTCGCCGAGCCATTCGCTGGCGCCGTGCACCAGATCGACAGCCGCGACCGGAGCCGCGAAACCGGCGGCGAAAGAGCTTACGCCGAGCAACAATACCGGCTCCCGGCCGTCGTTTTTGATTTCAGTGTGTACCCGGCAAGCGCCCACGCCGTCGGCCGACCTCACCGAAACCCGCGCACACAATCCGGTCACGTCATCGCGCAGATCGATCTGCCAGACATGCCAGACACCGTCACGGCTTTGCTCATGACCGGTGTAGCGCATGCGCCGGCCGATCGCCGTGTCGCTGAAGCGACGCGAGGCCCGCGCCCGGCCCGTGCCCGCGGCCAGCACCTCGACGAGAGGCTGAACCGCGGGCACGGGCTGGATCCCGCCCACATCGGACAGCTGCCGCACACTGGCAGGACCCGACACGTCGACCGCAAAAGACAATGCCGAGTGTCCGAAGGAGACGGTACTTGACAACACAGGCTCAGGAACCAATCGGTGCGGCGATCCGGATCAGATCGATGTCGGGTGCATACGCGGTGGCATTGCTGAACGTAATGGTGTTGTTGCCGGCCACCAGGTTCACGTCGATGACGGTGGTGTAGAAGGTGGTCCAGGCCAACGTGTTGCGGAAGTAGACCCGTTTCGCCGCGCCGCCGTTGACGCTGATGTCGGCTCCGCGGTCGACGATATTGTTGTTGTATTGATGGTCGCCCTGCACCTCCGCGTTGGCGTAGGACACCACCATGCGGTAGCGACCTGCGGCAGGCACGTTGACGTTGTTGAAGCGCAACCAGTTCGCCGAGCCGTTGCCGATGTATCCGACGTGCCCGCCGGACACCCGCGCGGCGCCGGACAGCGTGTTTGCGCTTGACTCCGCCTGGTACGTCGTAATCGTGCCGGCGGTCGCGTTGACGTCGAGATAGTCAATGTTTATCGCGTCCCGGTCGTCGCTCGCGAACGCATTGGCCTCGATCCGGCTGATCCCGGCGGGCAGAAACACCCTGGTGGTAACCGTGTTCCAGGTGTTCCAGTCGGCCGTGCCGGGCAGGGACAGATCGGTCAGGTCGGAGCCGTTGAGCCGCAAGCGAATCGACCGACCCGCGGGCGCGCCCGTGTAGGGGCCGGCCGAGTAGCGCAGGCCGATGTTATAGTACCCGTCGCTGGGCACGGTCACGACGAACTTCGTGCTCGCGTTGGTGCTCGCGCCGTAGCCCTCCACGAAGGATGTGCCCGAGTAGCCGGTGTTCGAGCCGTAGGTGACCCGTGCGGAGCCGTCGATGCGCGCGTATTCGGCCTGGTAGCGCGAGCTCGCGCCGACCGTGCTGAGGTCGGTGTTCGGCGTGATTGTCATGTGGTACGCGGACGTGCCCCGCAGTCCGGTCAGCGGCACGATTATCTGGCCACCGCTCGCGGTGAAGTCGCCCTCCCGGACCACATACGGCCCGCCGGACGGGTTCGTGCCGGTGGCGTCAACGCCCCACACGGTCACGTGTACGCTGCTGCCCAATGTGGACACTCCGCGAACGACAACGTCCGTGTCGTAGGTGCCCGACGACGGGTTGTTGCCGCCGAAGATGACGCGCGCCTGCCTCTTGCCCGCGTCGTAGGCCGCGAGCCCCTGGTGGCTGACCGATGGCGGGGTCACGGCCACCGTGTTGCCGGTCAGCTCGCCGTACCACTTGTACAGCCACCACGCGCCCGTCGCCTGGTTGTTGCGCGTGACGAGGTCGTTGAGACCGCCCGCGGTGGTCCAGTAGGCGAGGCAGCCGTCCACCTTGGACCGCTCGAACTTGGCCACGAACTGCACGAGATTGCCGGGCACGCCCAGATCGCCCGACGAGCGCGCGTATTCGTTGATGTTTATCGGGCGCGGACTGATACCCAGACTGGATTCGATGGCCCGATAGTCGTTGTAGTGGTTGTCCCAGCTGGTGAAGAAGTCGTTGCCCAGCTCGTGCCAGGTCGTGACGTCGGGCAGCACGTTGTTGTTCCGCGCGTAGGTCATGAACGTGCGCAGGTCACCCGAGCGGTAGCTGGCGAAGTTCGGCCCGGCGATGCGCGCGCCGGCATCGATCGAGCGGATCCTCTGGTACACCGTCCGCCAGTCGGTGAGGAACCGGCTCAGATTGCCCGAATACCAGATCAAATCCGGCTCGTTGAACGGCACGTACACCACCATCGACCGGTGCGGGTCGGCGACCACCTTGCGGGTGATGGTGTCCACCTTGGACAGGTAGTCGTTGATGCCGAGGTTGTCGTAGGGCCAGTTCGGGTAGATGTCCTGCATGTAGATCTGGATCTCGCGGCCGCCCGCGCGCTTGAACATGGGCGCGATCCGCAGCGCGTCGCCGTTGGGGTGTTGCAGCCCATCGGGTGGCTTCTGCGCGGCGACCTGGGGGCGGAGCGCGGCCAGCATGGTCTCGTTGGGGATGCCCTCGTCGCCCAGGCCGTAGAGGAACCCGGTCGCGCCGTAGCGCAGCGGGCCGGTGTTGCTGGCCAGATCGACCACGAGCTGCTGCGCGGCATGGGCAGGCGCGGCCGGCAGGGCCACCGCCAGGCTGGTCAGCGCGACGATGCACAGAGCCTTTCTTGATCTCATGTCTTCTCCTCAGTCCCGCGCCGCCCGGTTGCGCGATCTTGGTGTGACCGGTCACACAGACGCGTATGAGTGTTAACGCTCACCCCCCGCTCGCGCAACCCCACCGCCCCGTCTTCCGGTTGATCATGAACACAAATCCATGCTCGACGGGCGTGTCGCCACGCTAAGTTCATGAGCAACTAGTGGAGATCGATCATGAAGCTAATGCCACGACACACGTCGAGCACGGACGTAAGTTCGTGATCAACTGGAAGAGCGGGGTGGGGCGGTCGATTCGCGGAAAATCAAGCTGGGTGCGGCTAATGGGACCGCTGTCCCGCCGATGACGGCCGCTAGGCAAGCACGGCCCAAGGCATTGAAGTCCATGCGGACGGTCGTCAGCGCCGGAGTCCAATAGGCGGCGCCGGGCACGTCGTCGAAGCCCACGAGGCTTACGTCTCCGGGCACATCCCGCCCAGCCTCGTACAGGGCCCGGCGCACCGCGAGTGCGGTGTCATCGTTGCCGCACAGGACCGCCGTCACCGCACGGTCCCGGGCGAGCTGCTGCCCGCCACGATAAGCCGACAGCGGATCCCAGCCCGCCTGCCGCACGGCTGGAACGGGAGCCCCCGCTTCGTCCAGCGCCTCGCGCCAACCGGTCTCGCGTGCGCTCTTGCCGGTCTCCGAAGGGATCGCGACATGATGCACAGTGCGGTGCCCGAGCGAGAGCAGATGCCTGGTCGCGTCGGCCGCCGCCTGGCGCTCATCGAGGAAGATCATGGTGCGGTCGCTGCCGGCAAGCCCACCGGCCTCCGTCGCCGCCACAGCGGGTACGTCTGTCGGCAGCTCACGAAACACCTGCGCGCCCGCCGAATCGAACGCGATCACGACGACGCTGCCCGCGCTCGGATCGCTGACGTATGCCACGGCCTGGCGCACGTCGACCGGGCGGTCGGACTCCACCACGCGCACCCCGACCGACAGCCCGAGCAGGCGCGCGGCCTCCTCGACCCCCTGCAGGGTGCTCGCATACCCATACAGCATGGTGTTCGCGGTCAGCACGGTGACGGCATGGGCCCGCCCGAGCCCGAGCGCCCGCGCCGCCCGGTTCGGGCGATAGTCGAGCCGATCGATGGCGTCCAGCACCAGCCGGCGCGTCTCCGGGCTGACCTTGGGCGAGTCGTTGAGCACCCGCGATACGGTCTGGTATGAAACTCCCGCCGCCGCCGCCACGTCCCGAATGCTCGGCGCGCCATCCCGCCCAGGTCTCACCACACCCACCATCGTGATTGCTCACCGCGCCAAGGTCAAAGCGCCTGGCATCGGGGTGCGTGCGCTGGCACATCAACGCCAGTGTGTTCTCTACTTCAACGTGCGCAACACCGGGCCCAACCGGTGCGCGTCTGACGAATACCACGTCGAGCTGACACCCGGCACCGGACGGCTGGTCCGCAAGGGCTTACCGCAGTGCCGAGGCCGGGACGGCCTCAGCCGACGCTGCGCCGGTATGTGCGCACGCCGCCACCTCAGCCAAGAAAGGGCGATCCCGATGACGGAGTCGAAGCAGCGCCAGGTGTGGGACCGGTTGGCTCCCACCTACGACAAGCAGATCGCGTTCTTCGAGCGCATCTGGTTCGGCGGCGGGCGGGAGTGGATAGGTGCCCGTGCCACCGGTGCCGTGCTGGAGGTCGCCATCGGCACGGGTCGCAACCTGTCCTACTACCCGGCAGGCGTGCAGATCACGGGAGTCGAGATCAGTCCGGCCATGCTCGACCTCGCCCGCCGGCGAGCGGCCGAGCTCGGCGTTGCGGCCAAGCTGATCGAAGGTGATGCCGAGGAGCTTGGGTTCGCGGACAACACGTTTGACACAGTCGTGTGTGCGCTCTCGCTGTGCTCCATCCCGGACAGCGCCAAGGCCGTTCGCGAGATGGCGCGTGTGCTCAAGCCCGGCGGCAAGCTCCTGCTGCTGGACCACATCGGCAGCACCTGGCCGCCCATCTACGCGGTGCAATGGCTGCTGGAGCGGCTCACCATCCCCCACGCCGGGGAGCACTTCACACGCCGCCAACTGGCACTCGTCGAGGCGGCCGGGCTGCGCGTCACCGAGCGGGCGAGGCTCAAGGCGGGCACGATCGAGCGGATCTGTGCCGTCAAGCCAAGCTGATGCCCTGCCAAAGAAGGCGGTCAAGCCCAGTTGATGCGCTGGCGTAGCAACGATTGCTCGGCGGGGTTGGCGGTCAGCCGCAGCGCCCTGCGGTCGGCGGCCCGCGCCTTGTCAAACGAGCCCAGGTCGCGCAGGAGTTCCGCCCGGGTGGCGTGCCACAGGTGGTAGCCGTGCAGCGCGTCGCTGAGCTTGTCCACTTCGGACAGCGCCTCCCGTGCGCCGGAGACATAGCGCAGGGCGATGGCCCGGTGCAGTTTCACGACCGGTGAGGGCGCGATGCCGTCGAGCATGGTGTAGAGCAGGAAGATCTGCTCCCAGTCGGTCTCCTCGAACGTGCGCGCCTCGGCGTGCACGGCGAGGATCGCGGCCTGCAGCTGATATGGCCCCGGGCGTTTGAAGCCCGCGGCCTTGGCGATGAGCGCGGTGGCGTCGCCGATCGCCGCATGGTCCCACAGCGTGCGGTCCTGATCGGGCAGTTGAATGATCTCGCCGGACGGCGTGAAGCGGGAGGCTGCCCGCGCCCGGTGCAGGCGGATGAGGGCAAGCAGCCCAAGGACTTCCGGCTCGGTGGGCATCAGCGTGCCGAGCATGGTGGCGAGGAAGTCGGCATCCTCGGCCAGATCGCGGGACTCGGCCCGCTCGCCGCCGCTTGACAGGTACCCCTCATTGAAAAGCAAATAAACCACCGTCAAAACCTTGGCCAGCCGCGGACCGAGCTCGTCGGCATCTGGGATGCGGTACGGGATTCCGGCATCGGCGATCTTCCGCTTCGCGCGCGTGATGCGCTGCGCCACAGTGCTTTCCGGGATCAGGAACGCCTTGGCGATCTGCGCCGTCGTCAGCCCGCACACCACCCGCAACGTCAACGCGATCTGCGCGGTGCGGGGCAGCGCCGGGTGGCAGCAGGTGAAAATCAGCCGCAGCCGGTCGTCCTGCGGTGACTGCGGCGGCCACGCGGCGAGGGCGAGCTTCTCGCGATAGCGGGCATTGCGGCGCAACACATCCAGGCCACGCCGCCGCGCCACGGTGTAGAGCCAGCCGTCCGGATTGGACGGTATGCCCTCGCGCGGCCAGTGCTCCAGCGCCGCCTCGACGGCGTCCTGCACCAGATCCTCGGCGGTGGTGAAGTCGCCGATGAGCGAGACGAGGGAGGCGGCGAGCCGGCCCGCGTGCTCACGCACCACCCGGGCCAGCTCCACCTCCACTGCTGCTTGCGGGTTCATCCCGTGGTCGGGCGGATCTCGACCACCGGGCACGCCGGCCAGGCCTTCACCATCCGCAGCGCCGCGTCCAGGTCGGCCACGTCGATCTCGGCGAACCCGGACACGACCTCCTTGCTCTCCACGAACGGCCCGTCGGTGATCACCGGCTCGCCGCCGTCGAGCCGCACGGTCGTCGCGGTGTGGGCGGGCATGAGGTGAGCGTGCGACGTGATTTTGTCGGCGTTGTCGGCGAACCACTGCCGCACCCGGGCGTAGGCCCGCTCCCGTTCGGCGTCATCCATCGCCGCCAAGTCGGCTGCGTACTGCTCGGTGTCGACGAACATCAGCACATACTTCAACGCGCTCACTCTCCCAGCGGGCAGTAGAGGTCGATGCCGTTGCCGTCCGGGTCGAGCACGGTGGCGTAGCGGTGCCCCCAGAACGCGTCCCACGGCTCCCGCGATCCTTTGTACCCGGCGGCGGTGAGCTCCGCATACTTCGCGTCCACGGCGGCCGGGGTGTCGAACTGGAACGCGAGGAACACCGGCGGGCTGCCGGCCGCCCGCGTCCAGCCGGGGCGGGCCATCTCGGTGAACTTCTCCTCGTCGAGCATCAGATGCAGGCCCGAGGGCAGGTCGCACCCGGCGTGCTGCGGGTAGGCCGGATCCACCTGGAAGTCCAGGCCCAGCAGCCGATAGAACTCCATCGACGCGCTGACGTCGGCGACGATGATGTCGAGCGTGTTCATGACCGGTTTCACGGTGTTCTCCCTTGATCGAGGCGTGCCTTCACCCCCTAGACGACCGGGGAGGGGCCCGATCCGACATCGAGCCGAAATACGGCGCTGACCAGCGCCCTTGCGGCGAGTCGGACGTCGGCCTCGATCGAGTGTGCCCGGCGAGAGGCGGATCGCCGCTGCGGCGAGCACGGTTGAGCCGAGGCCGCCAAGGGCGAGGGCAATTTCCTTGCGGTACCGGCGTCGGCCGTCACCCGCACGAGCCCTCCGCCGCCGCCGCCGCGTCCGGGTCCGTGACGGGCAGGAACGCTGAACCGATCTTCGTCATGGCTGGTGAGGCTACCTCACGTCGCCTCACGCCCCGTGCGGCTCGTTTGATAGGGTCGTGCGTGGTGTGCCGGGAAGCCTGGTCGGCGGGAAAGGTGATGTCCGAGTCCAGCTCCCGTAGAGGCGGTGCGTTATGCGCGCGTCAGATCTGACCGTGGAATATCCGACGGTCACCATGTCCACCCCGGCGATCGAGGCCGCACGGATCCTGGCCGGGGGCGACCTCCCGGGCCTGATCGTGGTCGACGACGACGGCAAGCCGCTGCTGGTGCTCCCGGGCACTCAGGTGCTGCGCCTGGCCGTGCCGCCATACTGCCAGGACGATCCGGCGCTGGCCCGGGTGATCGACGAGGCCGCGGCCGACGTTTTCATTCGCGAGCTCGACGGCCGCACGGTGCAGGAGTGCCTGCCGGAAAAGCCGAAGGAACTTCCGGTCGTCGAGGGGCGCGCGACCGCGCTGGAGATGGCCGCGATGATGGCGCGCACCCGCAGCCCGCTGGTGGCGGTGACGGCCGCAGACGGCACGCTGGCCGGGGTCGTGACGATCCACGCGCTGCTCGACCGGGTGCTGGGGGAGAGCGCGTGAGCTTGCTCGCCTGGGCCGCGATCGCGGTCTTCACTGTCGCCTACATTCTGATCGCCACCGAGAAGGTGCACCGGGTGGCCGCCGCGCTCGGCGGGGCCGCGCTGATGCTCGTGATCGGCGCGACCGACGGCAAGCACGCCTTCTTCGACGAGCACGCCGGCATCGACTGGAACGTCATCTTTCTGCTCCTGGGCATGATGCTGATCGTCGCCGTGCTCAAGCGGACGGGCGGGTTCGAATACGTCGCGATCTGGGCAGCCAAGCGGGCCAAGGCGCGCCCGTTCCGGGTGATGGTCATCCTGGTGCTCGTCACGGCGGTGGCGTCGGCCGCGCTGGACAACGTGACCACCGTGCTGCTGATCGCGCCGGTGACGTTGCTGGTGTGCGACCGGCTCGGCGTGCCCGCGGTCCCGTTTCTCATCGCCGAGGCGATGGCGTCCAACATCGGGGGCACCGCCACGCTGGTCGGGGACCCGCCGAACATCATCATCGCGTCCCGGGCAGGCTTGTCCTACAACGACTTCCTGGTTCATCTCGCGCCGATCGTGGTCGTGCTGATGGTCGTGTTCGTCGGGCTGTGCCGGTGGCTGTTCCGCAAGGCGTTCGTGTACCAGCCGGACCGGGCCGCCAAGGTCATGCAACTGTCCGAACGCGACGCCATCCGGGACCCGCGCCTGCTGGCGGTGTCGATGGGTGTGCTGGTGCTGGTGACCGCGGCCTTCGTGCTGCACACTGTGCTGCATTTGGAACCGGCGGTCGTGGCGATGGTGGGTGGACTGCTGCTGCTCGCACTGTCCAAACTGGATGCCGAGGCGGTGGCCAAGGATGTGGAGTGGCCCACACTGGTGTTCTTCGCCGGGCTGTTCATCATGGTGGGCGCGCTGGTCAACACGGGTGTGATCGGCCAGATCTCGCAGGCGGCCACCGAGGCCGTCGGCGGGCGGTTGTGGGCGGCCAGCATGATCCTGCTCTGGGGGTCGGCGTTCTTTTCTGCCATCGTCGACAACATCCCTTATGTGGCAACGATGTCGCCGATCGTCGGGGAACTGGTGTCGGGCTTCCCCGGCGGCGAGGGCCGCGTGCTGTGGTGGTCGCTGGCCCTGGGCGCCGACCTCGGCGGCAACGCCACCGCGATCGGCGCCAGCGCCAACGTGGTGATCCTGGGGATGGCCGAGCGCGCGGGCAAGCGCATCAGCTTCTGGCAATTCACCAAGTACGGCTTGGTCGTCACCGTGATCACGATCGCGATCTGCGTGCCGTATCTGTGGCTGCGCTACTTCGCGTTCGCTTAGGAGACTGGAGGCGGGGCCGTGGCGGTGGTCCAGGTCGCCGGTCTGGTCAAGCACTACGGCGCGGTCAAAGCCGTCGACGGAGCGAGCCTGACCGTGGCGGCCGGGGAGATCTACGCCCTGCTCGGGCTCAACGGCGCCGGGAAGACCACGACGATACGCACGCTGCTCGGCATGATCAGACCGACGGCCGGGTCGGTGCGGCTGTTCGGCACGCCCGTGACCGCTGACGCGCGAAGTTTGTGGGGCAGGGTCGGGTACCTCGTGGAAACCCCGGCCGCCTACCCGGAGCTCACGGTGACCGAAAACCTCACCCTCATGGCCCGGCTCAAGCACCTGCCCGCGGCGGCGGTGGGCAATGTCGTTGAACAGCTTGGCCTCCGGCCATACGCGGCGCGGCGGGCACGGGAGCTCTCGCTGGGCAACCAGCAGCGGCTGGCTCTGGCCAAGGCCCTGCTCGGCCGCCCGGAGTTGCTGGTGCTCGACGAGCCGGCCAACGGGCTGGACCCGGCCGGGGTCACCGAGATCCGGCAGCTGCTGAAAACCCTGGCCGCGCAAGGGACCACGATCCTGCTGTCCAGCCACATCCTGGCGGAGGTCGCCAAGCTGGCCACGCGCATCGGCATCATCCACGCCGGCCGGATGGTGACCGAGATCGCCGCCGCCGACCTGCCACACCACGTCGCACGCGCGTTGCGCGTCCGCTGCCACGATCAGGACACGGCGGCACGGATTCTGCGGCAAGGTGGCTATCAGCCATTGTCCAATTTGGATGGTATGTTGTCCATGACCGATGAGCGGGCGGTGTGGCACCCGGACGAGGTGGCGACCCTGCTCGTGGAATCCGGGTGCCCGCCGGTGCACCTGGCCGTCGCGGAGGAAGACCTCGAAACGCTGTTCCTGCGGCTCACCGCTCGTGGAGCCGGCGCGTGAAGGCGGCGTGGTCGGCCGAATGGCTCAAGCTGCGCCGCTCGCGCGTGCCCTGGATGACCGTGCTCGCGATCTCCGTGGGCGCGGCGGCGGGCGGGCTGTTCATGTTCATCTCGCTGCACCCCGGCCGGGCTGGCGATCTGGGGCTGCTGGGCGCCAAGGCGCAACTGTCCACTCTGGAGCCCAGCTGGCCGTCGTTTTTCGGGCTGCTGGCGCAGATCACGGCGGTCGGCGGAGTGATCATCTTCGGTATCACCGTGGTGTGGATGTTCGGGCGTGAGTTCGCCGACCACACCGCCAAGGATCTCCTGGCGCTTCCGACCCACCGGGCCGCGATCGTCGCGGCCAAGTTCGCGGCCGCCACGGTCTGGTGCCTGCTGCTCGCGGTGTACCTCACGGCGGCCGGGTTGGGGATCGGTCTGCTGCTGGGCATTCCCGGGCCGCTGACCGTGCCCGTGGCGGCGGCCGGGGTGGGGCGGATCTTCGTCACCGCCGTGCTGACCATCGCCATCACCACGCTGTTCGGGCTGGCAGCGTCGGTGGGGCGCGGCTACCTGCCCGGCGTCGCGGTGCTGTTCGCCGTGGTGTTCACCGCGCAGATCGTGGCGGCGCTCGGATACGGGGCTTGGTTCCCGTTCTCGGTGCCCGCCATGCACGCCGGTCTGACCGGCGCCGACGGCCCCTCGCCCGTCGGCTATGCGGCGGTCGGTGCCATGGCATTCGTGGCGGTGACGGCCACCATCGGCTGGTGGCAGAGGGCCGATCACACCGGCTGACCGTTCGACGATGTTCTTGGCGAGCGCGGGTGCGGTATCTTGTGCGCTGGTGTGCCGGGAAGCCTGGTCGGCAAAGCTGTCCCTGCGACCCCGGAGCACCCCTCATGGCCGTTCAGATTCTGCTTGCCCTCGCCGGCCTCGTGCTGTTGACCTTCGCCGCCGACCACCTGGTGCTCGGCTCGTCCCGGATCGCGACCCGGCTGCGGATCAGCCCCGTGGTCGTGGGCGTCGTGGTCATCGGGCTGGGCACGTCGGCGCCCGAGTTTCTGGTCTCCGGTGTCGCGGCGGCGCGGGGCGACACCGGCATCGCGCTCGGCAACATCACGGGATCCAACATCCTCAACCTGACGCTGATCCTTGGCGTGGCGGCGCTGATCGCCCGGCTCGCGGTCGCGTCGACGGTGATCCGCCGCGAGGTGCCGCTGGCTGTCGTGGCGGTGGTGGTGTTTGGGTTGCTGGCTTTCGTGGGCCTGAGCCTGTGGGCGGGGATCGTGCTCGCCGTGGGCGCGGTGGCGGCGATCTGGCTCCTGCTGCGCTGGGCCGCCGACGGCCGCAACACCGAGCTGGCCGAGGAGGTTGTCGAATACACGGGCGAGGAGCCCGCCCCGGTTTCGGCTGCGCCGGCGGGGGCTGCGCCCGTGGAAGCCGCGTCGGTGACGGCCGGACGGGCTTGGATTGAGCCATTCCGGGCCGTGCTCGGGCTGGCCGGTGTGCTCGCGGGCGCGCAGCTGTTGGTCGCCAACGCTTCCGCGATCGCCGCGGATCTGGGCGTGCCACAGCTGATCATCGGCTTCACCCTGGTCGCGCTGGGCACCTCGCTGCCCGAGCTCGTCACGACCGTGCAGGCGATGCGCCGCAAGGAGTCCGACCTCGTGGTGGGCAACCTGTTCGGCTCCAACCTGTTCAACAGCCTCGCCGGGGGTGCGATCGTCGCCTTTGCCGCGCCCTCGGGCAGCAACGGCACCGTCGGCGTCGCGCTCGTGCTGACGATGATCCTGACCGGTGGGCTGGCGTGGGCCCTGCTGCGCCGTGGTCTTGCGCTCACCCGGGTCGAGGGAGCGGTGCTGCTGGCCGTGTATGTGCTGACGATGCCGCTATTGCTGTCAGCCTGACCCGCATGCTTGCCGAGGTTCGGCAGGCGTTCATGCACCAGCCCGCGCTGCTGATCCTGGACGAGCCGACCAGCGGCTGGATGCGTTGATGCAGCAGGAGTTTCAGGCCATGGTCCGCGATGCGCGCGATGCCGTGCAGACCGTGTTCATGTCCTCGCATGTGCTCGCCGAGGTGCAGTCGGTGGCCGGCCGGGTCGCGATCGCGCGCGCCTGCTCGGCCGGCCACAGCAGCCGCTATCACTTGGGATGGTGCGCGACGAGGACCGGGCAGCCCGCGTGGTGGATGAGTGCATGCCCCGTGGACCCGAACATCAATCCGGCGAAACCGCCCCGGCCGCGGCTGCCGACCACCGCCAGATGGGCGCCCCGCGACAAGCGCACGAGCACCGCCGAAGCCGAACCGGGCGTGACGACCTCGTCGACGCCGACGCTGGGATGCTGCGCCCGCCAGAATCGCAACTCACCGGCCAGGAAGTCGGCCGCCCGCTGCCGCTCCGTCTCCGGGTCGGGGACATGTGGCATAAATGGCGAGCGGTATCCGGTCAGCGTCCCGACATAGGCATAAGCCGCCGTGATGGGCCGTCCGGTCAGTTGTGCCTCGGCGAACGCCAGTTGCAGCGCGACCCGGCCGTGTTCCGAGCCGTCCACGCCGACCACGATCCGCCCGGCCGCGCCGCCGTCACGGGCCACGGTCGGCCGCACGACCGCGACCGGGCCGTACGCGTGCATCGCCGTGTGCAGGCTGGTCGACCCGAGCAGCAGATCGTGGAAGCCGCCGTGCCCACGGTTGCCGACTACGACAAGCGCCGCCTGGGCCGACGCGTCAACCAACGCGGCCGCGGGATCCTCGTGCGCGAATTCCGTCGTGCACACCAAATCGGGGAAGCGGTCGGCGACCTGCGCCTTGGCCGCGTTGAGTATTTCGTGCCCGGCGGCCTCGACCTCGCCGATCGGGTAGCCGTCGTCGACCAGCGGACCGGTGAACCTGGTCGCGTAGAGCAGGGCCAGCGGCAGATCGCGGGTCATCGCGGCCTGGGCGGCCCACTCCATCGCGCGCCGCGATGGCTCGGACCCGTCCACGCCAACCACTACGGGAGTAGTCACCGTGTCCACCACAGCGACCGCGTACCCACCCGTGCCGCGCTGAAACAGGCCCCGCTATAAGGCGCGCGGGTGGTGGGTACAAGATATTGCTATGGCAGACGATGGTGCGAGCTTCGCCGAACTCGGGCTTCGCCCCGCCCTGCTGCGGGCGCTGGCCGAGCTGGGCTACGAGGAACCCACGCCGATCCAGCTGGCCGCGATCCCGCCGCTGCTGGACGGCCACGACCTGCTCGGCCAGGCGGCCACGGGCACGGGCAAGACCGCGGCCTTCGCCCTGCCGCTGCTGCAGGCGATGCCGGAGGACGACCGCGGCACGGCGCCATCGTCGCTGGTCCTCGTGCCGACGCGGGAGCTGGCGGTCCAGGTGTCGCAGGCGTTCCACCGCTACGGCCGTGAGCTGGGCGTGCGCGTGCTTCCGATCTACGGTGGGCAGCCGATCGGGCGTCAGCTGGCGGCGTTGCAGCGCGGCGTCGACGTCGTCGTGGCCACGCCCGGCCGGGCCCTGGACCACCTCAGCCGGGGCACGCTCGACCTGACCGGCACGCGCACGGTCGTGCTCGACGAGGCGGACGAGATGCTCGACATGGGGTTCGCCGAGGATATCGAGGCGATCCTGGCCGAGACCCCGCAGGAGCGGCAGACCCTGCTGTTCTCGGCGACCCTGCCCGCCCGCATCGAGGGCATCGCCCGGCGGCACCTGCGCGAGCCGGTGCGCGTGCAGCTGGGCCGTGAGGAAGCCAAGCCCGGTGAGGCACCGCGGGTACGGCAGAGCGCCTACGTGGTCGCGCGGGCGCACAAGCCCGCCGCCCTGGGCCGGGTGCTCGACGTCGAGGCGCCGGCCGCCGCGATCGTGTTCTGCCGGACGCGCGAGGAGGTCGACCAGCTGACCGAGACGCTGAACGGGCGGGGGTATCGGGCCGAGCCCCTGCACGGCGGGATGAGCCAGGAGCAGCGCGACCGCGTGATGGGCCGGCTCCGCGCGGGCACGGCTGATCTGCTGATCGCGACCGACGTCGCGGCGCGCGGGCTGGACATCGAACAGCTCACGCACGTCATCAACTACAACGTCCCGGCGGCACCGGAGGCGTATGTGCACCGCATCGGCCGGGTCGGCCGCGCCGGGCGGGAGGGTGTGGCCATAACGTTGGTCGAGCCGCGCGAGCACCGGCTGCTCAAGTCGATCGAGCGGGTGACCAAGCAGAAGATCGCGCCGCAGTCCCTGCCCACGGTGGCGGACCTGCGGGCGCGGCGGCTCGAACTCGTGCGGGCGTCCCTGCGCGAGACACTGCTGAGCGATGATCTGGACGGGTTCCGCGTGGTCGTCGAGTCGCTGGCCGACGAGTTCGACGTGTTCGACGTGGCGCTCGCGGCGGTGAAGCTCGCGCAGGAGGCCGGCGGCGGCGAGATCGACGACGAGGACATCCCGTCCGTGGAGCAGGAGCCGCGCCGCGCTCGCGGGGATGCGGGCCGTCGGCGGCGCGACATACCGGAAGGCGACGGCAAGGTGGTGCGCCTGTACTTCGGTCTCGGGCGAGGAGCGGGCGTGCGCCCGCAGGACCTGGTCGGCGCGATCACCGGTGAGTCGCGGCTCAGCGGCCGGGACATCGGCGCGATCGAGATCGCCGACCGGTTCTCCCTGGTCGAGGTGCCCGAGCAGGCCGCCGACGAGGTGGTCACGGCGCTGCGGCGCAGCACCATCAAGGGCAAGCGGCCCGTGGTGCGGCGGGAACGCTTCACGCGTTAGCGGCGTTGCCCTGCCGACTCAGCGTCTCCCACACCCCGGTGACCCGCAGCACATCGCGCACCAGACCGTGCGCGTTGAGCACGTACCACCGCGTGCCGGTGCTGCTTGCCGCCTGGTAGCCGCGGCACAGCGCATGAACCGCCGTCGAGTCGATGAACGTCACGTTGTCGAGATCGACGCAGACCTCGGCCGGGTGATCGCGTTCGAGGACGGCCAGCAGCTGCTCGCCCAGGTCTTTGTCGGCCGCCAGGTCGAACTCGCCCGACAACACCAGGCGCACCACGCCGTCGTCGACCGGCCGCCGCTCAATCTTGTACAGGGTACCGATCATGGGAATCCTCGATACACTCGCGCAGTTCGAGCATAGACCCGGCCGAACACGGCCCACCGGGTTTCCGGAAATCGACCCGCGCCGTGCACGCGTTCATCGCATGATGCGGACCCGAGACGGGCTTCGCCTCACATTCATCGATTCAACGCTTTCTGTATAGATCGTCCCCATGCTGCGCCCATAGCGTCCCGGGAGCAAGCAGTGAACTCCGCACGAAAGGGACGTCTATGAATGCCATCCGAAGGGCACGGTCGTCGCCGTCACCTCGGCCGCCATGCCGGCCGGATCCAGCGCCCTGATCGCCACCCCGGCGCAGGCATACCCGCAGGACTGCTCGACCTACACCTTCGTCGGTTCCTATGGTCAGTCTTACTGTGCCTACGGCAGCGGCAGCCACCGGGTCCGCGTGACGTGTGCCCGCGCCGGCCGGCAAAACTATTACATCTACGGGCCTTGGGTGGGTACCGGTTCGGTCTCCCGCGCCTACTGCAACGCCCGCAGCTCGGCCGTGCAAAAAGCAAGGCGACTGATATCCGTTACCCAGCCCGGCCCTGCCCGGCTCCCGTTGTGGGCAGGGGCCGTTTACGCTTCGGGTCTTCAGCTTTCAGCGGTCCGACCGCGAGGTTGCTTGTGTCGTCGGACCGTCAGATGATGCGGTTATAGGCGGTGCTCCGCACAGCCCCGCCGACAGCGCAACTTGCATGGGTTCGCGCAGCTCACACGGGGGTACGACCGATCGCACTGCCCGATCGGCTACGGTTGCCCCGCTGCCCGATACCCACGCCGTGGCGCACGCACGCGTCGAGAATGTGAGCAGACGGCGTTGTAGCAGATCGTGTGCGAGCTGGGCGTCGTCAGCGTACGGATCGTAGTCGACGACCGTGACGGCTATCCCGCTGCGTATGAGGAAGTCGAACTGCTGGAGGGCTTCCTGCCGGAAGGACTTGTATGCGGGAAGTGCCCGCTCATCCCAGTGGGACGCGGCGATGTAGGCATCGGAGATGCGCCGCCCGAGTGTGCGGTCAAGGTGTACGCGCCGCAAGTCGAACCGGGGGATGGCTGTGCCGAACCTGCGCGCCGCGGCGACAAGGTGCGGGATCGGTGTGAACAAGCGATCTCATGAGATGGTCCCATGCCCAGGATGCCGTCCATGAGGCCCTGGGCGTGTCTCCCCTTCCTGGCAATATCCGGGATAATGTTGCCGCGTATGTGAAACGCACCTGCAACATCCGGGATGATGTCGCCGGATAAGCGAAAATCGCAGCAATATCCGGGATTCTGCACTCCATCGATCTACCTGCGATCCGCAGAACTGCGGCCCTCCCAACCGCTTCGCCCGCGAGCACAGCGCCGCGGGCGGGGCGCGCCGGGCGGCGCGAGCGTGGC
>NZ_QJUG01000016.1 GCF_003426775.1 Allorhizocola rhizosphaerae | reverse complement strand
CGCCCACCCACCCATTAGCGCTCTCCCCAAACACGGCGACAGCCCGGTCATGGTCGGCCTCATGGTGCCCGGCGGCTCCCAGTCGCAGGTCGTCCAACGTGGACTGCGGCGCGGCGGGCGCATCATCACGTCCGCCGCGCTGCTGATGCTCGTCGTGTTCGGGTCCTTCGCCACGGCTCGGCTGGGCGGCGTCGAGCAGATCGGGCTCGGGATGTTCGCCGCCGTGCTCATCGACGCCACGATCGTTCGCTGCCTGCTGGTCCCGGCGACCATGACGCTGCTGGGCCGGTGGAACTGGTGGGCGCAGCATCCGTTGCGCCGCTTGCATTTCAGGCTCGGGCTGCGCGAGACCGCGCCGGAGCCGGGTTTGCTCAGCGTTCCCGCTCGGTAATCTCCACGCACGGAAGCTGCCAGCCCTGCGTCTGCCCGAAGTGTCCGGTCTGGGCGTGCATGAGCAGGCGCAGGGTCTCGACCGCCCGGCGCAGCCCGTCATCGGTCAAGGCCCGCGCATCCACCGTCTTTTCGGTGATGAGCATCCGGTACCCGCTTGTGCCCAGCCTCGCGTCGCCGCCCAGTGCAAAGGCGATGACACCCTCGCCGGGCGCGGGAGCGTCGGGTAGCGGCAGGCCCGCCCGGCGGAGCGCCACCCGGATCAGCGCCGCCAGCTCCGGTTTGGCGCACACCCGAGTCTGCTGAGTGAGGAAATGCTGTCCCCTGTGGACGATGATTTCCTGCGGCACGGCCGGAGTGGTTCGATGCATGGACCCCTCTTTATTGGTTGGAGCCCAACCTAACATCGGTTGTCGCAGACCGGGAATTGCACAAACAGGCAGGTCGGCGCCGCTCGCCCCGCTCAAACGCTATGGCGCGCGGCCACCTGCTCCGCGGAGATCGTGTCCACTCCAGTGCCGCGCCCCTCGCCCAGCACATAACGCACCAGGATCGCGGAAGCCGACGCGCCCTCGATGACCCCGGGCCGCCACGTGCCCTGCCGGTGCACCCACACGCGATCGCCGCTGCGATAGCTTCCGGCCGGTGCGACGCTCGCGGGATCGCGGTCGTCCGGTGCCCGATCCGGCGCCGGGACACCGCCAGCGCCGCCGGCGCGCGCATCTCGCTTGGGCGCCTTGACAATCGTCATCTCCAGCACGACCGGATGGTCGGAGATCGCCTTGCGCTCGTGCACCGCCGGCAGCGCGATGGCCTCATGCCCACCCGACGGGTCGAACACGCAGGCCGTGTCCGACACCCCCGTCATCTTGGTGTGCCGCTTCGCCTGATACATCGCGACGTCGGCCCGGTGCAGCAGCTCGGCAACCGGGGCTGCCCCGCCGGCCAGGGCGATGCCGATCGACGCGGTCACCGCCACGACGTGTCTGGCCAGCGGTATCGGCTCGGCGATCAGTGCCGCGAGGGCCAGCACGGCCGAGCGCCACGAAAGCTTGCGCCCCTTGGGCCCGAAGTTGGTGAGCAGCACCGCGAACTCGTCCCCGCCCAGCCGCGCGACCAGGTTGTCGCCCGCCCAGGCGGCCAGCCGGCAGGCGATGATGCGCAGGACATGGTCGCCCGCGGCGTGCCCGTGGCCGTCGTTGATGGGCTTGAACCCATCCAGGTCGATCATCATGACGGCTGCCGAGCCGTCCGCGGTGTCCAGGACGCGCGACGCGAGAGCGTAGAACAGCCTGCGGTTGGGCAACCCGGTCAACTCATCGTGACCGGCCGCGTATTGCAACGCCTCACGCTCGGCCTGCAACCGCGCGACCTGCGCCCGCAGCCCGGCAAGCTCGACCTCGTCGTGAAGTCGATCGGGCACGGTGTCCACACTGAATCCTGCCGTGGCCGTCCTTCGGACCTCCATAGCAATTCCCTCGCGGCTGCAACGGACAGACTGTGCGGTGCTGATGTCCAGGATGCCAGCGATCAGCTTCCCCGTGCAAGATTTCACAGTGACTATTTCTCGCGGAGCGATCGTGCACGGCGAGAGTTTCCGTTACGCTCCGTCCTTAAGGTTTCGTGGTGAAAGACAAGGCGCCGCGACCAACCACGAAAAACCCCCGGTCATCGCGCCCATCCGGTGATCGGCACCCAGCACAGCTCGCACTCGGACATCACAGGGGGTCGCAAATGGACACTGAATGGATCATGTCCAGCAGATCGACCGGCAACGGCGGCAGTTGCGTGCAGGCCCGCCGGCACGGCGCGGTCATCGAGGTGCGCAACAGCAAGCAGCCTGACGCGGGCACGGTCCGCTTCACCGTCGAGGAGTGGGACTCGTTCCTAGACGGTGCGAAGAAGGGCGAGTTCGACCGGCTGATGGCCGGCTGACCGTCCATTGTGTCTGCCTACTTAGGCGTCCAATGTAGGCATCCAATGTGGATCGCGGTGCGGGCGCAGTGTCCGCACCGCGATCACGCAAAAACCACCACCGCGCGAGCCGCCGCCTTCACCCGCACACACGGCCCTGGCCACGAGCCTCCGCGTTATGCGGGCATTCGCCCGATGCTGCCCGCAGCCGCAAACCGACCCTCGCCGCAAGCTTCAGCGTTACGCGGGCATTCGCCCAATGCTGCCCGCAGCCGCAAACCGACCGTGGCCACAAGCTTCAGCGTTACGCGGGCATTCGCCCAATGCCGCCTGCGGCCGCCTGACGGGCGACCGCGTTGCCGACCCCCGGATCGTCCGGTGCCGGTCTCCAGTCGAAGACGAAGCCGATGCCCGGATCGACCGGCTCAAGTCCGTCGAAGAACCGCTTGATCTCGGGCAGCGTGCGCAGCCGCAGCATCGCCGCCGTCTGTCGTTTGTAGATATCGTGCACCCGGTCCAGCTCTTCGGGAGTCGCCGCCGGCTCGTCCGGATCATCGTCGAGCAGATGCGAGACGACCAGATAGCTCCCCGGGCACACGGCCCCCAACAGCTGCCTGACCGCACCGTGCGCCGCGTCGTCGTCGATGAAGTGCAGCACCGCGACCAGGAGCACGGCGATCGGCTGGTCGAAGTCGAGCACCTTGCGCACCTGCGGATGGCTCAGGATCGCCCCCGGGTTGCGCAGATCGCCCTGTATCGCCGTGGCATGGGCGTTGCCCTGCAACAACTCCTGGCTCTCGGCGACGGCGACCGGGTCGATGTCCACATAGACCACACGCGCGCCGGGCGACGCCTCCTGCACGATCTCGTGGACGTTGCCCTCCGTCGGGATGCCCGAGCCGATGTCCAGGAACTGGCGCACCCCCTGCTCGCACAGGTAGCGCACCGCGCGGCGCAGGAACGCCCGGTTGACCTGGGCCGCCACCGGGGTGTGCGGGAACATGCCGATGATCGCCTTGGCCGCCTCCCGATCGGCGGGGAAGTTATGGGTACCGCCGAGAAAGAAGTCATACATGCGAGCCGCAGTGGCGGGTTTGGCGGTCTGGCTCGGTTGCGACGCTGTCATTGGTATTCCTTAAGCGGGATGGCGGCCTCGCCGATCAGCTTGAAGATGCGCCGGTATTCCTCCACCTCGTGATCCTCCTCAAGGTAGAGCGCGCCCACATGCGACTCAAGGTAGACGATATCGGGGTCGTCGGCCTCATCGAAGTCCAGAATGCGGAACGCGCCCGCCATCGCGGCGTGCGCACCGACCACGAACGGGAGCACCCTGATGTCGATCCAGCTCCGTTCGCCCAGCTTGGAGAGGTATTGGAGCTGCGCGTCAAGCACCGCCCGGCCGCCGATCTCGCGCTTGAGCGCACCCTCGCCGAGCACCACCGACAGCTTCGGCTTGCGGCCGAGCAACGCCTTCTGCCGCTGCATGCGCAGCTTGACGTGCCGCTCGACGGCTTCGAGGTCCTCGGGCTGCTCGGCCTGGAACACGGCCCGCGCGTAGTCGGCCGTCTGTAACTCGCCCGGCACGACCTCGCCGTCGTAGGTGTAGATCCGGATCGCGCTGGCTTCAAGCCCCACGTACAGCTTGAACCATTCGGGGATGACCGGGTTGGCGTCCCACCACTCCTCGTGCGACGTGCCCAGCGCGAGTTCGGCCAGGGCGCTCGTGATGCTCTCGTCCGCGCCGTATAACCAGCACAGCGCGCGCACGTTGGCCACGGTCACCGGCACTTTGCCGGTCTCGATCCGGTGCAGCGTCGGCTCGGATATCCCGAGCTTGGCCTCGGCCACCTCGCGCCGGCTCTTGCCGCAGGCCAGGCGCAGCCGGGTCAGCCGACGCCCCAGCGTCCGGCGTACCACTCGCTGCCCAGTGACAGGCACCTGCCTCTACCTCCCGCCGCGTCTCGCGGAGAACGGTATCGTACCGACCGCGCTGCGTAATCCCGACACTCGAACGGTCCCACGTTGATCCTCTGACCAGCCAGTCCAAACCGGACGGCCCGCGGTGTCAGGCACCACCACATCGACACCGGCCGCAGCGCCACCGGGCGCACCCCGGGTGGCCGCCGAGTCAGCTCCCCGCGTCGACACAGCCGCGGCAAGATGCTATCCGCACCGACGCATCGACGCCAGCCACGCTGCTCCGGGAACGCCCACCTGACGAAAAACCCATCCCGACGGGATTTCCCGTGCTCGGCTGGCGCAGGTGATCTATCGTGCCCGGTGGATGGTGCCGACCAACGGGAAGCAGGTGGCGAGGGTTGATGCGGTTCCGGCTGCTGGGTTCCGTGATGGCGCACAACGAGCACGGGCCGGTACCGCTTGGGCCCGCGCGGCAACGAACCGTCGCGGCTGTGCTGTTGACCGAGCTCGGCACGGCCGTTGCCTTCGACCAGCTCATCGACCGCGTGTGGGGTCAGGCACCGCCGCAACGCGCCCGGGAGACGCTGCACACCTATCTGTCACGCCTGCGGTCTGTGCTGGGTGACACGCAAGGCCAGGCCCTGATCCGCCGGGCACGCAGCTATACCCTTGAGGCCGACCCGGCCGCGGTGGACCTGCACCGGTTCCGCACGCTCGCCGAGCAGGCCAGAAGCGAAACCCACGACCACACCGCCGCGCGGCTCTGGTCCGAGGCACTCGGACTGTGGCAGGGTGCCCCGTTCGCCGACCTGGACAACGATTGGCTTCGCGCGATCGCGACCTCGCTGGAGGCCGAACGGCTCGCGGCGCTGGTGGAACGCAACGACCTACTCCTGCGCGGTGGCGAGCACGCACGCCTGCTGCCCGAACTGACCGCGGTGGCAGCGGCTCACCCGTTGGACGAGCGCCTGGCCGGGCAGCTGATGCTCGCCCTGTACCTCAGCGGCCGGCAGGCCGACGGGCTGGCACACTACCGGCAGGTGCACGATCTGCTGGTCGGCGAGTTGGGCAGCGATCCGGGGCCCGCGCTGCGCGACCTGCACCACCAAATCCTGCGGCAGGATCCCGTGCTCGTCGCCAACGCCACCGACAGCCTCGGCAGCGGGAGCAACCCGGACGCGCCATCCCAGCTGCCCGCTGACATCGCCGGCTTCACAGGTCGCGAAGCGGCGCTCAGCCAGCTCGACGCCGTCCTCGGCTGCCCCGGCGATCCACCGTCCACAATGGTCATTTCCACCATCGGCGGCTGTGGCGGGATCGGCAAGACAGCACTGGCCGTGCATTGGGCCCATCGCGTGCGCGACCGGTTTCCGGACGGTCAGCTGTACCTGAACCTGCGCGGGTTCGATCCCGGCGGTCAAGCGATGTCACCCAGCGAGGCGCTTCGGGCCCTGCTGGAGTTGCTCGGCGTCGCGCCGCGGCAGATACCGGCCAGCGTCGAGGCGCAGGCAGGCATCTACCGGGGCCGTCTGGCCGGGGCCAAAATGCTTGTGCTGCTTGACAATGCCCGCGACGCCGAGCAGATCCGGCCGCTGCTTCCCGGCTCGGCCGGCAGCATGGCGCTGATCACCAGCCGCAATGACCTGGCAAGCCTGGTGGCCGCCGAGGGAGCCCGGCCGATCTGGCTGGACGCGCTCGACGCCGAGCAAGCGCGCCTGCTGCTCGCCGCCCGGCTCGGGCCGGACCGGTTGGCCGCCGAACCCGAGGCGGTGGATGAAATCGTCGCCGCGTGTGCCGGGCTCCCGCTGGCGCTGGCCATCGTGGCCGCCCGAGCCGCCACCCGACCGGCGTTGCCCATGTCGGCCTTCGCCGCCGAACTGGCCGACGCAGGCCGCAGGCTCGATGCTTTCAGCGGCCCCGATGCCGCCACCGACGTCCGGGCCGTGATGTCCTGGTCCTATCACGCGTTGCCGGCGACCGCTGCCCGGTTGTTCCGGCTGCTGGGCCTGCACCCCGGCCCGGACATCAGCGTCACCGCCGCGGCCAGCCTCGCCGACCTGCCGTCATCACACACCCGCGAGCTGCTGAACGCCCTGGCCGCGGCGCATATGGTCACCGAAAACTCGCCCGGCCGGTACACCCTGCACGACCTCATCCGCGCCTACGCCGCCGAGCTGGCGCGAACGATCGATCCGGAGCCGGACCGGCGGGCCGCGACGAGCCGGATGCTCGACCACTACGTGCACACCAGCCACACGGCCGCGAAGCTGATCAACCCCCGTCCGACGCCGGTCGAGCCGGGGCCCGCCCTGCCCGGCGCCGTCGTCACCGAGCTGTCGTCGCATGTGGACGCTGACGCGTGGTTCCGCACCGAGCGCCAGACCCTGCTCGCCTGCGTCGAGCAGGCAGCCGGCACGGGGCACAACCGCCACAGCTGGCACCTCGCCTGGGCGATGGGCGACTACCTGGAGCGGCGCGGCCGGTGGGCGGATGTCCTTGCCGGCCAGCACACGGCGCTGACCGCAGCCCGCCGTCTCGGCGAACTCACCATGCAGGCCGTCGCTCACCAGGGTCTCGGGCTCAACTACAGCCGCCTCGGCAGGCATCATGAAGCCGGCACGCACCTGCGCGAGTCCATTCGCCTGAACGCCTCGCTTGGCAGGCACCGCGGTCTCATGGGCGCGCACCTGGCGATGGCCGTCGACTGCGACCGGCAGGGCCTGCACCACGAGGCGCTCGACCACAACCGGCTGGCTTTGGGCGCGGCGCAGGCCGCCGGTGAACTCTCGGGCCAGGTCGGTTGCCTCAACGGCATCGGCTGGCAGCTGGCCCAGCTCGGCCGCTATGACGACAGCATCGCCTACTGCGAACGGGCGCTCGCCGTGCCCATCGCGCATGACCACCGATTCCATGCCGACACCTGGGACACCCTCGGATTCGCCCATCAGAGGCTCACGCGGCATGAGCAGGCGATCGCCTGTTTTGAGAGAGCCGTGGCGCTGTTCGGCAAACTGGGCGTCCGCCTCTACGAAGCGGAAAGCCTGACGAGGCTGGCGGACAGCCACGAGGCCCTCGGCGACGAGCCCGCCGCCCGCGCGGCCCGGACACGGGCGCTCGGCATCTTGGACGAGATCGGGCACCCGGATGCCGAACGGCTCCGCAAACAGCTGGAGTAACGGTTGCCGCCTCGCGGGATGGCCGGGTTCATCGCGCTTGCCGACCACCGCCCAGCTCGGCACCGGCATCGCCTCGCGATAGCCCCCAAGCGGCCCCGCACGTCCAAAGCGGCCCCGCACGCCCAAGGCAGCCCCGCACGTCCAAAGCAGCCCCGCACGTCCAAAGCGGCCCCGCACGTCCAAAGCGGCTCCACACGCCCAAAGCGGCTCCACACTGCCCCAGCCGGCTACGCGCCGCCTCACGCGACCCAGAACTCACAGGTACCTGCCTGCCGCAGTCAAATCCAGATAGCGCTCGGCCGCCTGCGGTACGTCGTCTAGCCTTCCGAGCCGCTGCTTCGTCGAGATTTCCCAAGCGGAGGCCGCGCTGGTGAAGACTTGGGTGGTCTCATCGCCGATCAGATGGCGGGCGACTTGGACAGCATGGCTTCCTCTTGCCTAGTCCAATCTGCACGTCTCCACGATCCGCGACAGATCGTCCTTCGTGACGACGGGTCCGCCTTCGGCGGGGTCGGTCGCCGCAAAGAGCCACCTGCCGTCGGCAAGCTCGACGACGAACGTTCCAGGCCCTTGAGTTTCCGTTTGAGGGTCAGGGGGAACATACCAGGCCGGCCTGCCCCTCAACGTCGTCTTCTGCGCTTCCTCCAGGCGAATGCTGTCGTCGAGCCGATCGAAGACGCCTGCGAAGATCACCCGGCGCGATTCCCCGCTGATGAAGGCGCTCGCCATCTCACCCGAGCCATCGGGCCGGTCGTGCCGCTCGAAGGCCAGCCTGAGCGGCACTTGACCTGGCAACCAGCCAAAACTCATGGTCGGCCGTAGGTACTCGACGTGGCCGACGCCAGTGGAGCGGGCGATCCGCACGACTGTCTCCGCGAATTGGGCACCCCGGTCCGTGTCGGGCTCGTCGGGCTCGCCGGCGACGGATACCCGCATCTCTATCCCCTCAAAGGGCTGCCAAGAGCACGACGCCGAATACTTGCTGTGGCTGACCCAGCCGGGCGTGCCATTGATGTCGACGGTGGACGCCGAAGGCCACGGCGAAGGGCCGCCAAGCTTTAGCTCGAGCTGGACTCGCGGATGGAGGTGAAGCGGGTTCAGGTGCCACTCGCGGCGCTGTGGGCCGGGACGACCGGTCGTGACCCGGCGTTGCGTAATGTTGAAGCCATCGGGCAGCCATGATGGTGTGAACGGCATCGGGTAACCACGCCACCGAACCGGGCTCAGCAGTTCGTCCACAGTGGACGGTGTGCCAGGCCACAAAAACAAGGCAGGCACGCCCAGGGCGGCAGCCGCGGCGACGGCGCCACCCGCGCCGAGGAGAAGCCGGCGCTGCCGGATGGCACGGGATCGGCCGGCGATGCCTGCGGCGACACGGTCGGGCACCGGTGCCCGTGCCGCAAGCTCGGCGAAAGCCTCACGAATCTGATCGTTGGTGTTCATCGACCTACCTCCTGCACCATGCGCAGCGTGCTCAAAGCCCGGGACCGGTGACTTCGGACAGTGCTTTCAGAACAGTCAAGAAAAGTGGCGATCTCAGCGTCGGTCATGCCTTCGTAGAAGCCCAGTGCGAGCACTGCTCGCTGTTGTGGAGGAAGCATGGCGATCTGGCGCAACAGCGCGTCGCGGGAGGAAATCGCCTCGGCCGGATCCGGCGCATCGGGCTCACGTGCAAGCGGCACGTGCATGGCCGACCGACGCCGTCGCCACGACAGGAATTCGTTGAGCACCATGCGTTTGAGGTAAGCCTCAGGCATGTCCAGCCGGGATATCTTCTGCCACCGCAGCTGCGCCCGGGCGAGGACCTCCTGCACCACATCCTCCGCCAAATGCGGATCGCAGGTGACGACGGTGGCATAGCGCAGCAGTGCCGCCAGCCGGTGACTGAGGTACTCGTCGAATGTCACATCACTTGAATGCTTCCCGCGCGGCATTTGTTGAATGGGCCGCCCCGGATTTTCCGCGGCGCTCACAATTTAGCTGCCGAGCAGGTGACGTCATGCCCGCGCGAGAAGGTCGCTACGGGCGACGATGAACCCGGTTCTTGGTTCACCATGGTTCCCTCAGCGTTATATGGAAAGAATCGGACATGTTGGCCATCCTTGCGAAGCGTAACTCTGACGAACCAAGAACCGCGAGCCAGCCTGAACTGCCGCGCTGACTTGGCAAGTTCCCGGGCGAGACCCCCTCGCAGATCGGGGTGCGACGGGAAGGCCGACTCCCTGAATGAACAGAGAAGGACTGACCCGCGCGGGGCCCTTCTCTGTCGACGGACCGTAAACGATCCGACAGTACCTTCATTGCCGAGCATCGATACGATGACGTGCGTCCATCGCGTTGCGGAACGAGCATTCGCCTACCGTGCCGATCGTCCAGAAAGGACCACCATGACCGAACAGCAGGCCGACAAGGAGACGTTCGACTGGGAGAGGACGTATGCCTACAGCGTCGGGATGCAAGCCTACGTATTCGGGTTTCCGTGGGTGTACTTTTCGGAGCTGCGACACCAGTGGGTCGTTGTGGAACACGACCCCGAAACCACACCGTACGCCCCGCTCAACTACTTCTGGCACGCCCGGAACCTGATCAACGCCGACTACACCGACGGCGGTTCGCCGAACAACGACACGCTGTACTCCATCGCATGGGTGGACCTGCGGCAGGGGCCGGTCGTGCTCTCGGTGCCCGCGGTGGTCAACCGGTACTTCACGATGGAGATCGCGGGGATGGACTCCGACAACTTCGCCTACGTGGGTACCCGTACCACCGGTGAGGTCGCCGGCAACTACGCCATCATCGGGCCTGACTGGCATGGCACCCTGCCCGACGGCGTGGCGCCGCTGCCGCAGGCCCACACGCCGTTCGCCCTCATCGTCGGGCGCACGCTGATCGACGGCAAGCTCGACTTGGACGCCGTTCGCGCCCTCCAGGACCAGTACTTGCTCAGACCGCTCAGCCTGTGGGGCACATCTGCCGAAGTGCCAATAGACCGCGACGTGCCCAAACCGTTCAGCCGCAACGACGATCCTCTGGCCGACTGGAAGACGATGAACCGGGCGATGTCCGAAAGCCCGCCCGGGCACCGGCTCGACCCGCTGCTGGCCCAGTTCGCCGAAGTGCACGTCGGCCCCTGGCAGGATGTCGAACTGGCCAGCGAGGCCACCAAGGCCGGGCTCGCCCAGGCCGCCTCCGATGCGCGGCTGATGCTGGATCATGCTTCGGGGGCGCTGGGCACGACTATCAACGGGTGGACCTTCCCCCCGCTGACCATCGGCCGGGCCGGCGCCCACGACGACTTCCTCGTGCGCGCCTCGCCGCAGTGTATGGGCGGCATCGTCTACAACGACCTGGAGGAAGCCGTCTACCCGTACGCCTACCGGGACGCGGAAGGCGAACCGCTCAGCGGGGCCTACCGGTACACCTTGGAGTTCTCCGAGGCGGACCTGCCGCCGGTGAAGGACGGTGGCTTCTGGTCAGTGACGCTGTACGCCAACTACAACCTCGTCCATAACCCCATCAACCGCTACTCGATCGGTAACCGAACCGCCGGGTTGAACTGGGTTGACGGTGGACTGACCATCTATATCCAGCACGACCGACCGACCGACCCGGTGCAGCTTCGGAACTGGCTTCCGGCGCCGGTGGGAACGTTCGACCTCAAGATGCGCTGCTATCTCCCAGCGCCGGAAATCTTCAACCAGGTGTGGAAGCCGCCCGGCCTGACCCGCCAGGCTTGACCGCCCGCGGCGGTCAAGCGAGCGCGCTGCTTGCCCGCCGTGCCACTATTGGATGTCACATCCGCGCGTCGGTGCCCGGTCGCGATCCCATCAAGTGAAACGCGGATCGAGTCTGCGGTTACCCTCTTGCAACCGGAAACTTGATTGCGGCACCCTCGACCTCCAGTTCGCCGCCCACACGCTGCGCGCGCAGGCCCGCAAACTGGAGGTCGAGCGGGCGCGGGCGCCGGCCACCTGTGGCAAGCTGCCCGACCATGATCGGGCACGCGGTGGTCGAGGGCCTCGGCCCAGAACCGCGCCAGGCGCCCGGGGTCGGCGCAGTCAAACGTTATCTGGAAGTTGACCATAATCCTGCCTCTCAGGCCGATCGCGCAGCACGCGGAAAACCCGGTACGTTACCGCGACCAGCGGCACGGCCACGATGGCCCCGGCGATGCCCGCGGTCAGCGAGCCGGCGAAGACCGCCACGACGACGGCGACCGGGTGCAGCCGCACCTGGTGGCCCACGATGAACGGCTCCAGGAAGTTGCCCTCCAGCTGCTGCACCGCGACCACCGCGCCGAGGGCGAGCAGGGCGTCGACCGGGCCGTTGGCGGCGAGCGCGACGAGCACCGCGATGCTGCCGCTGATGGTCGAGCCGATGTAGGGCACGAACCCGCCGACGAAGACCAGCAGCGCCAGCGGCAGCGCGAACGGCACGCCGATGAGCGCGAGCGCGACGCCGATCCCGACGGCATCGATCGCGGCCACCGCCATCGTGCCCCGGATGTATCGCGTGAGCGTCTCCCACATCGCCTCACCGACCTGATGGGTGGGCCGCCGCGCCCGCTCGGGCAGCTCGCCGATGAACCAGCCCCACATCCGGGGCCCGTCCTTGAGCAGGAAGAACGCGACGAACAGCGAGAGCACGATGGCCGCGAGGATCTCGACCAGCGTCAGCGCGCCGGCGAGCGGGTTGCTGCCGAGCGCGAGCCGGCCGGACGCCTGGCGGAACATCTGGTTGAGCTGCTCCTCGGTGATGGGCAGCACGTTGGCGACGAACGTGCGCAGCCGCTCCGCACCCTCCTCCAGCCGCCCGGCGACATCGCCGAACTGGGCAGCCGCCACATTCCACACCAGCACGGCGGGGGTGACGAACGCGGTGAGCAGGATGAGCAGGCACAGCAGCGCGGCCACCGCCCGATGCACGCGCAGCCGCTGCAGCCCGCGCAGCACCGGCTCGAACAGCGCGGCGATGAGCATGGCCGCGATCAGCGCGAGCACGAGCGAGGCGAGCTGGACGGCGATGAGCCCGAGCACGAACACCGCGCCGGCCATGAGCAGCAGGCACCCGCTGACGAAGGCGCCCTGCCACAGCCAGTCGGGCATGCCGCGCCGGGACCGGCCCGCGGGCTCGGCCGCCCGTGCCGCTTGTGCCGCGCGTGCTGCCGCCGGTGCCTCCCCGGGAGGAGGCGAGGAATTCTCGGCCATGACATCACCTTGCCATCCGGCTATGACATTTGCGCCCCGTGGGGGTCGACTGATGAGGTATTCGCTTGTCAGAATGCGCGCGTGACCGAAGCCGCCCCCGCCATCGACACGTCGCCGTTCGCCCACGATGGCTCGACCGATATCGGTGTGCTCGTGTGCCACGGCTTCACCGGCTCGCCGCACAGCGTCCGCCCATGGGCGCGCCATCTGGCCGAGCAGGGCTGGACGGTCACGCTGCCGCTGCTTCCCGGGCACGGGACGGATTGGCGCGACTGCAACCGCACCACCTGGACCGATTGGTACTCAGCGGTGGAGGCGGCCTTCGCCGGCCTGAAACAGCGGTGCGACCGGGTGTTCGTGTGCGGGCTGTCCATGGGTGCGACGCTCGCACTGCGCCTGGCCGAGCGGCACGGCGACGACGTGGCCGGCATCGTGCTGGTCAACCCGGCGGTCATCATGCTGCGCTGGGACACGAAGTTTCTGCCCGTGCTCGGCCGGCTCATCCCATCCGTGCCGGCGATCGGCGATGACATCGCCAAGCCGGGCATCCGCGAGGGCGCATATCCGCGCACGCCCGTGCGGGCTGCCGCGTCGCTGCGCCGCTTTCAGGCCATGGTCCGCGCCGATCTCGCCCGCGTCGCGCAGCCGCTGCTGCTGTTCCACTCCGCCAACGACCACGTCGTCGAGCCGGTCAACAGCGACATGGTCCTGAAGGGAGTGTCCTCACGGGACAAGCACGAGGTGGTGCTCCACGACAGCTACCATGTCGCCACGCTCGACCATGACGCGCCCCGAATTTTTGACGATACCGTCGACTTCATCAAGCGGCTCGCGCCGGCTCCCGCTTGAGCGAGGGCCGCGTGCTGGACGCTCACCAATCAGTCCAGTACTCGCCCCACACATACAGGGCCGGAACGTAGCTGCCGAATTCCCCTCCGGCCCGGCACATGGCCAGGGACTGACGGAAGTATTCCATCTCCTCCGTCCAGCCATGGATGATTCTGCCGTCGGAGCATTGGGCCGCCGCTCGGTGAAGTCCTCCCATCCTGGTGCACTCGGTCATCGAACCGGTGGGGCGTTCGCCTTCCGGGAACTTGTGCGTGAAGTAGTAGACATGGCACCCGTCTGGAGGGGTCGTCTGGGCGTGCGGAGGCGGCAGATAACCAGGAGGGGGCCCGACGGTGAAGCCCGCGTGTGCCGGGCTCGCGGCGCCGGGCACCGCGACCGCGGCGGCGATCAGTGCTGCGGCGACTGTCGACAACAGCCTTTGTCTCATGTGGTCTCCCTGCGTCGGCGAATCGGCGGAAAGCGCTTTCCATCGATTATCCCCACCGTGATCCACAGGCGTCAATGGCTTCTTTCCGCTTGCCTCCCCGACCCTCCATGACCCTCCCCGACCATGGCGATGGCGATGGCGCACGCCTATGCGACGAAGACAGTGAAGTCGGCGCGGTGCACCTTGCCGTCCACTTGGAACTCCAGGAACAGCCGGTATTCACCCCGGTTGGCGAACTGGGTGTGGAAGGTCAGCTCGCTGGCGGCCGGGTGCATGTGCAGCAGCGCGCCCGTGCGCACTTCGAACGCCGACATGTGCGCGTACGAACCAAGATAAGGCTCAAGAGTCGCGTTGACGCCGAAGCGCAGCAGCGCGCTCTGGCCCGCGCGCAGGTGGGCGATGCCGTCGAGGCGGGTGACGGTGTGCGGGCCGGCGGTGGCGGACGCGGCCGGTCCGGGCAGCGGGACGAGCTTGGTGTCACCGGCGATGACGAACGGCAGCCCGAGCGTGGTCGCATGCCCGCCCTTGGGCGTGAACTCGGCGTAGACGCGGTAACTTCCCCCGTCGTCGATGTCCAATGTGGTCGACCACGTTTCGCCGTCGAGCACCGGATGCAGGTGCCGGTACCCAGAAATGTCATCTCTGATAAGGTATAGATGCAACTGTTTGGTTTGGACGGTCTCGTAGTGCACCAGCGGCGCTCCGTCCGAGCCGAGGATCTGGAACATGAGGGGCACGCCCTTGCCCCGATTTTCGGGCATGATGACCGGCCGCATGAGGTATCCGTCGTGGCTGTCGGACAGGCCGTCCCCATGCTCGTAGGGCGATGGCGACGGCACGGCCACGGGCGGTGCTGACCGTCCGGGTAGGACGGTCAGCACGTATGCCACGGTGGCCACGAACGCGACCGCGAGGGCCGCGTAGGCGAGCCGGAGGCGATTATTGGCGCGTGATTTTGACATCGTCCACGCCGGCCTCGACCAGGCTCGCACCCGATGCGTCGGCCGCCTCGATGAGGATCCGCACTGACTGGCCCGCGTAGGCCGAGACGTTCCACGTGCCGGTGGTCCACGCCGCGTCGCGATCAGTCGCCGCTGCGGCCTGCGTGAACAGTGTTGTTGTCCCACCATTGTGGACAATGCTCACGCGGAAGAAGTCGGCGCTGGACGCGTTGCTGCCGTGGGCCAGATACCACGACATCGACAGGTTCAGCGTGCCGCTCGACGGCAGCGTGATGGCAGGCGAGCGGATGCTCGTCGTGCCGCCGTCGATGTCGAACGCGCCCGCGCTCGTGCCCGCCTGCCTGCCCGTCACGAGGTCATTGGTGCCGCTGACCGTCGTGCCCAACTGCTTGGCACCGCTGGAGTCGGTGGCCTCGGGGTCGCCCCGCTCCCACGCGCCCAGCGTGGCCGTGTCGGTGCCGCTGGGGTTGGCGGTCCAACCGGTCGCGGTCTCGAACGTGTCGGCGTAGACCTCCGTGCCCGGCGGTTGCGAGTCGGGGTTGTACTTCACCAGCACGAGACCCTGCTCGATCCCGCTGATGGCGATGGTCCCGCTGCGGAAGAACGGGTACGTGTTCCACGCGCCGTTGAACCCGGTGCCGTTGCTGGACGGGTAGATGTCGAAGTACCCGACCTCGGTCAGCTGGTTCGACGCGATGCCCGAGATGTCGAGGATCCGCAGCCCACCACGATACGACGCCTGGTACATCAGGTTGTCGATGATGTAGTGGTTGTGGTCGGTCGCCGTGTTCGTGGGCGAGATGTAGGTGCCGGTGTGCACGGGGGCGTTGAGGTCCGACACGTTCCAGATGAACGTGCGCGTCCCCGGGGAGTCCGAGTCCAGCTCGTCGTTCATCGTCAGGCGGGAGTGGTCGGCGGTCAGCCAGCCCTGGTGGGTGTAGCGAGCGCCGGTGTAGCCGGTGCGGGACAGCTGAACCGGCGCGGACTTGTTCGTCACGTCCACGATCGTCAGCGTGTCCTCGTTGTAGTTGAAGCAGATCTCGCGCCCGCGGTATGTGGTGTCCGGCCCCTGGTACACCACGCACTGGTTTTCGTGCACGTAACCGTCGCTGCTCACGCAACCGGCGTTGACCGGGTTCTTCGGGTTCTGCACGTTGACCATGTGCACGCCGCCGCTGCACGTGTTGGTGCCCACGGCGAAGATGTAACCGGTCTGCTCGTTGACCGCGAGCGTGTGCGAGTTGCCAAAGCCCGTGTAGCGCGCGTCGGCCGTGAACGTCTGCGGCGAGGTCACGTTGCGCAGCCGGGTCAGGTCGAACACCTGCATGCCGTGCGAGCTGATCCGGTCGGCGCCGATGAACGCGTGGTTGGCGTACACCTTGATGTCGCGCCACGAGCTCGAGGTGCCGTTGTGCGAGGGCAGGTTGCCCAGATAGACGGGGGCGGTCGGGTTGGTCACGTCGATGAACGAGGCGCCCGTGGTGCGCCCGAAGATGATGTACTCCTTGTTCGTCAACGTGTCGGTCCAGCCCCACATGCTGTTGCCGTTGCCGCCGCCGATGCTCGACAGCGGGAGGGCGCTCAGCAGGTCGATATTCTTGCAGGGGTACTGCGCGGCCATCCCGTTGGAGCAGGCCGCAGCGGCTTGCACGGTCACCCCGTCGGCCAGGCGCCACGCCGGCTCGTGGTCGGCAAGGATGCGGCGTAGCTCTTCCTGCCCTTCGGGGGACTTCGGGTCGTGCGCCCATGACGCCGTGGTGACCGACAGCGCCAGAGCGATCAGCCCAGCCACGACGCCAGCTGTTCGCAAGGTTCGTCGCATGGTGGTGGCTCCCTTTCGTGAGAGAGCCCTCATCGTTACATGCCGATGTTTTATTTGACTAGTACCGGGTCAGCGCCTGCGGCCACGCGCGGCCTCAGTTTGCCCACCACGCGAGCGGAAGGTGCTCCCGGATCACCCGATCCTTGGTCACCAGGGTCGTCCCCGCCGCGACCGCTTGCGCCGAGATGAGCCGGTCGAACGGATTGCGTGTCCAGTCAAGCGTTGTCGCAACCTGACACAGGATTGCAGCCGGCGGATCGGTCAACACCAGCTCCAGCTTCGGGGCCAGCTCATCGATGATCGCCTGCGCGGGCACCGCCACCTTGCCGACTTCGTACAGGTACTGCAGTTCCAGCCGCACAAACGGTGACAGCGCAAGCTGTTCGGTGTCCAAACGGTGCCTCACCGAAACAGGCACAAGTCCTTGCGGGTCGGAATAGAGCCAAACCACGACATGCGTATCGAGAAGAATCACGGACGCCACTCACTGGACCAGTCCAGGTGAACAAGTTCCTCCGGATCGCCAACTATCGCGTCGGGGTGAGCCGACAGGCGATCGAGCTTCGACGGCACATCCACGGGCACGATCCGCAGGCGCCGCCCGCCCCGCTCGATCTCAAGCGGCAGCCCCGTGGCCAGCACTTGATCAAGCAAGCGATACACGTTCTGGCGCAGCTCCGACGCCGTGATGGTCATGGCCCCTCCTACGTACGTACGCCCATACTAACACGTACGTGCGTGACCGGCGATCGTGGCCACCACGGCTCCGGCCTTCGGGGCGCGATGTTCGAGACCTCGGCGTTCGTGGTCGTGTCGGGCGAGCTGACCGAGGAGGTGGTCACGCCGGGCGGCCTGCGCGCGCAATGCTGCAAGGAAAGGGCGTTCGGGCCCCGACCACGTGCACCGGATCGTCAATGACGGCAAGCTACCGGCCGTGTCCGTGCACGTCTACGGGCCCGCGCTGAAAGACGATGCGGCGGTACCGGATGGAAAATGAAAGACTGGTTGTGGCAACCGTCGAGACCGCGGGGGTGGACTGGTGACTCGGAGCATTGCGCAGGTCCTGGAAGAGGCGCGCTCGCGGCTGAAAAGGCTTGGGCCGCAAGAGGCATACGAAGCTGTGCGGCACGACGGGGCGGTGCTGGTGGACACCCGGCCGCAGTGGCAACGCGAGCGGTTCGGGCAGATCCCGGGCGCTCTGATCATCGAGCGGGTGCATCTGGAGTGGCGGTTCGACCCGCAGTCCGAGGCGCGCCTGCCCATCGCCGACCGCTACGACCTGCCGATCATCGTGTTCTGCCAGGAGGGCTACAGCTCGTCGCTCGCCGCGGCCGCGCTGCAGGACCTGGGGCTGCACCGGGCCACCGACCTGGTCGGCGGTTTCGCCGCATGGCGGGAGGCCGGGCTAGATTTCGTCTTATGAGGATTTTGGTACTGGGTGGAACCTCGTTTGTCGGGCGGGCCATCGTTGACGACGCGGTCGGGCGCGGGCACGAGGTGACCCTGTTCAACCGGGGCCGCAACAAGGACGTGTTCCCGCACCTTGACCAGCGCGTCGGCGACCGCGCCAGCGGCGACTACGCCTCGCTCCAAAATGGACGCTGGGATGCGGTCGTCGACGTGAGCGCCTACATTCCCAGGCATGTCCGGCAGGCGGCCGACGCGGTCGGCGACGGGCTCGCCCGGTACCTCTTCATATCGACAGGATCGGTCTACGACCACACCGGGGCACAGGGTTTCCCGGCCGAGGACTGCCCGCGCCTCGCGCCGGAGCGCGGCACCGAGGAGGTCACCGGCGCGACCTACGGGCCGCTCAAGGTGGCGTGCGAGGACGACGTGACGGCGCGCTACGGCGACCGGGCGACCATCGTGCGGCCGGGCATCGTCGCGGGACCGCACGATCCGACCGACCGGTTCACCTATTGGGTCCGTCACGCCGCACGCGGTGGCCGGGTGGTGCTGCGTGGCCGGCCCACCCAGCCGACGCAGGTCATCGATTCGACCGACCTCGCTCGGCTGGTGACGCTCCTGCTGGAGCAGGATCGCGGCGGCGAGTTCAACGGCACGGGCGAGCCGGTGACGCTGGCCGAGCTCATCCGGGCATGCGGCGCCGACGAGATCGAGGTGGCCGAGCCGGGTGAGAAGCCGCAGCCACTCGTGCTTTCGGATCCCGCCTACGACATCATGTTCCAGTTCAGCTCGGCCAAGGCGCGCGCGGTCGGGATGCCGGTGACGCCATACGAGCAGACCGCCGCAACGACCGCGGCCTGGGACCGGGAGCGGGGCGAACCTCTACTCAAGACTGAGTGAACGGGGGATCACACCTGGACAGCACGGCCATACGCTGCCTGGCGTGAGATACCCCAAAACTCTCGCGGTCGTGATGACCGCAATCCTGGCGACCTCGGTGATGTCCGGGGCGCAGGCAGCGCCGAGCCAGGGCGAGACATCCCTCTACCTGGTGCAGACCGTGGGCCAGCCGGTGTCCACATACGAGGGTTCGGTGGCGGGTTTTGCCCGGACCAAGCCCAGTGACGGCGACCGGGTCGACGGCGACAGCCAGGCGGCCCGGCAGTGGCGGCAGAAGCTGCGCGCCGATCACGACGCGGCGTTGAAGCAGGCCCGGGTGAACTCGTCGGCCAAGGTGTACGACTTCGGCGTGACGTTCAACGGCTTCGCCGCCCGCCTGACCGAGGCCGAGGCGCAGCGCCTCAAGCGCAGCAAGGATGTCATCGCCGTGTGGGCCGACGAGATCGTCCACGCCGACACCACGACCACCCGCGACTTCCTCGGCCTCAGCGGCCGCAAGGGCGTGTGGGAGCGGCAGTTCCACGGCGACCGGAAGGCGGGCCTCGGCGTGATCGTCGGGGTGATTGACAGCGGCATCTGGCCGGAGAACCCGTCGTTCGCCCCGCTCAGCGAGCCACGGCCCGACCAGGCGATCATCGACGCGAAGTGGAAGGGCAGTTGCGACACCGGGCCCGAGCAGCCGGTCACGTGCAACAACAAGCTGATCGGCGCGCAGTACTTCCGGGCCGGCGGCGCGGGCAGCATCGATGAGAGCGAGTTCTTCTCGGCGCGCGACCGCAACGGGCATGGCTCGCACACGGCCAGCACGGCGGCCGGCAACTTCGGCGTCGACGTGAACATCGACGGACACGACCTGGGCGAGGCGTCGGGTGTCGCCCCGGCCGCGCGCGTCGCCGCGTACAAGGCGCTGTGGCACGTGTCGTCGACCGGCTCGGCGTCGGGCAGCGGCATCGACCTGGTGGCGGCCATCGACAAGGCGGTGGCCGACGGCGTCGATGTCATCAACTACTCGATCTCGGGCTCACCCAGCCTGATCAACCGCTCGATCGACATCTCGTTCTTCAACGCGGTGGCGGCGGGCGTGTTCGTGTCGGCCTCGGCGGGCAACGACGGTCTGGTGTCGCGGGTCAACCACAACGCGCCCTGGCTCACCACGGTCGCGGCGTCCACGCACGACCGGGGCAACCGCAAGACGGTGACGCTGGGCAACGGCGCGTCGTACGTCGGCGTGGGCGTGAACCCGCCGGCGGTGGCGTCGGCCGGTCTCGTGAACTCGGAGAGCATCCCGGCAGCGGGACGGACCGCGGCGGACGCGCGGCTGTGCCTGCCCGGCTCGGTCGACCCGGCCGCGGCGACGGGCAAGGTGGTCATCTGCACCCGCGGCAGCAACGCGCGGGTGGACAAGAGCATGACCGTGCGCGACGCGGGCGGCGTGGGCATGGTGCTGACCAACAACACCGTGGCCGAATCCATCAACGGCGACTGGCACTTCGTGCCGACCGTCCATTTCGGACCGGACCCGGGCAACGCCATCAAGGCATACGCGGCAACGGCGGGGGCCACGGCCGCGATCAGTGCGGTCGATCCGGCCAAGGTGCGCGCGCCGGAGATGGCGGGCTTCTCCAACATGGGCCCGGCCCAGGCCGGCGGCGGCGACCTGCTCAAGCCGGACATCACCGCGCCCGGCGTCGACGTGATCGCCGCGTCGTCCCCGCCGGGCACGTTCGGGCGCAGCTTCGACTTCAAGTCGGGCACGTCCATGTCGGCCCCGCACGTGGCCGGACTTGCCGCGCTGCTCAAGAGCAAGAACCCCACGTGGTCCCCGATCTGGATCAAGTCGGCGCTGATGACGACGGCGTCCACAAAGGACAACACGGGCGGGCCGATCCAGTTCTCGGGCGGCGACACCACCCCGCACAACGTCGGCGCCGGACATGTCGTGCCGAGCAAGGCCTTCGACCCCGGCCTGGTGTACGACTCGGGACCGCAGCAGTGGCTGCAGTACGGCTGCGCGCTCGGCCAGTTCCAGGCCGTGACGGCGCCGGGCACGTGCGAGTCGCTGCCCGCGCTCGACCCCAGCGACCTGAACTACCCGTCCATCTCGGTGGGCGACCTGGTCGGGACGCAGACCATCACCCGCACCGTGACGAATGTGGCCAAGCTGCCGGGCATCTACCGGGCCAAGGTGACCGCGCCGGACGGGTTCACCGTGAAGGTGACGCCCAGCTGGCTGATCCTGGCTCCCGGCAAGTCGGCCACGTTCCAGGTCGAGCTCAAGCGCACGACGGCCCCGCTGGGCACGTTCGCGTTCGGGTCGCTCACGTGGGACGAGCTCATCCTCGGCAACCGCCAGGTGACGAGCCCGATCGCGGTCAAGCCCGTCGCCTTCTCGGCTCCGGGCACGGTACAGGCGGATAGCGCGGCGGGTTCCGCGGCCGTGACTGTCCAAACCGGATTTTCTGGTACCGTGACCGCCACCCTGGCCGGGCTGGCCCCGGCGCAGGTGGCCGAGCTCGGCTTCACCGGCACGTCCCAGGGGTTCCCGACGGCCGCGCCCGCCGAGGGCCCGGCGGCCAAGAAGGTCACCGTCACCGTGCCCGCCGGTGCGGCGCACGCGCGGTTCGCGTTGTATGACGCGGACGTGCCGGCCGGCACCGACATCGACATGTACGCGTATCGGTCCGGCACCAATCAACTCGTCGGCACGAGCGCGGGCGGCACCAGCGCCGAGGAAATCAACCTCACCGCGCCCGGCACCTACGATGTGTACGTCGTCATGTTCGCCTACGACACGGCACTGCCGGCCATCCCGGATGCCAAGCACCACGCCTATGTCGTGCCCGCGGCCGACTCCGGCAACGCCACCGTGAGCCCGGCCGGCGTGCCCGCCACCATCGGCGGCCGCCCCACCCTCACGATCGCGTGGTCGGGCCTTACCGACGTGCGCCACCTGGGCATCCTGTCCTACAGCGACGGGACCACCGCCCTCGGGCGCTCGTTCATCCTCATCCACTGATACCCGGAAGATCCGGTTCGGGGCCGCTCGCCTGCGCGGGCGGCCCCGATCCTTGTTTGAGAGCATGGCCTCATGGAAGGCGCGCATGGGGTTGGTGAGTGGCCGGCGGAGTTGTTTGCGCGGACCGTGGCGGGCGTGCCGGCGTATCGGGCGTTTCTGCGGGAGCACGGCATCGATCCGGCCACGGTGACCACGGCCGAGGATTTTCGCCGGCTCCCGTTGATGGACAAGGAGTCCTACCACCGGAGATATCCGCTGCCGCAGCGGTGCCGGGGCGGGCGGCTGGAGGCGTGCGACATGATCGCGGTGTCGTCGGGGTCGAGTGGGGCGCCGACCATCTGGCCGCGCTCGGTGGCTGACGAACTGCATGTGGCGCGCCGGTTCGAGCAGGTGTTGGGGGACGGGTTCGGCGCGAACGAGCGCAGCACGCTGGCGGTGGTGTGCTTCCCGCTCGGCACGTGGGTCGGCGGGCTGTTCACGCTCGCCTGCACGCGCCACCTCGCCGCCAAGGGTTATCCAATCACGACAGTCGCGCCGGGCAACAACAAGGGCGAGATCCTGCGCGTGCTCCCGGAACTGGCCCCGCATTTCGACCAGATCGTGTTGCTGGGCTATCCCCCGTTCATGAAGGAGGTCGTCGACGCCTGCCCGGACCTGCGGCGGTACACCGTCAAGATGGTGTTCGCGGGCGAGGTTTTCAGCGAGCAGTTTCGCGATCTGGTGGCGCAGCGGGCCGGGATCGCCGATCCGGTCACCGACACCGCCTCGCTCTATGGCACGGCCGACGCGGGCGTGCTGGGCGTGGAGACACCGCTGTCGGTGTCGATCCGGCGGTTCGTGGCACAGCGGCCCGAGCTGGCGCGGGAACTGTTCGGCGGCGAACGCCTGCCGACATTGGTGCAGTATGACCCGGGCAGCCGCTTCTTCGAGCAGATCGACGGGACGCTCGCATTCTCGGGCGACAATGGAATCCCGCTGATTCGCTATCACATCGCCGACGAGGGTGGGCTCATCGGGTACCAGGAAATGTTGAAATTCTGCCGGGAACGAGGGATGCCATTACGGGACCAGGGCCCGCGGTTGCCGTTTGTCTTCGTGTTCGGGCGTTCGCTGTTTACCGTGTCCCTGTTCGGCGCCAACATCTATCCGGAAAATGTGACGGTCGCGCTGGAGCAGCCGCCCGTGAGCGAGTGGACGACGGGCAAGTTTGTGCTGGAGACGCCGGAGGACGCCGACCGCGATCGCTTCCTGCGCGTGACCGTCGAGCTGGCACCCGGCGTCGTGGGCGATGATGCGAAAGCCGGATCGGTGGCCGACGCGATCCGGCGCGAGCTGTTGCGGCTCAACAGCGAGTTCGCCCACTACGTGCCCGCCGGTCGGCAGCTGCCGCACGTGCGGCTGCGCCCTGCCGGCGATCCCGGCTATTTTCCGATCGGGGTGAAACACCGCTACTCTCGGCCCAACCCGACGGAAGGACATGCACATGGATGAATCACGGGCAATCGATCTGGTGGCGGAATGGATCCGGTCTCGCCGATTGGACTATCCCACCGACGGTTTGGAGGCGGAGCGCTTCGCGGGAGGCTGGAGCGTCTACGCGCCGGTGGAGATCGACGAGAGCGATCCGATGGCGTTTCTGGACATGCCGATCGGGCGGTCGGTGTTTCTGGTCAGTGACTCCGGGCGCATCGAGGAGTCGTCGTCGTCGGTCCCGCCACAGGTGGCCATCGACCGGTTCATGGCGAACGAACCGGCCGCCATGGGATCCACCGGCGGCGGTTCCCATGGCAGTGGATCCCATGGCGGCGGATCCCAGGAGGCAGCGCTCATGGCCGAGTTCGAGCGGGAGTTCAGCCGCCTCGCCGCCGAAGGCCCGCCGGCAGTCAGCAGCTTCACCGCGGTTGACCACACACGCGACGGCGCGGCAGGCGATGCGGCCGTCGATGCCGAGGCTTCGCGGCTGATCGAGCCGATCGTGCAGCAGGTGGCCCTGCTCGGGCCGCCCGGCTGGCACAGGTTGTCGGCGGAGTTCGCCTTCACCGTCTCCTCCGAGATCGCCCAGCTGCGCTTCTGGACCGGTGACCGATCAGGCCTCGTGCCGGTGCCGCTCGCGATCGCCGAGCTCGTCCGGCAGCAGCGGGAGGTCGCGGCGCGGATGCCGGCGGGGCCATGGTGGCGGCTGCTGCTCGCGGTCACCAACCGGGGCGAGACGACCGTGGAGTACGACTACGGCGACGAACCGTTCCCCGACGACCAGCTGGTCGAGGCCGGGCATTACCGCAACGACCTGGCCGCCTATCCTCGCCCGCGCCTGCCCGTGTGGCTCGCGGGATATGTCGCGGGGCCCGCGGCGCAGGGCCGCGACCCACACCGGGCCGGGGTGGCCGCGATCGCGGACATCACCGCCCGTCGCGCCGCGACACTGGACGGCAGGCTTCCCCCGCTCGGCGAGATCTGGGCGCGCTGGGCGGTCCTTTCGGCCGTGGAGGCGGGCATCGGATCGGGATGGGGGCCACGCATCTACCCGAGCTACGGCTGGTACGAAAACGATCGCCGCAGCGGTGCGACGCTGTTCCTGCTTCCGGGCGCACGGGCCGTCCTGTCCGGCGGGAAGTGGAACTCCGCGCTGCTGGAGGCCGCCTACAACGGTGGCCGCCCCCAGCCCGACCTCTACACCGGTGCTCCGGCGTGGGTGAACGACACCGTGCTCAACACCCGCAACCGCAACGGTCTGCTGAGCTTCTGCTTCTGGTGGGCCAACGGCCGGTGGCACCGGGGCACCACCGACACCTCCGGCGACCTCGACGCTCCTGTCCCTCCCGTTTGGACACACGCCGAGACGGTCCGCGCGATGGCCGTCCAAACCGGACCGGGCAGCGAGGGCCGATGCGAAGCCCTGCTGACCGCGTCCGCCAGCCACCGCGCCACTTTCGGTGAGGTGGCCGCGTTGCTGGCCCACAAGCCGGGCGCCGACGTTTACGCCGCCGCCAACCAGCTCAGCCTCGCGGGGCTGCTGGCCACCCAGTGAGCCTGTGTCAGAAGGCACGGTAGGCTGAGCCACCGTGCCGAAGAGCCTTGTCCAGTTCTGTGCATCGTTGTCGCGGTCCACGGCGTTCAACCTCTTCATCGTGATAGTCGTCCTGCTGAACGCGGTCGTGCTCGGCCTGGCCACCTACCCACGGTTTTCGGGCGCGGCGGGCGGGGTGCTCGCGGGACTGGAGACCGTGTTTCTGGTCGTGTTCGTGGCGGAGCTCGCGATCCGGCTGATCGCGCATGGCAGGCGCCCACAGGACTTCTTCCGCAGCGGTTGGAACGTGTTCGACCTCGTGGTGATCGGTGTGGCGTTCGTGCCTGGCCTGGCTTCCAACGCCACCCTGCTGCGGATGGCCCGGCTGGCCCGGGTGCTGCGCGTGGTCCGGTTCTTCCCCGCGCTGCGCACGATTCTGGTCGGGATCGCGCGCAGCCTGCCGGGCGTGGCCGGGTTCCTTGCCCTGTCGGCGCTCACGCTCTACCTCTACGGCATGGTGGGCTGGATGCTGTTCGGCGACGTGTATCCGGCCGAATACGGCACGGTCGGGCGGGCCGTGCTCACGCTGTTCCTCCTGCTGTCGCTCGAAACGCTGCCGGACGCGATCGCGATGGGCCTCGCGGTGAGCCCGTGGACGCTGGCCTACTTCGTGTCCTATGTGCTCGTTGCCTCGTACCTCCTGGTCAATGTCCTGGTTGGAGTGGTCATCAACTCGATGGAGGAGACGCGGCAGGCCGAGAAGGCGCGCCCGGCCACCGAGGACGATGCGGGAATTGCGCAGCGGCTGGAAGACCTGCGGCTTGCCGTGCAGGCGTTGGAGGCCGAATTGTCGGTCAGGCAGAAGGGTTCCTGAGATGCTCGCGCAGCTCGGCGTGGCATTCAGGCAGACTACCCATTCGGGAGGCTTGACTTTCTTGCTACCGGCGGCACGGACCCTGGCCAACCCCAACGGCTCCGCAAACAGATGCGGACCCAACCCCCTACGCGGATACCGCCACCCATCGCCCTGACCGAAGCGACGCAACCACACCAGTGCCGAAGACATGTCCACACTGGCCAACGCGACAGTCGCCGGTCGTGGATCTTCCACCAGCGGATCTCAGCCCATGATGACCACAGCCTGACTAGAGCCAGGCTCAAGCCTCCGCCACTACGATCCCAGCCGACTCAGGCCCTGTAAGGCCGTGTCCCGCGCCGGGCCGGTCAGAGGCGTTGTTGCGGTTGCTCGATACCTTCGAGCCATGGCCCAAGGCAACCAGGCATCCACACCGGAGCCTGACCGTTCGCACCCGCTGTACCGGGCGTCGGTCTGGTGGATGCGGACCTTGCCGGTCCCAATTGTCCTTGGCTGCTGTGACATGGAAAGATGGCCAGTAGTGCTCGGCTGGATCGGGCTGGGTCTGGCTATCTCGCTGCCGCTTCGGTATATCGCGGCGTTTCGCTGGCACATGCCGATGCATCAGCTCGATAAAGGCGTGCTCTTCGATGCGTACAGCTGGATCTTCCGCTACTGATGGCATGCGTAAATCTCAACCACTTGGCCAAGGCCGGACCGTGGCCATAGTGTTGAGTATTTGGCCACCGAGAACGAGACCCTACACCTGCGGCGCCACCCCGGTCATCGCGGACACCGTGCCAGGCGCGCTGGCGATGGACCCCAACGATGTGGCGGCCCGGCTGACCAAGCGCACCAAAGCGGTGATCAGCCTGCCGCTGTGGGGTACCCGGCCGACGACACCGCCGCCGCGGCGACTCTTGCCCCGGCAGGGTGCCGCTGATCGAGGACGCCTGCCAGGCCCATGGTACGAAGACCCGGGGCCGGTACGCGGGCACCCTGCACCGGGCCGGGTGTTTCTCCACCCACGACCGAAACGCTCGCCGCGACCACGTTCCAGTTCCCGGTTCACCCGGGTATGCCGGGTCCGGCCCTAGGCTGGGTCGCAGACCGCCTCCGCGCCTTCGCCGAAAGGCCTCTCCCATGACGATCCGTCACTTCACCGCGTCCGCCGTCGTGTTCGACGACGCCGAGCGGGTGCTCCTGGTCCACCACAACAAGATCGGGCTCTGGCTGTACCCGGGAGGGCACATCGACCCGGACGAGACCCCGGGTGAGGCGGCGATCCGGGAGCTGACCGAGGAGACCGGCATCCGCGCCGCCATCCTCGGCCAAACCAACTTCCGGCACTCCGCGGTCGTCGGGCACTTGCCACCGTGGGCGATCATCGAAATGGACGTCACCGACACCAACCACGGCCGGCATCGCCACATCGACATGGTGTACGTCTGCGAGCACTTCGGCGGCGAACTGCTTCCCCAGCTCGAAGAGGTCGGCGGTGCCCGCTGGGTGCCCGTCGCCGACGTGACCAGCCTGCCCACCCCGGCCGAGCTGCCCGAACTCGTAGCCGCGGCGGCCCGATGGTTCAAGGAGCACCGTCACCCGTGACCCTGTGCCCTGGCACAGCCGAAGGCCCGCCAGCGCGTAATCTCTCGTCGCGCTGGCGGGCCGAATGCTAGAGCGCGGAATCAATCCCGGCAGGTCGAGGTCGCAAAGGCCGGATTGGACAAATACAACCGCGTACCCGAAGCCGGAGCGCTGTCTCGGCGTCCCGGTGAGCGGCACCACGACCGAAGACCTCCGGACGGCCTGTTCTCGGGCGGAAGCATCCAAGCCCTCGAAGCCGACCGGCGGCTCGGGTGTCTGCGGGATCGCGCCCGGACCGAGCACCGCGACGTTCGGACCCGGCCGCGCGTGCCGCGCACCGTGACGGGCGGCCAGGTCGAGTCAAGCCGGGCTAGGCCCGGAACGGGCCGGTGATTTCGTAGGTGATGCCGCCGCTGCTCGACCCCGACGTGCCGCGCTGCGACGAGAAGTACAGCCGGTTGCCCGCCGGGTTGAACGCGACCCCGCACAGTTCCGACGAGCTCTGCCCGGTCACCCGCAGGAACGGTGCCACGATGTCGTCGGGCGTGATGATGCAGATTTCCATGTTGCCGCCGTCCTCGGCCACATACAGGTCACCGCCCGCCTTGCCCGTGATGTTGTCCACTCCGGACAGTGGGGCCCCGGAAACATTGTCGTCGTAGGCGATCGCCAGCGTATTGGTGACGGCGTTGTATGCCCACACCCGATTGTCGCCCTTGGTGGTGAAGAAGCATGTGCCGCCGCGATAGTATGCGCCCTCTCCCCCGTTGAACCGCTTCGCGCCCGACACCTGATTGCGTGTCCGGGTGGGGCTGCCGTCGGGATCGGGCACGGTCACCCACGAAAGGACGCCGCCCGACTCGCGCAGCACCTGCAAGGTACCGGATGAAAGATTTCCCCACGTCGATGGCACGAAGCGGTAGAAGCACCCGTCGCCCTCGTCCTCGGTCAGGTAGACAACGCGACGATCGGGGTCGACGGCGGCCGCTTCGTGGTTGAACCGCCCCATCGCCGGGCGCTGCACGGCCGCTGTGCCGCCGCCCGGATAGGTCTCGTAGACGTAGCCGCGATCCACTTCCTCGCATGAAAGCCATGTCCCCCAAGGGGTTGCGCCGCCCGCACAGTTACGGTTGGTGCCGGAAAGGATGCGATAGGCGCCCGTCACCTGCCCCGTGCTGCTGAACCTGACCGCACTGGCGCCGCCCGCCGCGCTGCCGAGCTCCGAATTGGACACATAAATCCATCCGGTACCGTCGGCGAAGCACGCGCCTCCGTCGGGTGCGCCGTGCCAGACATAGGATGTGCCGGTCACGGTCTGGCCGGACCGCGCGATGATCCGGCTGGTGAAGCCCTGCGGCAGCATGATGCCGTGCGAGTTGGCCGCCTGTAGCGGACCGTAGGGGCTCGGTCCGGGCAGCGCGGGATAGGCCATCGCGTCACGGGAGAGCGTGAACCCGAGCGCGACGGTGCTCCCGGCGCCGACGACGGCGGCCCGCAGAAAGTGTCGACGTTCCATACGCCCATCCAAAGTGACAAACATAAATTTCCGGTAAACCCCACCCGACCCCTTCCTCGCCGATCATGAACTTAAATCCATTGGGCGTGCCGGGGCCCGCAACGTCACGATCGACGTTTCACCGGACCCCAAGGTGGGGTATCCACCCCTGTGCGAGGTTTGCCGATCTTGCTGGGCGACGGCGACCATCCTGCCGCCCGCGAGTGGGCCGAGCGCGCCGCCGCGGCCCGCGGCTGCCCCCTGCGCGTCGTCCCGAAAAACGCGATGCTGAGCGAGCCCGCCCAGCTGGTCGTCGTGGCCAGCGAGGGCCACGGGCAGGTGCACGACGCCATCTTCCATTCCCCGAGCATGGACACGGCCATGCACGCCACGTGCCCCGTCGTGGTGATCACCAAACCCGAGCTGCCCGACTCCGACATCATCGTGGCCGGGGTCGACGGTTCGCCGCTTTCCCTTGCCGCGCTTGACTTCGCGCTTGACGAAGCCCGGCTGACCGGCATGCGCGTGCTGGCCGTGCACGCCTGGCTGCAGCCGATCGCGACCGGGCACGACACACTGGTGCCCCTGCCCACCGACCTGGACGCGCTGCAGGCCGAAAACGAGGCCATCCTCAGCGAGGCCCTCGCCGGGGTCCGCACGCAGCACCCCGACCTCGACGTTCAGGCGCAAACCGTGCAGGGCACCGCCGCGACCGTGCTCATCGAGGCGTCCAAGTCGGCCGCGCTGCTCGTCATCGGCTCCCACGGCCGCGGACCGGTCGCCGGCCTGCTGGTGGGCTCGGTCAGCCAGGCCGTCCTGCACCACGCGCACTGCCCGGTGGCGGTTACACACGCCCCTCAAGCGCCTCAGTGAGCCGCTTCTCGAAGCCCGGCGGCATCTCACCCCCGTGCGCGAGCGCGTAGCGCACCCCGGCCCGGAACTCCGCGCTGAACCGCGAATAGTGCGGGGTCACCGGACGCAGCCGGGCCTGCCGCACCGCGTTGAGAAGCGTTTGCGCATATGGGTGTTTGGCTTGCACCTCACGATCCTGATAGACCAGCTCCCGTGTGGCCGCGAACCCACCGCGCTCGAACAGGATCTGCTGGCTGCGCTCGCTCGTCAGGAACTCGATGAGCTCCCGTGCCGCCCGCGGCTGGTCGCTGCGGCTGCTCACGGCCAGGTTTTGTCCACCTAGGACACTCCCGCGCGGCAGCACCGTGGTCTGGAACTTCACCTTCGGCGGGTCGCCGAGCAAGCGGTAGGACACGGGCCAGTTGCGCATGAACACCACCTTGCCCTCATGGAACGCCTGCCGGCTGCTGGTCTCGTTGAAGTTCACCGACTCGGGCAGGATCTGCTGCGGGCGGCCCGGCGACAGCCCGGCGGCCAGGCGGCGCAGGCCGTCGCGCGCCTGCGGCGAGTCGACGACCACCGTGCCGTCGGACCCGACCACCTCGCCGTCGGCGGCCCAGATCGCCTCGAACGCGTTGACCGTCAGGCCCTCGTAGTCGCCCAGCTGGCCGGTGAACCCCGCGACCAGCTCGGGCGGGTGCGGCCCGGCGAACACGTCGTCGATCGCCCGCTGCATGAGCGGCCAGCTGTTGGGCGGGTCGCCGGGGATCAGATCGCTGCGGTAGAACAGCAACCCGGCGTCGGTGTTGAACGGCAACGCCCACAGCTTGCCCTCGTAGTGGCACGCCTCCAGCGGCTTGGCCAGAAATCCCGATGTGTCAACGCTTTCGGCCGGAATCGGCCGCAGGTAGCCGTTCTTGGCGAACTCGGCGATCCACGTGATGTCGAGGTTGAACACGTCGACGTCGGCGCCGCCGGACTGGGCGTGGCCGAGCATCTGGGCGTGGTGCGCGTCGGCCTCCCCGGCCACCACGACGATCTCGGCGCGCGGCCGGCCGGGCAGCGCGTTCCACTGGTCGACCAGCGCCTGCCGCTGCCCGCCCAGACCATCGTCGCGCCCGCTGAGGATGATGAGCGTGCCCGGCTCCAGCCCGCCGGGCGCGCGCTGCACCACGCTCGTGACCAGAAGCGTGGCCAACGCTCCAATCACGACACCCGCGCCCAGCCCCGCCCAGCCGCGGTAACGCATCAGCAGTGCAAGCATCGCTCAGACCCCCTTCCACAGCAGCGTGAACACCTGTTCCAGCGCGGCCTGAAGCCCGGCGAAGTCGGTCTCCAGGCACGCGCCACCCGTGCCCTGCGTCGCCTGCGCCAGCGCCTGCGAGGCGCAGTTGGCCTCGCCCACCGCGACCACGAACACGCGCACGCCCTTTCCCGAGATGTCGCCGAGCATCTGCTGCGCCGTGAGCCCGCCGCCGGAGTCTTCGCCGTCGGTGAGTACCACCAGAGCCCGTGCCGCCTCGTCGCCGGGCGGGAGCGCCCGCACGCCGTCGGCGATTGTCTGGTACAGCGGGGTCGGCCCGACGGGCACGATCCCGTCCAGCGGCGGCAGCGGTGCCCGTGGTCCCACCGGGAGCAGCTCACGCCGCCCGCCCACCGCGGGGAAGACCCACAGCCCCAGCTCATCGCGGCCGCTCGCCATCGCAACGACCCGTGTCACGCCCTGCGCCGCAACGGAAAACCTGCTGACGCCAGCGGCCAGCGGCTGGCGCATCGAGAAGGACGTGTCCAGCGCCAGCAGGATCCGGCCCGGCCGGGTCGCCTGCTCGTGCAGCTCGACCAGGCGCATGTCGTCGGGCGTGGGCCGGCCGTCGCTGACCCCGCCGGGCCGCAGCCCGGCGTTGCTCAGCGCGGTGTGGCCCTCCGGTCCGGTGAGCCACTCGGCGAACGCCCGCGCCTGCCTGGTCTGCTCGCTGCCCGCGTCTGTCCATTGCAGACGGACGAGCGGGTGGTCAAGCGTGCGGGTGGGCGACGGGCGCACCACGGTCATCCGCCGGCCGTGCGCGGACGTGGCCCCGGCGCACTGCCCGCCCAGCGGCATCCCGCGGTTGAACCGTGCCAGCTCCTGCTCCGAGACGATGACCGCGCTGCGCGGGGGTTCGGGCTGGGCGTGCCGGCACAGCAGGCCCGAGAGCGAGTAACCCCCGGCGTCAAGGGCCCGCTCGAACGCGCGCTCGACGCCTCGCGCCTGGCCCGCGTCGAGTGGACGTCCTTGGCGCACACCGAGGCTGTCGTAGACGGCGATGGTCGCGAGCATGCCAACGAGTGAGCCGGACGGCTCGGGGCGGGCCACGTCCCACCCGGATCGCTGCGCGTTGTCGAGTGCCTGCGCCCACGTGAGCTCGCGCGGGTCGACGCCGCTGAGGCCCTCGGGCACGGCCAGCACGATGGGCGACGACGCGACCGACACGGACTCCACATGCGACAGACGATCGCCGGGCTCGGGCGGCGGGAAGTGGGTGGAGCCCGGAAGCCACAGGTCGGGGCGCGGGCCTAACGCGGCAAGGTGCTCGGGACCCCAGCCGCTGGACAGGGCTTCGCGTGCCTTCGCGGGCTCTGCCGGGTACACATAAAAAAGCGTTTTAGGACAACGAAAATTGGATCTGGCCGAGCGCGCCTCGAAGGCTTCCGTGAGCTCGCGGGCCGACGGGAGCCCCTCGGGCGTGGTCAGCACGCGCAGCTGCACCGGTTGCGGGCAGCCGAACAGCTCCACCCGGGCGGCGCCGGCCAGGGGCGGGCCGACTGCCGCGATCAGCCGGCCGGTGAGCACCACGAGCACGACCACCACCACGGCCAGAACCGTCTGGCGCAACGGAAGCGGTCGCACGCTGCGCATGAGATGAAGCGCGCGCTGCCAGAGCTCCTCGATGGTGTCGGACAGGGCGGCCAGGCCCACCGCGATCGAGCCGCCGATCAGAAAACCCCACTGCAGCGCCGTTTCGGGCCAGCCGGTGGACAACTGGCCGGCCGCCATCGCGGTCATGCCCATCGCGGCGACGAAGAAATCGCGTTTCGGCGAGGGCTCTTCGCCGCCTTTGCTCACGCCCCCGACCCTACCCGACCGGGGCAAGCCGCTCTATGTGGCGATCTATCGATCAATCGTCGTCATCGTCGTCGTCGTCGTTGTTGTTGCCCTTGCCCTTGTTCTTGCCCTTGCCGTCGCCGCCGGGTTTTTCTTCCTGCTGTACCGGTTGAGCCACCTGCGCGAGCTGGATCGACTCGCACCGCGTGCCGCCCAGGGCGAAACTCGCGGGCATCGCGTTGAGGGTTTGATACTGGCCCGACAGTCCAAACTGGTGCGAGGCGCCGGGCGCCAGCGCGGCCTGCTCGCCCGGCGGGCGCACGACCACCTGCCGGCCCTGCTGCGCCCACGTGCCGGCCTCGGCGCCGACCAGGGTCTGGTCCCCGGGCCAGCCGAACTCCAGATGCCAGCCCTCGACCGGGGTCTGCCCGCTGTTGTGCACGGTGATCGCGGCGGCGAAGCGCCCGCCCGTGTCGCTGGTCTGCAGATAGGTCACGCGGCAGTTCGGCGGGGGTGGGGCGGCCACGGCGGCCGGTGGCTCCATGACGGGTGGACGGCCGTCGCCACGCGCCATCGCCAGACCGGAGGCGACGACGAGCAGGAGCCCGATTGCCATGCCCGCCAACGTGAACCGGCCGCGACGGGTGAGCACGACCGTGGACTGTTGCGGGGTGCTTTCGGTGTCGGCGGCCGCCGCGACGCCCGGGGCGAACGCGCGCCACGGCAGCACCGCCGTGCCGCGCCCGGCGATCGTGACCTCGCTCGGCGTGGCGTCGGCGAACGGCGGGACCCGGGCCGGGACGCGGGCGATCCTGGCGAAGGCGACCGCGAGCTCGGCGCTGGACGGGCGAGCTTGCGGGTCTTTGGCCAGGCACCGATGGCACAGCTGGGCGACCTGCGCGGGCATGCCCGGGATGGGCGGCAGCGGCGTGGGGATGAGCCATTGATGGGCCTCAAGCAGGCCGGTGGTGGTGTCCACGGCCCACGGAAGGCTGCCGTGCAGTGCGCGATACAGGAGCACACCGAGCGCGTACACATCGACGGCCGGCGTCACGTCCGCGCCCACGAGCCGCTCGGGAGCCACGTATGCGGGTGTGCCCAGGAGCTGGTCGTGGTCGTCCGGCTCGTGTTCGCCGATGAGCGCCGAGATCCCGAAGTCGAGCACCTTGGCGCCGGTCGGGGTGAGCATCACGTTGCTCGACGAGATGTCGCGGTGCACGATCCCACGGGAGTGCGCCGCGGCCATCGCGGCTGCCACCTCGGCCGCGACCGTGACCGCCCGCCGCCACGGCAGGGTCCGGCCCTCGGTCAGGCGGGAGCGCAGCGTTTCGCCTTCGAGCATCTCCATCACCACGAACGGCCGCACTTTTCCATCGCCGTCGTCGGCCTCGCCGTAGTCATGCACGTTGAGGATGTTCGGGTGCGACAGGCGCGCGGCGGCCTGTGCCTCCTGGCGCAATCGCACGACGAAGGCGGGATCGTTGGCCAGGTCGGGACCGAGCACCTTGACCGCGACCCGCCGGCCGAGCACCTCGTCGTGCCCCCGCCACACCACCGCCATGCCGCCCTCGCCCAACCGCTCGATCAGGCGGTAACGACCACAAAGCAGCTCGCCCACGACACAACGTATTCCCGCGCGCACGGAGAACTAAACCGCCGCCCGGCCGAATATCCGATGTGGACAGTCGGCCGCCTGCGAATCCTCCCAGGTCGACCACCGGATCTGGTTGTACTCCGCGCCGAGGTGCACCGCGTGCAGGTCGTTTCCGATCAGCGCGACCGCCGGGCCCGGCCGTGGTCAGGGAACGTGCCCTGGTTCATTGCCGATGCCGATGCCGCTCTCCCATCCGTTAGATTTGACTTATATAAGTGGTACCTGAAATACTCCCGGTCATGGAAGACTTCATCAGCGAACTCGGCTTGGTCCAGCGCGAGCTGAGCATCAAGGACGAGCTGAAGACCATCGTGATGCGGCGCAGTTACGACGCCGAGATCGAAGACGTGTGGGACGCCGTCACCAACCCGGAGCGGCTGCCGCGCTGGTTCCTGCCCGTGTCGGGCGACTTCCGGCTGGGCGGGCGCTACCAGATCGAGGGCAACGCGGGCGGCGAGGTGCTGCGCTGCGAGCCGCCCCGGCTGCTGCGGGTCAGCTGGATCTTCGGCGAGCCCAAGGAGGGTGACTTCAGCGAGGTCGAGGTGCGGCTGTCCAAAGACGACGATGGCACGACCCGGTTCGAGCTGGAGCACACGGCCACCGTGCCGGACGAGATGTGGGCGCAATTCGGTCCGGGCGCGGTGGGCGTCGGCTGGGACGGCGCGCTGCTCGGCCTCGCCCTGCACTTTCGCGGCGAGCTCGCCGCGCCCGAGGAGCGGGCCGCGTGGATCGGGTCGCCGGAGGCCAAGCGGTTCAACACGGCCGCAAGCGAGCTGTGGGGCAACGCCCACGCCGCGGCGGGCGCGAGCCCAGAGCAGGTCGAAGCCGCAGTCCGCGCAAGCACCCAGTTCTACACCGGCGAATAACCCCGCCCTTTCGCGTCGATCATGAACTTACGTCCATGTTCGACGGCGTGTCTTTGCATCAACTTCATGGTCAATCCGACAGGGCCGGCGGGAGGCGGGCGTCAGTCCGGCGGGAGGCGGTAGACCGACACGTGCGAGCGCGACTCGGCGGTGAACTCGGCACCGGACCAGTCCGCGTGCCGGGACTCCAGCTCGAACCCGGCCAGCTGGGCCATGAGGTCGAGCTCCGCCGGCCAGATGTAGCGGTGCGGAGTGCGCTCCAGCCGTGCCTGCCGGCTCTCGTCGAACCGGAAGTGGTGCGAGACCACGTGCTGGCGCAGGACATCGTAGGTGTCCAGTCCGATATAGCCGGGGGCGGCCGTGAACACCACGGCCTGCTGCCCCGGTGGGAGTTTGCGCAACTCCGGCACCCACAACTCGATCACGAACCGCCCACCGGGCACGAGATGGCGCGCGGCATTGCGGAAGCACTCGACCTGCTCCGACTGCGTGAGCAGATTGGAGATCGTGTTGAAGACGAGGTACACCAGCGTAAATTTGCCCGGGGCGAGCGCGGTGGCCATGTCGCCCATGACGACCGGGATCGCCGCTTCGTCGGCCTTGGTGCGCAGCTGAGCGACCATCGCGTCGGACAGCTCGATGCCGGTGACGGGCACCCCGCGCTCGGCAAGCGGGATGGCGACACGGCCCGTCCCGATGGCGAACTCGAGCGCGGCCCCGCCCCCGGCGAGTTCGGCGAGGCGATCCACTGTGGGCCCCAGGACGTCGGGGGCGAACATGCCGGTGCCCGGTGTGTCATAGCGCTGGGCTACCTCGGCGTCCCAGATGTCCTCTTGGCGCATACTGCCACGATCTCCGTTGCCGGCGCTCGCTGTCCAGCGGTTTACGGGCAAACGGCCGTCAATAGATGCTGACGTGCACGTGGTTGGTATGGTCGCCGGCGGGCGCGTCGCCGCAGTTGGACCCGGTCGAGTTGTAACGGCGCCAGCCGATGCTGACCTGCCAGATCTGGCAGTACCACACCACATACATGACGCCGAGCGCCTTCGCGTTCTTGATGTAGAACGCCGCCACCTTGTCGCCGTAAGTCCGGTTGTTGCCGCCCGCCGAGCTGTTGACGAAGCCGTTCTGGAACGCGGCCCAGTCGCACGCGCGGCCCTTCGGATGCTCGCCGTCGCCGCCGGAGCGGTGGCACGACACGTGCCAGTCGTAGCCGACCCGCCAACCCTCCCGCAGCGCGTGCAGGTTGCGCGGGGTGCTGCAGCCCGAGGGCGTGGTCGGGTCGTCTTCAGAGCAACTCTGGCTGGGCCAGCTGCCGTCATCGTTGCGCGGGGCCGGATTCGCGCTCGGCGCGGCGCCGACGAGATTGTTGACCCGCGTGCTCGTGCCGGCGCTGTTGCCACCGCTGACCGCGGCGAGCGCACGCTCGGCCGCGATCTTGCGCTTGTTCATCTCGTCCACCGCGACCTGCTGCTCGCCGACCTCGCGGTCGATGCCCGCCTTGGCGTCGGCCGCGCGGCGCTTCGCGTCCAGCAGGGCGACGAGGCTGCCCTGGTCGCGCTGGGTCATCTTGTCCAGTGCGGCGGCGCGCTCGATGAACGCGTCAGGGCTGGAGGAGTTGAGCATCATGCCGATCGCACCGAGGCGCCCGTTTTTGTATGCCTCGCCCGCGTAGCGCGCGACGCCCGCGCGCACCTTGGCCATGTCTTCCTCCGCCTTGCGCAGCTTGCCCTCGAGCTCGGCCTGCCGCTGCTTCGACGCGTCGAGCTTGGCCTCGGCCTCGATGTAGGCGGCCGAGGCCGCCTGGAGGTTGTCGCGCAGGGTCTGCAGGGTCGGTGTGCTGCCCTCGTTGGGCGGGTTGGTCGGCGCCGGCTGTGCGAAACCCGAGGCGGCCGTTCCGAGGACGAGTGCGAGCACGACGAGTGTGGAGGTTGCCACCCGAAGCCGCATCACGGGGAGTCACCCTACAGCAGGGTGCTTGACCTCTCCAGTCATTGTGCCGATGGACAGCCGTTGAACTGGGTATACGTTAGTCATGACACCAGAGGAACAGAAGGTCACGGGAGAGGCCCTGCAGCGGGCACTGGTCGATCTGATCGGCCTTGCCCTGCAAAGCAAGCAGGCGCATTGGAACCTGACCGGCCCGCATTTCCGTTCGATCCACCTGCATCTCGACGAGGTCGTGGCTACCGCGCGTGAGCATACTGACACGCTCGCCGAGCGCGCGGTCGCGATCGGCGTCAACCCGGACGGCCGCGCCGCGACCGTGGCGCGCGACACGAGCGCCCCGTTCGGCGAGGGCCCGGTGCCCGACAGCGAGGTGATCACGCGCATGGTACAGCTGCTCGCCGAGATCGTCGGGCGGTTGCGCGAGGGCGTCAAGGAGACCGCCGAGGCCGACCCGGTCTCGCAGGACCTGCTGATCTCCGCGGAGCACGACCTACGCAAGCACCACTGGATGTTCGCGGCACAGGCCAAGTAGCGTCTCCAGCAACGCCTCCACCTGCGGCTGCGGGTGGCGGCGGCGCATTGTCACCGCGCCGATGTGTCGTTCGGGGCGCGGATGCTCCAAGGCCACCGCGTTTGCCGTTTTCTTTAAGGCGACGGATGGTACCAGGCAAATGCCCAGTCCAGCGTCCACAAGCGACTGTGCGAAGGAGTAATCCGTGCCGCTGCAGGCGACGTTGAGCTCGATGCCCGCCAGGGCCGCGTAGCGGTGAAGCAGGTCGGAGGTCTTCACGCAGCCGATGACCCAGCGCTCGTGCGCGAGGTCGGCCAGGCGCACCCGCTTGCGCTTGGACAGCCGGTGCCCCGGCGGCAGCACTATCCACATTGGATCGTCCATCAGATGGGTCCATTGCATGCCTGTTTTTTCAGCAGCGGTGGGCCTCGGATCGCTTCGCGACCGAGTCCCGCCGCGCAAGAGCACGGCTTCGCCTGAACGGAGTTTTTCCGGACTCGCGCCGGAGTCGCTGGAGTGGCGGTAGGCCAGCGCGATGTCGGCCTTGCCCTGCCGCACGAGCTGGATGCTCTCGTCGGGCTCGTGTTCGAGCACGGTCAGCTCGATCTCGGGGTGCTGCGCGGTGAACCGGCCGAGCGCGGCCGGGAGCAGATACTGCCCGCCGCTGGTGAACGTGGCGATGGTCAGGCGCCCGGTGTGGCCCCGGCTGAGCCGCTCGATCTGGGCCTGCGCGTGCAGCAGCTCCGCCGAGATGGTTTCGGCCGCCTCGACCAGCAGCCGGCCCGGCTCGGTGAGCACCACCCCGCGCGTGCTGCGGTCGACCACCGGCGTGCCGAGCGTGCGCTCCAGCGCGGCGATCTGTTGCGACACCGCCGACGGCGTGAACAACAGGGCCTGTGCCGCCTTGGAGAAGCTGCCGTGCCGGGCGACCTCGCTCAGCACGCGCAGCCGCTGCATGTCGATCATTAGCGCTCCTAACAGCCGGATAAGGTGATCACCACTTCTCCTAAAGACCGTAGCAGGGCACAGTGTGTGTCATGAGTCGTCGTGCCTGGCTGATGTTCGCCGCGGTCTCCGTGCTGTGGGGCTTCCCGTACCTGTTCATCAAGATCGCCGTGTTCGAGCTGTCCCCGCCGGTGATCGTGGTCGGGCGCACGGCCATCGCCGCGGCCATCCTGCTTCCGCTGGCCATCCGCAGCGGGGCGCTGCGGGCGCTGCGCGGGCGCGTGGGCACGGTGGTCGTGCTCTCGCTGACCCACATCTGCGGCCCGTTCCTGCTCATCACGTACGGCGAGGTATACATCAGCTCGTCGCTGACGGCCCTGCTGCTGGCGACCCAGCCGTTGATGATCGCCGCACTGGCGCTTCGGTTCGACGTGAGCGAGCGCATCACCCGGGGGCGGCTGGTGAGCCTGGGCATCGGCCTGACCGGCGTGGCGGCAGTCGTCGGGTTCGACCTGGGCAGTGACCACTTCGGACTGTTGGGCGCGGGCTACGTGCTGCTGGCCACGCTGGGCTACGCCGGCTCGACCCTCATCGTGAAGCGCAAGTTGGCCGGGGTCCCGTCATTGGGCCTGACCACCGCCACCGTCACGCTCACCACCTTGTTCCTCGCGCCGTTCGCCATCGCCACCGCGCCCACCCAGCTGCCCAGCCTCAAGGCCGTGTCGTCGGTGGTCATCCTCGGGGTGTTCAGCACGGCCGTCGCCCTGCTGCTGTTCTACCGCCTCATCGCGACCATCGGCGCGGGCCGGGCGGCACTGGTCAGCTACGTGAACCCGGCCGTCGCCGTGGTCCTCGGCGTGATCGTGCTGCACGAACCGCTCACCAGCACGACCCTGCTCGGCTTCGCGCTCATCCTGATCGGGTCGTTCCTTTCGACAACCAACCCCTGGCGTTCGAAAGCGGTTAAGATCGCGGACGTACCTTCCCCGGGTGAAGAAACTAGCCATAGTGATGACGCCGCTGCTGCTTCTCTTGCCGGCGAGCAGCGCGGCCGCGGCTGAGCCCGATTCCGCGGGGCGGGCCACGCTGACCGGGTTCGCCTCGCTGCCCGCGCTGACATTCGTGCCCGCGAGCGACCCGTCCGGCTCTGCGCTCGGCACGGCGCCGATCAACGGGGTCACTCCGCCGTTCGCGGACCAGCCGGTGCAGGGATTCAGCGGGATCGCCCGCAACCGGGACGGAAGCTTCGATGTGCTGTCGGACAACGGATACGGCGGCAAGGCCAACAGCGCCGACTTCGTGCTGCGCATCCATCGGGTGATTCCCGACTTCGGCTCGAAAACGGTCGACGTCGTGGGCGGGATCAACCTGACCGACCCGCGCGGGCTCGTGCCGTGGCCGCTGACCCGGCCCGACCGCGTGCTCACCGGGTCGGACTTCGACGTCGAGTCGATCGTCAAGACTGACGGCCTGGCGGGCGCGAGAGGAGGTCACGCGGGCCAGGAGCCGGCCGCGGCCATGGAACACGACGGCGGGTACTGGATCGGCGACGAGTTCGGCCCGTACCTGCTGCGCTTCGACCGGGCCGGACGGCTCGCGGCCGCGCCGATCCCGCTGCCGGACGTCTACGCTCCCGAGCGGGCCGCGATGCTGGGTGTGCCGGCGAACCTGGGGGGCAGCAGGGGGTTCGAGGGCATGGCGTCCTCGGTGGACGGTCGCTTCCTGTATCCGATGCTCGAAGGCACGGTGACCGGTGACCCCGCGGGATCGCTGCGGATCTACGAGCTCGACCGGCGCGCGCAGGCTTACACCGGTACCAGATGGAAATATCAGCTGGAAAGCACGGACCACGCCATCGGCGACTTCATCGCCATCGACCGGCACCGGTTTTTGGTGATCGAGCGGGACAACCTGCAGGGCGACGCGGCCGCGTTCAAGCGCATCTACCAGATCGACCTGCGCGACCGTGACCGTGACGGCAACGCCGACAAGACCCTCGTGGCCGACCTGCTCGACATCGCCGACCCGAAGCACCTGGCCGGGCCGGGTGACACGTTCCGGTTCCCGTTCCAGACCATCGAGGACGTCGTGATCCTGGACGACCGCACGCTGGGAGTGTTGAACGACAACAACTTCCCGTTCTCGTCCGGCCGCACGCCGGGGCAGCCGGACAACAACGAGTTCATCACCATCCGCCTGGCGCGCCCGCTGCGCTGAGCTGAGCGGCTCGGCTTGATCAACTGATTCTGCGCGACGGCCGGGGCCGGTCGAGCCTGGTCCGGGTGTCTTCGCGGAGCGCTACATCTCTGCTCCGGCTACTCGGGGCAGAGATGCAGCGCACGCAACAGCACACCCCGACACCTCAGCTCCGGCCACTCAGCGCAGAGATGCAGCGCACGCAACAGCACACCCCAACACCTCTGCTCCGGCCACTCAGGGCAGAGATGCAGCGCGCAACAAACACACCCCGGCCCCCGGGTAAGGGGTTTTCAGCGCCACGTCAGCACGGCATCAGCCGCGGCGGTCACCCTGCGGGGCATGAGTTCGGAAGTCTTCCGCTTCGTCACCGTCCGGCCTCCGCAGGAGGTCGATAGCCTGCAAGCGTCCAGCGACGCCTCCATCGACCTGGGGGCGTTCCCCACGTCCCTCACCAACACCCTGCGCGTGCTGCGCGGCGACGGCGGCCGGGAGGCCATGGTCGATGCCGCGTCGGCGTTCGCCGCCTCGGAATCCTTCGTGGATTCTCCGCGCCGCATCGACGAGCGCTATCTCGACTTCGCGGCGGCAGTGAAAGCGTTGCCGGAGCACCAGTTCTGGACCGGCGCAGGCCAGGCGTTCACCGCGAGCTTCAACACCAACCCGGCGGCATTCGTCGCCACCGAGGCCTTCATCGCGTTCTACGGCCGCGTCGGCGACAGCATCGTCTCCTCGATGATGCTTTCTTCGGTACCACCCAAGGTGCGCGCGCTGCTGACCGCGTCCGCGCGGCTGCTGTTCCTCATCCGCCGCCTGGCCGCAGCCGATCGCCTGTCCCGGGCAGGTTTCCAGTCCGCGCCGCTCGTGCTGCCGCACGGCATCTTCCCGCTGCCGCCCGCGAGCACCGGCGACCTGCGCGAGGCACGAGCCGCCGCCGCGGCCACCGCACGGGAGGCGCGTGAGGCGCAGGCCCGGCTCGCAGACGAGCTCACCGCGCACCGCCGAGCCGTCGACGAGCTGCTGGCCACGTTCAACAGCACCGGCCCGGCAGGCAACAGTGGGCTCATCTTCGCCCTGCCGGACAGCGCGCGGCTGACGGAGGCCACCAGGGGTGTGCTACGCGACCTGCGCCTCGCCGACGGCCCGATCGATGTGCCCAAAACCGTGGCGCTGCTGGAGAATCGCGCCGCGGAGCTCGCCCGCGGGCTGCACAGCGGCAACGGGCTGGCGCCCACGGGCACGCCCGGCCCGTGCCCTCCGGCCCCCGAGGTCGGCATCCCGGCGGACGCGGCGACCGTGCCCACCGGGCACGGCGACGCGCGGATTCTCGGCATCGCCGACCTGATGGTGCTGGAACAGGAACTGCTGCGCTACGAACTGGGCGAGATCGCGCACATCGAGAACGTCCTGAAGTCCGAAACCCGTACCAGAACCTTCAAGACCAGCACCACCACGGAGCAGACGGAGGTCACGGAGACCGAGGTGACCGAGGAGAAGGAGCGCGACCTCTCCTCCACCGAGCGGTTCGAATTGCAGACCGAGTCCCAGTCGGTCATCAGCAGCACCGCCAACAAGGAGGCCGGCCTGACGATCCACGCCTCATACGGCCCGTCGGTCGACGCCACCTCCAACTTCAACTTCTCCAGCGGCAGCTCGCGCCAGCGGTCCGACAGCGCGTCGGCCAGCTACGCCCGGGAGATCACCACGAAGGCGCGGGACCGGGTGCAGACCCGCACCCTGACCCGCCGCACCACGAGCGTCGTCAAGGTGATCGAGGAGACCAGCCAGCACGGGTTCGACAACAAGAACGGCAACAACGACATCATCGGCGTGTACCGATTCGTGGACAAGGTTTACCAGGCGCAGATCGTGAACTACGGCAAGCGGCTCATGCTGGAGTTCACCGTGCCCGAACCGGCGGCCTTCGTGCGCCACGCGCTGACCCGCCGTCCGACCGCCGGCGTCACGCTCGCCGAGCCGGACCCGCCCGGATACTGCCAGCCCGATGGCAAGACCTTCGTGCCACTCAAGGCCACCGATATCACGCGGGACAACTACCTTTACTGGGCAAGCAAATACGGCGCGTCCGATGTGGAGTCCCCGCCGCCGAGCGTCGTCATCGCCTCCGGCGCGAAGAAGTCGCCCGAACAACTGCCCAGCGCCGGGGATCGCCTCATCGCCACCGACCTGTTCGACGTGTCCATCGCGGACGGTTACCTCGCGCAGAGCGCGTTCATCAACATCTACGGCGAGACGCAGGCCGGCAAGCATCAGGTCATCGTGCAGATCCAGGATCAGCAGGGGACCTACATCGAACCGGACAACGACGGCGGCATCTTCCCGCTCAAGCTGCTGCCGACCTCGACCGTGACGGTGACCGTGAACTCGGTGGGCTTCCACAACTGGGAGGTGCTGGCGCTCGTGTTCTGCACGCTGTCGCTGGAGAAGTTCCAGGAGTGGCAGTTCAAGACGTTCACCTCGGTCATGAACGCCTACCGCGACGAAAAGAGCCGTTTCGACCAGGCGGTCGCCGAGGCGCGGCTGCAGGCCGACCGCGGGGTCGTCGGCGGGATCAACCCCGTGTTCAACCGGGAAATCGAGCAGACCGAGCTGAAGAAAGGCTGCGTCGCCCTGCTCACCGGGCAGCGCTTCGACCTGTTCGACGCCGTCGCGCGCAACGTGGCGCCGTTCGGGTACCCGGAAATCGACTTTGCCGAGGCGAAGGCCGAGGGCGCCTACATACAGGCATTCGAGCAGAGCTTCGAGTGGAACAACATGACCTACCTGTTCTACCCGTACTTCTGGGGCCGCAAGGACGACTGGCCCGAGCTGGCCACGCTCACCGACGACGACCCGCTGTTCCTGCGCTTCCTGCGGGCGGGCGCGGCCAGGGTGCAGGTGCCGGTGCGGCTCGGATTCGAGCAGGCGGTGCTGACCTACCTGTCCACGGGCGAGCTGTGGGGCGCGGACGGCGCGGTCATCAACGCGGACGCGGACTCGCCCGACCCGGTCCATCTGTCCATTGTGGACGAGTTGAAGAGCCAGCTGGGCAACAACAACGTCGAGGGCGTCGGCACGCTCAACGTCACGCGGCACAGCGTCAACGTCACCGGTAACGGCACGGCCTTCACCTCCGACGACGAGAACCGGCGCATCCGCATCGGCCTGAAGACCTACGTGATCCGCACCGTGCTCGACGAGCAGACCATCCGGCTGGCCACGAGCTACACCGGCGACACCGCGCAGCAGGTCGGCTACTCGTTGGGCGGCAAGCTGATCGGCGAGCCGTGGGAGGTGAAGCTGCCCACCAACCTGGTCAAGCTCGACAACACCCCGATCATCAGCTCCGCGCCGACGGTCGCAACCCCGGACGAGAGCTGATCGGCATGGCACAGGATCCGGAGCCCGGGCCCGCCCTCGCCGAGAGCACGGTCGCCTACGACCAGTTCCGGCTGGACGGCAACAACTACACCGACGACGGCCACGAGCCGTCGCCGGTGTGGGCGGCCTCGCAACGCCTGCGCGAGCTCGTGGAGCGGGCCGACCCGAAACCGGCCGGCCCCGACCGGGCGCTGCTTGCCACCGAGCTGCGCCGCCAGGTGCGCATTCTGGGGCTGCTCGAAGAGGTCACCAAGCTCACCGACGGCAGCGCGGGCGCCAAGGCAGACCGGCGGCTGAGCCTGTTCGTGCTGCTGTTCCCCGGAGAAGGGCGCGACAACACGGGCATCAAGGATCTCAACGACAAGGTGTTGCATTACAAGCTCACCAGTGAGTTCGTCGCGCTCCGGCAGGACGAGATCCGGGGCGTGTTCACGCGCCCCGGATCCGGCCCCGGATATGTGGTGGTGGGCCAGGACTACAAGACCGCGCTCATCGTCGCGCAGGGCAAGGGGCCCAAGGACTTCGCCGCCGACCTCGTGCGGCTGGACGCCAGGCTGCGCGTGCGGCTGCTGGAGGTGCTCAAGAAGGCCGAGGACGAGGCCACCCGGGCCAAGGACTCCAAACGCCTCGCGGAGATTCGCAAACTGCAGAAGGCGCTCAAGAACGAGAAGTACCGGTTCGACATCCTCTACGGCGCCAACTCCCTTGAGGCCCGCGGTAACCCGATCAGCGTGGTGCTCCAGCTGATCACTGAGGCGCTCAAGGGCGCGGGCATGGCGCGTCTCGCGGTCAAGGCCCAACAGGTCAAGACCAGACAGGCGCGTGCGTTGGGGCGGGGCAGGGGCGCCGACAAAGCGCCAAAGGGTCACGACCCGCGCGGGCGCGAGTACGACCTGAGCATCTTCCTGCGCACGGCCCAGGCGGCCGAGGACATCAAGGCGCTCATGACGCGCAAGCCCAACCGGGACGACCCACTGGACTACAACTCCATCTACGTCAACACGGTGTGGACCGTCGCGTTCCTGTTGATTCGTGGGGTGTTCATCGGCAACCCGGATGTGATCAGGGATGTGCGCAAGAAGGCCCTGGAGCGCCCGCCCGGCCTGCCCAACATGAAGTTCACCTTCCGGCAGCAGGTCGAGCTGCTGGAGATGTGGCTGGTCGCACTGAACGCGATCGACTTCGTCAAGGACTTCACGGCCGGCGAGGCGTTCGGCCAGGTGATGAACCGCTACCTGATCCTGTGCCACGTCGCGCTGCAGGAGCTGGAAAACCCGGCCGCCCCGCCCATCGACTGGCCCCGGCTGGCCAAGCTGCTGACGCGTGATGTGCGGCAGCGGCCGGAGCCGCTGGCCATCCTGGGCGCCGCGTCGGAGTTCGTCTTCTACTCCTACACATCCGACTTCGAGGATCAGATCGTCTTCGCCATGGACATCCGCGACCTGGGCGTGGACCTGATGGCCTACTACGAGGTCGCGACCCGGGAGATCGTGCAGCAGAAGCTGGGCGGCTTCGGGTTGCTGCGCCGCACGATCGAGTCCACCGACGTGATCGTGGAGCGCAAGCGCTTCACCGTTGACAGCGTCGTGGCCACGTTCAAGAAGTACCACGGCCGGCTCGCGCCGGACGCGAAGACCAAGGCGCACAAGGCCTTCGGCAGCCCCGTCCGCACGGCCGACACCATGCCCGACTTCGCCCGCAGTGTGCGGGTCATGCTCGGCGGCGACGAGGTGTTCGTGGCGGCCCACCCGCTGTACGCCGCACACGTGCACGAAATCATCCGCGACCTCGACAAGGCGGTGTTCGGCAAGGACATCCCGCTCAACATGCGGGTGGGCGTGGCGTTCTCCAGTGCCAAGCGCGCGATCGGCCGGGGATCGTCGCAGCGGCTGGAGAACCAGATCGCCCACGACCGGGCGATGAAGCTCGCGGGCGACGCGGGCGGCATGCTCAAACAGCTGGAGCGCACGCACCGGCGCATCGAGCTGCTCATCGACAAGCTGGAGCGCAACGACAAGAAGAAGCACCTCGCGCCGGGCTACCGCAAGCGGCTGGATGCCTTGCGCCTGCGCCAACTTTTCGCCCGGGTGCAGTTCATGCGGGCGCAGCGGCTGACCGACGCCACCCACGCGAAGCTGCGCCTCGCGCTCAAAACCGACAACCTCGCCGGGGCCCTGGGCACCGGCGTGTTCGACCTCGTGGACTTCAACGACGCCGAGGTGGACGCGGTCAAGCTCGCCAAGCAGGCCGAGGAGCTGGAGAAGGCGGTCCGCAAGGACGTCGGCTTCGACAACGTCCACGTCGATCCCCCGCCGGTGACGAAGATTCCGAAGTGGATCCAGAAGCTCATCGACAAGCTGCTCGGGGACGACGAAGAAGACGAGGAGGAGGACGAGGGCATCCTCACATGACGAGCGCGGCATACCCGAGTGAATGAACATTCACCACTCTTACGCGTGTCGGGTGACGGACAGACCGCTGTCGGCATCGTGTCAAGGGCGATACACCTTGGGCCGGGTGCGCCGTCTGCATTCCCCATCGCTGAAAGGGGATCTCTATGAGACGCCTTGTGCTTAGCATCTTCAGTGCCACCGTCATGTTCGTGGGTTTCGTCGCGGTCGCGGCCACACCCGCGGAGGCGGTCACGATCGAAGACCCTGCCGGCATCTGCACCCTGGAGTTCGACGAATCCTCGGGCGAGCTTGGGATCGACTGCCGCGTCAACCAGAACGTTGGCGGCATCGGTCACGTACGCTTCCACTGCGGCGGTTCGACTTTCGACCTCAGCGGGCCCGGCCCGGTGGAGGTGCTCAGCGGCCAGTGCAGGGTCACCCTGCTCACCGCCGCCGGCGAGGCCGGGGAGGACTGCCAGGGCACCATCTTCGCGGTCGACGATGACGACATCATCGTCGGTCAAGGCTCCTGCTCGGTCCGGCTGCGCATCGGCGACGCGGTCTTCGACGTGACGTGCGACGCGCACCCCGTGGCGAGCATCGACACCTCCGGATCGGTGCCCGGCATCGACGTCGCCGACCCGATCAAACTTTGCTCCGTCACCCCCGTCTAAACCGGTTTCACCGGGTCACTACGTCGACTGGCCGCGGCAGGATGTCGGGGTCGGCCGCGATCTGCGCCACCTGGCGTGGCGTGAGCATCACGGCCGTCCCCTCCCGCGCCACCACGGTGACGAAGCCGTCGATCAGGAAGCGGGTGGCCGCGGTGGTCGTCTCCCCCACCGTTACCCGGATCGGCTGGCCGTTGACGGTGGCCTCGTAGCACAGGTCCATCTCCCCCCACCGCGCGCCCACGATCTCGGCCCCGACCTCCGGGGCGCACAGGTCGTCGCCGTCGGCTACGGACCACTCGGTGTGCTGGAAGTACACGATCAGGGAACCCTCCTTGCCCTCCGAATAGAACAGCAGCCGCAGTGCCCGCCGCTGCCCGTCCGGCGAGACCACCGTCCAGCTCGGCGAGATCAGCGGTGCGGGAACGGCGCGCTCCACGGCATCGGCCGCCTGCCTGGAGTGCGATGCGACGGTCTCGGGCGGGGGCATCTGCGCCCACTGCGCGGGCTCGGCCACCGGCGGCGGCCCAGCGGAGGGAACCCACACCAGCGGCAGACTCACCGCACCCGCCACAAGCGTGCACAGCAGCACACGCAGCCGTGCCCGCCGGCGGGCCGAATGCCGTGCCAGGGCAAGCATTTGCGCGCTGGTCGCCCGTGCGGGAGCCGGGATCTCCAGCACCCGCTCGCAGAGCTGTTTGAACTCGTTCATCGGCGCACCTTCCCCGCTACGGGTGTCGTGTCGTCGAGCACCTCGCGCAGCCGTGCCAGGCCGCGCGAGGTCTGGCTCTTCACCGTGCCGGTCGAGCAGGCGAGGATCTCGGCCACCTGCTCGACCGGCAGATCCTCCCAGAACCGCAGCACGAGCACCGCCCGGTGCTGCGGGGAGAGCCGCAAGAGCGCTTCCCGCAACACCAGGCGATCATCCGGTACCGGGTCGTGGTGCACCCGGCTGTCCAATGTGGAGCTGTCCGGCTCGGTCGCGACCTCACGCCGGCGCGGCAGCCTGCGCTGGTCGAGGAACGTGCGCAGCAGCACCCGGCGGGCATACTGATCCATGACGTCGTGCCGCTCGATGCGTTGCCAGCGCTGGTACAGCTTCACGAAGGTGATCTGGGTCAGGTCCTCCGCGAGATGCCAGTCGCCGCACAGCAGGAACGCCGTCCTGCGCAGGCGGTCCCCGCGCGAGACGTAATACGCCACGAACTCGTCCTCATCCAATTCGGTAGGCCCGCATCATGGTCTGGTGGACGGTGTTTCCTTCGGTGTCAACGGAACTCGCCCGCAGCGACACGTATCCGGGTGTGCCCGGGTGCACCAGGTGGGCGACCCCCTGCTGGCCTTGTCTGGTGAGCGGGACCGCACGCCACGACGCACCGTCGTCATAGGACACGTCGACGGTCAGCGTGCGCACCGCACCCGCCTTGGAGCCCGGCTGCCGCTGCACCTCGAACGGGATGGCGAACGCCCGCCCGGCCGGCGCCGCGTTGTTCAAGTCGAGGTCGGGCAGGAACCGCACCGCGGACAACGGAAGCGGGCCGTACGACCGTCCTGAGCGGAACTCCCACACGCAACTGACGCCCGCCTGTTCCGCCGACAACCTGTAAAGAGCCGGTTTAGCCGGTACCCCGACCTGCACTGCCTGTTGGGCCGAGTCCACGATCCGCACCCCGTCGCGGTCCAGCGTCATCCGGAACTCCGCGTTCGACACGCCTGCCCAGTTCAGCTGGTCGTTGAGCACGGTCGGGTACAGCGTAAGGGTGTCGCCCCGGCGCGAGACCCCGAATGGCGCCAGGCCCGTGAAGCCGGGACCGAACACCGCCTGCCCACGCCTCTCGCTGTACTCGCGCCCGGCCCGGAACTGCACCGGCGGCCCGAACAGCGCCAGTGCCTGCTCGGACGCGTCATTGACCTGGTAGAACGTGCGCTGCCAGCGGACGCCGCCGTCGGTGTTGACGTACTCGGTGTGCGTTGACGGGATCGTGAAGAACGCGCCCGGGTCGATCGGGTTGTCCGCCTGCTTCAGCTCCTGCCACGTCGGGCCGAAGCGCAGCAGCGCCTCCCGTGTTTCCGCAGCGGCATGCGAGGCTCGCACGGTCGCGAGGTCGTGTTTGGACAGTCGCTTCGTCAGCCCGTCGAACAGGCGTCCCGGTTCGAGCCATGCCAGCTGCGCGACATACGACGCATCGGCGGGCTGGTACTGCGCGACGACGAGCGAGTCCACCGCCGGGTGGCGCTGCTGCCCCAGGCTGGCCGTGTAAAGCGGCCCGTCCGGCTCGCCCCACGCGAGGAAGCCGATGGCCCCGCCCGCCGCGTGCTGCACCACCGTGCTCGCGACCACGAAGTTGGGTTGTGCGTCGGCGAACGGGACGGTGATGGACACCGGGCGTCCACGCCGCGCGTCCACCTCGACCGTCCTATCCCGATCGGCCACGACCTCCGCCTGGAACAGCGCGGTCGCCGAGGCGTCCTCGTACACGTTGAAAATGCCCACATACGTGCCCTTGGGCAGGCGTGCCGTCTGCGAACCGCCGTACACCTCGATGAAGGCGTCGTTGGTCGTGTTGACCAGGAACAGCGCGGCGTCCTGCGCCGGCTGCCCGGCCCGGTCGGTGATCCGGAAGTCGATCGCGTAGCGCTCCGTGTCCTTGTCCACGGCGAACGGCGTGTTGATGGCGACGCCGCCTGTGTCCGTGGCGACGAGATGTCCACTGTAGACGGTGTCCGGGATGTCGATACGCGTGTCGGCCGTGAGGTTCACCGTGGCCGACCCGCCTGCGGGCACCGTCACCGAGTCCGCCGAGAGCGTGAACAGCCCGGCGGGCGCGCCGCCCGTCATTCGCAGTCCCAGCGTGACATCGGCCGGGCCCCGGTTGCGGTAGGTCACCGCCCGCGTGATGGGCACGTCGTCGGTGTGCGGCCACAGCTGCACGCCGAAGCTCAGGCTCGGCGTCTCGGCGATCACCTGCTGGCGTACCGCACGCGTCAGGTCCACCCGGCCGGCGCCCTGCCCGAACACGCCGATGCCGTCGCCGGCAACGGCCGAGCTCATGAGCGCCGCCTTCAGATCGGTCGGCCCCCAGGCCGGGTTCTGCTGGGCGAGAATCGCCGCCGCGCCCGCCGCGTGCGGCGCGGCCATGGACGTGCCGGACAGGCTCATATGCGACTGGCCGGGCTCACCGAGCCGGCCGTCGGCGCTGCGGGCCGCCACGATGTCCACGCCCGGCGCGGTGACATCCGGCTTGATCGCGCCGTCGCCGATGCGCGGGCCCCGGCTGGAAAAGTCGGCCAGCTCATCGGTTTTGGTCACCGCGCCGACGGTCAGGGCCGCGTCCGCGCTTCCCGGCGATCCGACGGTCGCGTCGCCGCCCGCGTTGCCCGCAGAGATCACGAACAGCACCCCTCGCTGCGCGGTGAGCTCGTTGACCAGCGCCTCGACCGGGTCGATGTCGGGCGTGTCCGTGCCGCCCAGGCTCATGTTGATGACCTTCGCTCCCTGGTCGACTGCCCATCGCATGCCCGCGAGGATCGCCGACTCCGGGCAGCCGAAGGCCATGCACACCTTGGCGGAAACCAGCTTCGCGCCCGGCGCGACACCACGGAACTCGCCCGTGCTCGCGATGGTGGCCGCGACGTGCGTGCCGTGCCCGACCAGGTCGCGGTCGTGCCCGTCGCCCACGAAGTCCTGCGCCGCGACCACCTTGCCGGCCAGGTCGGGGTGGTTCGCGTCCACCCCGGTGTCCACCACGCCCACGGTGATGCCCGTGCCGTCGTAGCCGGCCTGCCACGCCTGCGGGGCGCCGATCTGGGGCACGCTCTCCTTGAGCACGGGCTTGCGCATCCCGTCCAGCCACACCTTGCCCGACTTGGCCAGCTCGCGCCATTGCGAGGTCAGGCTCTGCTTGGCCGCGCGCATGGGCACGCCACCACCGACGATCAGCGGCAGCTCCTTGCGCCTGGCGTCGTCGTATCCGTACTCCAGCAGCGCGGCCACGTCGAACAGGCGCTTGTCGAGCCGGTTGGCGGCCAGCGGGGCGATCGCGTCGCGGGGCAGCACGAGCAGCCGGTTGCGCGATCGGTACGCGGAGAAGGTGATCCCCTTGCGACCGTCGATCCGCACGATCTTCAGGCCGCCCTCCCCGTCCGCGACCGTGACGCGATCTCCGGTGATCAGTGTGACGGTGTGTAAACGATCACCGGCGTCCGCGAAAATGGGTGCACCGGTGGGCGCGGCGGCGAGGGCCGGAGGCGGCTGGACCAGCGCTCCGGCCATCGCGGCGCACAGCAGTGCCTTCAGCACGCGTGTCATCGAGGGCTCCGTTCATCTATTGAAGCTTCCGGATGAGACACGCGCGGACCGGGCCGCCCGGTTCCCCGCAGGTCAGGGGGCTAGCTTGCGGCGCAGGCGGGCGCCGTCTGGGTGGTCGGGCTCGCGCACCTGCTCGACCAGTTCCAGCGCGCGCAGCCAGGTCTGCCGGGCGGCCGCGGGGTCACCCGTGGCGTGCAGGCTGTCGCCGAGCCGCTCGGAGGTCTCGGCCTCGCTCGAACGGTCTGCGCGTTCTTGGAACAGCGCGAGCGCTTCACGGTACCGGATAATGGCTTTGGGAAAGTCACGAAGATGGTGGTAAATGTAGCCGAGGCTGTCGAGAGTGAACGACTCGCCCTCCTGATTGCCGAGCGAGCGATGCAGACCCAACGCGCGATGGCAATGGTCGAGACCCGCCTGATAATCGGCCAACCGGCCGTGGCACCAGCCGATCGCATTGAGCGCGTAGGCGACCCCATAGTCGTAATCGGTGGCGCGATAGATTTCGAGCGCCTCGTGGGCGTGTTTGAGCGCCTGATCGCTGTCGCCCCGGCTGTCCAAAAGGCGCGCGAGACTGAGCAGTGAAAGGGCTTGCTCGGGAAGCCTTTGCGCCTCGGCGAAGCATTCGACCGCGCGGCGCACATGCGCGCACGCGTCGTCATGCCGGTCGAGCGCCGAATCGGCATAGGCGAGCCCGCGCAGTGCGTGCGCCAGCGCATAAGGATCGTCGAGTCTCTGCGCGGCGGCCACGGCGGCCGATTGGACGCTCGACTGCCATTGCCACAGCCCCTGATAGCTCAAATAGACCCGCATCGTCCAGGCCAGCTGCCACACCTGCTCGTGCAGTCCATTATCGAGAGCCCGTTTGGCAACCTCCACAAGCGTCTGCCGCTCGGCGTCAAACCAGCGCATTGCCGAGCGATAGTCGTCGAGCGCCTCCACCGTGACCCCGGGCGGCGCGGCTCCGAGCGGAATCGGGTGATCGGAGCCGAGCAGAATCGCGGCCCGATGCGCGGTGTGCAGATAGTGCGCGCACATTCTTTCCAGCGCACCGGATTGGTCCTCCACGCCTTGCTCGCCCGCATAGGCACGCAACAGATCATGCAGCGAATAGCGCCCCTCGGCCCGCTCGATGAGCAGGTTCGCCGCGACGAGTTCGGCGAGCAAAACCCTTGCCGCCCCGGCTGACATCCCCGCCATGCTCGCGGCGGCCGTCGCCGAGATTTCCGGTCCCGGATGATTTCCCAGGTACCCAAAGAGCCTCGCGGCATCCCGCCCGAGTGCACCGAACGACCACGAAAACACCGCGCGCACATTGGAGATCGGATCGCCGCCGTCGAGCAGATCGAGCGCGCTTTCCGCCTCCGCCATCTCACCAGCCAGGCTCGCCAGCGGCACCCGCGGAGAACTCGCGGCCCGCGCGGCCACGATGGCGAGCGCGAGCGGCAACCCGGCGCAGCGGGCGATCAGCGCGGCGGCGGCCTCCGGTTCGCGTGCCACCCGCTCCCGGCCCAGGCGGGCCACGAACAGGTGCTGCGCGTCCGGCTCGGCGAGCAGCTCCAAGCGCACACCGTCCTCACCGACAACCGCACGGCTGGTGATCAGCACGAGACAGCCGGTCTCATCCGCTCCGGGCAGCAGGGGTTGGATCTGGGCGGCGTCACGCGCGTTGTCGAGCAGGATGAGCACGCGCCGCCCGGCCACGGTCTTGCGGAACAGGCGCGCCTGAGCGTCCAATCCCGACGGGATACGCTGTGGCGCGACGCCGAACGCCTCCAGAAATCCGCGCAGCGGCTCGGACGGATCGGCCACCGCACCGGCCGGGCTGAACCCGCGCAGGTCGGCGTAGAGCCGGCCGTCGGGGAAACGGTGCGCCTGCCGCTGCGCCCAGTGCACGGCCAGCGTCGTCTTGCCCACACCGGCCGTGCCCGACAAGGCGATCCGGAACCGGCCGGACTCCAGTAACGCGTCCAATCGCGACAGTTCCACCTCCCGCCCGGCGAAGGCCGCGGTCGCGGGCGGCAGCTGCGCAGGCACCGGCACAAGCGGATCCTGTTGCGCCGCAAGCTCCCTGAGCCGCCGACCCGGCTCCTTGACTTTTTGGTACACCGCCCGCGCCTCACCCCGCCGGCCGTCCCGGTGCAGCGCGGTCATGAGCAGGCCCACCAGCCGCTCGTCGGTCGGATAACGGGCCGTGAGCCCGGTCAGCTCCGGGATCAGCTCGGCGTGCTCACCCAGCGCGAGCCGCGCCTCGGCCAACCCGTGGATCGCGATGCGCCGCAGGCGCTCCAGCCGCTCCACCTCACCGTCCACCCACGACAGTCCGGGCAGGTCGGCCAGCGGCCGGTCACGCCACAGCCCGAGCGCGGTCCGCAGCCGCCGCGCCCGCGCGGCCGGCTCCTCCCCCGCCGGTTCGCCGGCGATCAGCCGCTCGCACAGCGCAGCGTCCACCTCGGACGGTTCCAGATCGAGCACGTAACCTGGTGCGCGGGCCAGCAGCACATCACGCAGGCCCAGCTCGCGTCGCAGATAGGAAACGTGCGCCTGCAACGAGTTGCCCGCCGTGGCCGGAGCCGACCCGTCCCACACCATCTCGATCAGCCGCTCGCTGCTCACGGCCCGGCCCGGCTGCAGCGCGAGCGCCGCAAGCGCCGCACGACGGCGCACCCCCGGCACGCCTCGTGCCTCGCCTCGCACCATCACCTCGACCGGCCCGAGCAGCCGCACCCGCACGCGCCCACTGTAACCGCCATGGCCCCGGCCCTGCCATCAGGCACTTTCGCGCGCTACATCTCTGCTCCGAGTAGCCGGTGCAGAGATGTAGCGCGCGAACAAGCCCACGGCGGGAAGGCAAACCCCCGCTTGACAGGGGGTGGGATGGGGGTTGAGCATGGTCGATATCCCAATCCGGGCTGGGATGGACCGTTTCGCCACTCGTGATGGGATTTGTGATGCGCAGGGTTTGGACGAGGATCGCGGTCGCCGCGACGGTGTTGAGCATGGGTGCGTCAATGGGTGCGTCAATCGGTGCGTCGCCGGTTTCGGCCGCGCCCGTGTCGGTGGTCAGCGGGGCCGTGACGAACGATACGAGCGGCGCGGCGGTGCAGGCGCATGGCGGCGGCATCATCAAGGTGGGCCAGTACTACTACTGGTTCGGCGAGAATCGCAACTCCAACGGGACGTTCCGCTACGTGTCGGCGTATCGGTCGACCGACATGCGCACGTGGGAGTTCCGCAACCACGTGCTGACGCAATCGTCGGCGGCCGAGCTCAACGTGGCCAACATCGAGCGGCCGAAGGTCATCTACAACGCTGCCACCAACCGCTACGTGATGTGGATGCACAAGGAGAACGGCTCGGACTACGGCGAGGCGCGCGCAGCGGTCGCCGTCTCGTCCACTGTGGACGGCAACTACACCTATCTCGGCAGCTTCCGGCCCATGGGGCACATGTCGCGCGACATCACCGCGTTCGTGGACACCGACGGCACCGGATACATGATCTCGGCCGCCCGCGAGAACTACGACCTGCACGTGTACCGGCTGACGACCGACTTCACCAACGTCGCCGCACTCGTGCGGCAGTGGGTCGGCGACCACCGCGAGGCGCCCGGGATGTTCAAGCGCAACGGGGTGTACTTCATGCTCACCTCCGGAGCCACGAGCTGGAACCCCAACCAGCAGCGCTACGCGACCGCCACGAGCATCACCGGCCCGTGGAGCGCCTGGCAGAACGCCGGCAACTCCACGACATACGGTTCTCAAACCGCTTATGTGGTACCCGTTGCGGGCACGCAGGGCACGTCATACCTGTACCTGGGCGACCGCTGGGCGGGCGCGGTGAGCCGCCCGGTCAACGAGTCGCGCTATGTCTGGCTCCCGGTGCGCTTCCCGTCCAACACCACGATGGCTCTCGACTGGTACCCCCAAGTCTCCATAGACACGGCGACCGGCACCGTAACAGGCCAGGACGGGCCGCTGGCCAACCTCGTCGCCAGGCACAGCGGCAAGTGCGCCGACGTGGTCAACGGGTCCACGGGCGACGGCGCCGAGCTGGTGCAGTACACCTGCGGCACGGGCACCAACCAGCGCTTCACGGTGGTCGACTTCGGCGGCGGCTACGTGCAGCTGGTCGCCCGGCACAGCGGCAAGTGCCTGGACGTCGCCAACTGGTCCACAGCGGACGGCGCCAAGGTCAGCCAGTACACCTGCCACGTGGGCACCAATCAGCAGTTCCAGCTGCAGGACGCGGGCGGCGGTTACGTGCGCGTCGTGGCCCGGCACAGCGGCAAGTGCCTCGACGTGACCAGTTCCTCGACCGCCAACAGCGCACGCATCGTGCAGTACACGTGCAACGGCGGCACGAACCAGCAGTTCCAGCGTCGGGCCGCCTGAACCCCTGTGGTGCCATTCCGCTGACGCGCTGCACGGACAGCACGGGCTCGGTCGACGGCGACGCGGCACGGCGCCCACGACGGCGGCCCCTCCACCCTCGGGGGCCGCCGTCCTCGTTGTGCCCAAAGACTATGGTGCCCAAAGACTATGGCGCCCAGCGAGCTTATCGCGACCAGAGGCGGCGGTTGGCGAGGCTGGGCAGCTCCTGCCGGATGCGGGCCAGGCGCTCCAGGTCGAGCTCCGCGACGGTGACGCCGATGGTGTCGGGGGCCTGTGCGATGACCGTGCCCCACGGGTCGATCACCATGCTGCGCCCATAACATGTGCGGCCCGGGTCGTGGTCGCCGATCTGGCCCGCCGCCACGACGTAGCACTGGTTTTCGATGGCCCGCGCGCGCAGCAGGACCTCCCAGTGATCCTTGCCGGTGTGCAGCATGAACGCCGCCGGGACCACGATCACCTGTGCGCCGCCGTCGATCGCGAGCCGCCGGTAGAGCTCCGGGAAGCGCAGGTCGTAGCAGGTCGACAGTCCAATGTGGACGCCGTCGACGTCCGCGACGACCGTTTCGGCACCGGGGGCGATCGTGGCGGACTCCCGGTAGGACACCCGGCCCGGAATCTCGACGTCGTAGAGATGGATTTTCCGGTACGCCGAAACGAGCGCGCCCGTCCGGTCGAACAGCGGTGCCGTGTTGTGGCTGCGCTCCGATCCCGGGATGGACTCGTGGAACGAACCGGCGAGCACCCACATGCGCAGGTCCTGCGCGGCCTTGGCGAAAAACGTGGCGTATTCGCCGTCGAGCGGCTCGGAGGGCGCGGGCCCCGGGCCGAGATAGTCGGTGAACTCCGGCAGCACGGCCAGGTCCGCGCCCGCCGCGGCGGCGCGCTCCAGCAGCCCGCGCGCCTGTGCGAGGTTGGCCGCGCGATCGTCGCGCGCGTTGAGCTGGCAAACCGCTACTCTCATGAGCTGAATTTTGACAGCCGTCCAATGCCCTCGTCGAGCACCGCGTCGGACTTGCAGAACGCGAACCTCACGTAGCGCCGGCCCGCGTCGGCGTCGTCGAAGAACACCTGCGCGGGGATGGCCACGACGCCTGCCTTGTGCGCCAGGTCGTGGCACAGCTTCACGCCATCGTCATAGCCCAGCGACCGCGCGTCGATCTGCAGGAAGTAGGTGCCCTCGCACGGGTACACGCGCGCTCCCATGCCCACGAGCGCGGCCCCCAGGCGGTCGCGCCGCTGTTGCATGTCGTCGCGCAGGGCCGCGACCCAGCCCAGTTCCTCGTCGAGCCCGACGGCGACAGCGGCCTGCAGCGGCGTACCAGAGGCGAATGTCAAGAATTGTTTGGCGGTCCGGGTCGCGGACACGAGGTTGGCCGGGCCGCACGCCCACCCGATCTTCCACCCCGTCGCGCTGAACGTCTTGCCCGCCGACGAGATGGTCAGCGTGCGGTCGGCCATCCCGGGCAGTGTCGCGAGTGGAATGTGCGCAAGCCCGTCGTACACCAGGTATTCGTACACCTCGTCGGTCACCGCGATCAGGTCGTGCGCCACGCACAGCTCCGCGATCAGTGAAAGCTCCGCGCGGGTGAACACCTTGCCGGTCGGGTTGTGCGGGCTGTTGAGCAGGATCAGCTTGGTGCGCGGGGTGATCGCCGCGCGCAGCTCGTCCGGGTCGAACGCGAACGCCTCACCCTCGCCGCCCAGCTGCACCGGGCGGCGCACGGCACCGGCCATCGCGAGATTGGCCCGATAGCTGTCGTAGTACGGCTCGAAAACCACGACCTCGTCGCCCGGATCGCACAGCCCGATCAGGGCCGCCGCGACCGCCTCCGTCGCGCCCGCCGTGACCAGGATGTCGCCCGCGTCCTGACCGTATCGCTGCAGCCGCTGCCGCGCGATGGCCTCGCGCAGCTCGGGCAGCCCGTCCAGCGGCGGATACTGGTTGAGCCCGCTCGCGATCGCGCGCTGCGCGGCCGCCAGCATGGCCGGTGGGCCGTCCGTGTCGGGGAACCCCTGGCCGAGATTGACCGCGCCGGTCCGCCGGGCAAGCGCGGTCATCTCGGTGAAGATGGTGGTCCCGACGGCCCGAAGTTTGCGGCTCGTCATATCGCGTGAGGTGGGATCGGTCATGAGGGGATGGTATGTTGCCCAGCTATGCGCAAGCCCCTCTTGGCGTTGGCCGCGTGCGTGGCCGTGCTCACGGCCGCACCCGCCGTGGCGGCGCAGACCCCCGTCGCCGCGGAGCTGACCGATGAGTGCGGGCTCGTCCGCGTGACCTACCCCGCGGGAGTCACCGGCTCGTTCACGGTCACACGTGACGGCGAGGATGTCACGGCCGTCCCCAGCCCGCTTCCCGAGGGTGGGAACTTCGCGATCGTGGCCCAGGCGGGTCAGGCGATCTCGCTGGCCGGCTCCGTTTCCGGCTCGCACACGCACGCCACGCCGGCGGGCTGCGATGAGCCCAAGGTGAGCGTGGTGTCCTTCGAAGATCGCTGCCAGGATCACTCGGCCGTCACGTTCCGCAACAGTGGCACGGTCCCGGCGACCGGATACCAGATCGTCGGCAGGGGTGTTTCGACGCAGATTCCGGCCCTGCCGCCGGGCGACTCGACGCACGTGGCCCAGCACGCCTTCACCATCAACTGGACGAGTCCGCACGGGGCTGTCGGCACCCTTGCCAACCATGGGTATGTGACACCGGACGGCTGTGGTCCCAGCACACTGCAGCACGCCTTCGCCGACAGGTGCGGCAGGATCGAGTGGACGGTGACCAACAACGCCAGGGGCGCGCAGCGGGTGATCCTGGCCAAGGGCACCGAGGCCATTCGCAGCGATTGGGTCCCGGTGGGCGGGCCGCACACCTACTCGATCCCGGTCACGGAGGGGGACACGATCCGGGCCAACTACGCTCACGCCTCGGTGCCGCCGTTGGGCGAGCACACCTACGCGGCCCCGGCCAGTTGCGCCGCGGGCGGGCTGCCGATCACGGGATCGAAGACGCAATCGCTTGCGTGGCTTGGTGTGGCGCTCGTGATAGCCGGAATTGGGGTGTTTGCGTTCGCACGCCGCCGAACCATGGGGTAAGTTGTTTTCATGTTCTTTGTCGCGCCTGTCCGCCGCCTGGTGGCAGGCGTGGCGCGCTTTTTGGCCGTGCTGCGCGGCGCACCGCAGCCCGCGCCGGCCTTGACCGTCGAGAGCCTTTGCGCTGCAACGCTTCGCGTGCCGGCCGCGCTCGCTCCATTGTGGACTCCCGCCGTGCGGCGGGCCACCTCGCCGCTCAGTGAGCGTGCCCCACCCCTGAGATCCGGGCGCGTGCGATGCGACGCGCCGGGCTTGACCGCCTGACGGCGCCGTTGCATCGCTGATCCGCTCGGGCCCCTCCGTGCCTGCGGATCGACCGCGCCCGGCTTCCCGCGCATCGACCTAATCAACCGACGACTTCGAAGGTACCCCTCAAAAATGATTGTTGAATTGCTGCTTGCCGTTGGCATTTGGTGCGTTTTGATAGGTCTCGCCGCGTTGGCCGCGGTTGCGCTGCTGTCGCGCAACTGGGCCGGCCACACCACCCCGATCGACCCCCAACCGCTGCTCGCTCAGTCCCGTGAGCTGGGCCGTTACGCCGAGGAGGTGGGCGTCGCGGCGCAGCGGGCGGCGGCCATGGCCGGCCGCCGGCGGCAGGAGTGGCTCACCGCCCAGGCCGCCGCCGAGGCGGCATGGCGGGCGTTCGCCGACGCCGAT
>NZ_QJUG01000159.1 GCF_003426775.1 Allorhizocola rhizosphaerae | reverse complement strand
ATCCGACCGGTACCGGCAAGACCCGATGGGCGGTGCGTTGGAAGCCAGTCCTCAACGCTTTCGCCATCACGTTCGGTGACCGGTTCCCGGCCGCCGAGAACTACTGAAGATCCGCCGGAAACACCGTTACTGAAACAGACCCACCTCCACGGCGTCACGTCCATGCGTTGGGCGCAGCTTCATGGCGGCGCGGACCTGCGCGGGACTCAGTTTCACGGTGTCGCGTACCTGCACGCAACGCAGTTCCACCTCGTCGTGTACCTGACCAGGGCGCAGTTCCACAGCGGCGCGGAGCTGAGCGAGGCGCAGTTTCACGGTATCGTGGACCTGGGCCGGGCGCAGTTTCACGGTGTCGCGACCCTGACTGGGGCGCGGTTCCACGAACTGGCCGACCTGCGCGCGGCGCAGTTTCACGACGTCGCGTATCTGAGTGGGGCGCAGTTCCACGGCCGTGTGTGCCTGGACGAGGCGCAGTTCCGCAGCGCCGCCTACCTGAATGGGGTGCGGTTCCACGGCGACGCACTCCTGATCGGAGCGCGGTTCAAGTTCAACGTGGAACTGCCACGTGGGTGGAAGCTCGTGCCAACGCAGGAAAGCGAATTGCCTTACACCGTCATCGCGGACGACGACCAGCCCGCTAGCCAAGAAGACGAAATGCCGGACTGAGGGCCAAACGCCAACGGGCACGGAATTGGGGCGTGGGGCCGGCGAGCCGATGTGTGGTGTGGGTGGTCAGCCGGAAGCGGGGGTGAGTCTCAGGATGGTGTATGTGTCAGAGACTGCGACTACCTCGACGACTAGGCGGTTCGCGGTTATGCGGGCGTTGGTTGATGCTGAGCCTGTCCCCCTGGCCGGGCTGGCAATGGACGCCCCCGTGACGGACATGGCACAGCTTTCGTGGTCGCAGCCGAAGGAAAAGCCGCCGCCTGGAGCGTCGACAACGTCGAACGTTACTTCGGTTTGGGTGAACGATACGACTCGCAGCACGTCGACTCCGAATGTCTTGTCCACGGCGATGGTGGCCGGGGCGTCGAGGCGGACCTCGCAGGTGCCGTCTGCGCAGGCATCGAGATTGGCCCCGTCCGCGGCGGACGTGATGGCCGGGGATGGCGACGGCGTGGTGGTGGTGACAGCGGGCGGGTCGGTGGAGGTGGCGTCGCGGGCTTCCGGTGAGCCGCACGCGCCCGCGAGCACGAGCAGGATGGCTGCTGGGAGGCGGGTTCGGTACTTCATGAACGCTCCTTCACGAGTCGGGCTGGTGAGGCGCTGCGCCGTGCTGGCCTGATGGCTTCCAGGCACGAGGTTTCGGCAAAGCCGTCGTCGCGAGTGAAGGACTTCCAGTTGCCGTCGAAGTGGCTGACCCCGCCTACGGTGCCGAACCAAGGTGTCCTCGGCTGCGGCCGGACTCTCCGGCGAGTCGAGAGGGTCGTCGAAGGGGTCGAGGCGTCGGGCCGTGGGCGGGGTGAGGACGGCGTCGACGTCGCTTCGGATCTCGCGTGTTCGTGCCGGCGGGGCCGGGTAGTCGGCGAGCATGCCGACTATCCGCCCCCGTAACCCGTTGATGGCGTCGATGAGATCTGCCACGTCGATGCAGGCGATCGTCATGAAGACCCTCCCGTGACAAGCTCGCCGGCGAAAGCCGCTGCGGCGAGCTTGTCACGGGTAGCGCGGGAGGGGTCCCGCGGTCGCTCAGCCGGCCGGGATCCAGACGCGCATGGGGTGGGGGCCGCGGTTGGACCAGGCGTAGTACGGGATGAGCGTGAGCGGTATGGGTTGTGCGGGAGGGGGCGGTTGGCCGTGCGGGTGGTAGGGCGTGTCGGGTAGAGCGGTGATCACTGTGCCCGAGCCGTGCACGACGGTGACGCCGCCGAGTAGATCGGGGCGGTGTTCGGCCCGCAGTGGCGCGCTCGGGTCGATGCGGATGTCTTCCAGCGTCACGCCCGACGGCTGATCGGGCTGTTCGATCGCGTACACGAGTGGCCCACGGGCCACGGCGACGCAGCCACGCAGTGAGTCCATCCGGTCGTTGGGGGCCAACAGCCGTGCGGGCAGCCGGAGCGAGAGGGTCACGCGCTCGCCCGCGGTGAAGGTGCGCCGGATCCGGGCATACGCGCCGGGCGTGACCGGCTGGCCGTCCAAAGTGGACCCGGAAGCCCAGGCGGGCACCCGCAGCGACAGCTCGACCTCGTGTGCCGGTGCCTGCCGCACGGTCACCGCGATCTCCCCGTCCCATGGGTAATCCGTGTCGACGTCGACGGCGAACCCTTCCGAAGCAAGCGAACCCGCAGCGTATTGGTGAATCTGAAGCGAGCCGCCCGACCCCGTGGCCAGATAAGCGGGCAAGCTGGCCAACGTGCGCATGACGTTGGGCGGACAGCACGCGCAATTGAACCATGGCCGCCGCCCGTGCGCCGGTGAGCGCTCCAGATCGCCGTGCGCCCCGGTCCGCCGGTGCAACGTGTTGACGTAGAAGTAATCCGCACTGTCCAGCGAAACCGCTGGCAGCACGGCGTTGTACAGCATCAGCTCGATCTGGTCGGCGTATCCGGCCTCACCGGTCGCGAGCAGCAGCCGCCACGCCCATTGAATCGCGCCGATCGCCGCGCAGGTCTCGGCATACGCCCGATCGGGCGGAAGCTCGAACGGCTCGCCGAACGCCTCGCCGTCCCACCGCGACCCGATCGCGCCCGTGACGTGTTGCTTCTCGTTGCGCATCGCCTCGTACAACCCGCGCACGGCCGCGAGCAGCTCCGCATCACCGGTCTCGATGGCCACATCCGTTGCGCCCGCGACGAAGTACACGGACCGCACGGCGTGGCCTTCCACCGTGCGCGCCTTCCGCACCGGCACGCGATCCGAGTAGTGCGCCGGATCTCCGTAGTGCGAGGGGTCGAACCCGGGCTTGACCGCCCGCCCGTGCCCACGCGCGTCGACGAAGTGCGTTGCCAGGTCGAGATATCGGCGCTCACCCGTCTGCCGGTACAGCTCGACCAGCCCCATCTCCACGACCGGGTGACCGTCCAATTCGGAGCGCCCGTCGGGCCCAAAGGTCGCCGCCAGGTGATCCCCGAACTTGACGGCGACCTCCAGCAGCTCGGTCTCGCCGGTCGCCCGCGCCACCGCCATGGCAGCCTGCATGAGATGCCCGGCGCAGTAAAGCTCGTGGCTCATCCACAGTTGCGCATATCGCTCCTCCCCGCGCACCTGGATGGCCGAGTTGAGGTAGCCGTCCTCCTGTTGTGCCGCCGCGATGGTCCGGCTCAGCTCGCGAATCCGCTCCAGCAGCCGCTCATCCGGCGAACGCCCGTGCTCCCAGGCCGCCGCCTCCAGCCACTTGTACACATCGGAATCCCTGAAGCTCGCGCCCGTGGCCGTGCCGTCCCCCTCCCCCGCGGCGATCCGCAGGTTGCCGATGCTTCCTGCTTCCTTCAGTCTCTGGTACCCAACGGGAATCGCCGCGCGATTGGCCGCGGCGCGCCTCGCCCAGAACCCGCCCGCCAGGCGCGCAGCCGTAAACGGCAATGGCCGCAACGCGACCGGCGCGGAGGGGCGTGGGCCAACGGGGCCTGTCATCGGCTCGCCTTCCGCCGCAACCGCACCGCATCGGCGACGACCACCGCGTCGGCGGCATCGGTGAGCACGATATCGCTGCCGAGCCCGGCGCGGAAGGCAAACACACCGAGCGAAACCCATTGGCCCCCACGCGGTTCGGCCGTGCCCGCGATCCGCTGGTTGACGGCGACGGGTGTGCTGCCTCCGGCGTGGTTGACGACATACGTCGCGTTGGTCGCCCGGTTGGTCCCCGCCGAATAGGAAACGAGCACCTCGTAGTCGTCGTCACCGGGGATCACCGGCCACCACCGCACGGCGCTCGCGCCCGTGCCCTTCGCGTGCGACAGGTAATTAAAGCCGTAATACCCTGGCACGCCCCGGCTGCTGGGCCACGAGCCCGACACGATCTGGAACCCGAAATCCCCGTTGTCGACGGTCACCTCCTCCCGGACATCGGCTGGAGAAGGCGCCTGCACGAGGCTCAGCTCATCGAGCGACATCGCCGTGCCGCCGCCGCGCCCCGGACCGGCGAGCGTGAACCGGATGGTGTGCAGTCCCGGCCGCAGATAGAGCGTGTCCAGCCGCACGACGTCGTAGCCGTCGTTACGCCACGCGGTCATGTCCAAAGTGGAGTTGCGCGGGGTCTTGCCGTCCACGGTGACCGTGACGAGCCCACCGTCGAGTGTGCGGAAGTAGCGCAGCCACAGTTCGTGGGTCCCATCGGGGCCGACGGCGAAGGGATACTCGATGTAATCGCCGACGGCGCTGGGCTGGTATGCGGCACGGGCACCCCTCCGCGCGGTGGCCTCCCGGACAACGGTCATGGTGCCACCCGACACGCGGGCGGGCGGTGCCGCATGGCCGAGATCGTGCGCGTGCTGGCTCAGGGCCGGGCCGGTGGCCAGGGTGTCGCGGCCCTGCGTGAGCCACTCCAGGTTGAACCGGGCGGCGGCGAGCCGTCGCGGGCTGCCATCGAGCTCGCCATCCGCGCCGTAGAGCAGGATGATCGTGCCGTCGGACAGGCGCGCCAGATCCGAATAGAAGGAGCGGCCCGGCGAGACGACGCGGCTGTAGCGGAACGAGTCGCCCTCGTCGTAGCTCACCGACACGGTCATGTTCCACCGCATCGGCGCGTCCGGCCGGCTGAACAGCATGCGGTCGACGTCACGGCTGCGCGGGCCGCCCGTGTAGCGGATCAGCGCGGCGTCGACGCCGTTGAACAGCCCGGCGCCGTTGTCGTTGCGGGGCACCGACCAGGTGAGGCCGCCGTCCTGACTGACAGCGACGCTGCGGGGCCAGTTCTGGCCGGATCCCGGCCGGCTGTTCATGATTACGGTACCGTCCGAGCGCTCCACCAATCTGGCTTCGCCCACGGTCGGGTAGTCCGAACCCATCGGCACCGCGTCACCGGAGTGCCAGGTGCGCCCGTGGTCGTCGCTGTACACACAGGACACGCCATAGTTGCGCCGGCTGGTCGGCACGCCCGTGATGATCGTGCGATGCGACACGCTCACCAGCAGCCTGCCCGAGTGGAGCTGGATGCCGTGGCCGGGACCGGCGCCGTGCATCGCCCAGTCGTACGGGAAGTGGGCGAACAGGCCAGTCAGGTCGCGCCGCTCGCTCCACGTGACGCCGCCGTCGGTACTGGACATGACATAGAAGGTGCTGGAGTCGGCGGAACAGCTCGTGTTTTCCGGCAGCCGCACGCAATTGTTGTGGAACAGGAACACCTCGCCGGTCTCATGATCGACGACGAAGGTGGGGTTGGCCCAGGTCTGCCCGTCCACGGTCTGCACGATGGTCTCCGACGGCGTCCACGTGCGCCCGCCATCGGTGCTGCGCCGCAGCAACAGGTCGTGCGGGCCGGCGTCGCACGTCTCGTGCCGGCCCTCGATGCACGCGAGCACGGTGTCGTCGGGCAGCACGGCCAACCCGTGCACGTGATAGCTCGCGAGCGGATCCACGGCGGAGTCCCACAGCGTGGTCTCTTCGAAGAACGCGGCGGTCGTCGCAAGCGCACGGGATGGCAGGGCGAGTGCGGCCGTGCCGGCCACGACGCCGAGGGTGAACGTCCGTCTGCTGATCGGGGAGCTCATCGGATTCTCCTTAGAACGTCTTTGACAGCGGCGAGTTCGTCTTCCGTGTATGGCTGAAAAGGTGGTGCGGCGTGCGGAGGGCAGAGCCCCAGCAGGTGCAGTGCGGATTTGGTGGCCACGACGCCGCTGCAGCCGGGCCGGATGGCAAACAGCGCCGCCAGTTCGTCGACCTCGCGTTGCAGGCGTGCCGCTTCGGTGTGGTCGCCGCGCACGCCGTGCCGGAACAACTCCACGCACAGGGCGGGCGCGAGCATGCCGACGCCCGGCACCACACCGGCCGCTCCAGCTTGCAACGCGTCGGCCATGCGCCACTCGACGCCCTGTGCCACACGGAAATCGGGCCTCTGCTTCGCTAGCGCACAGAACTGTCCGAGCAGCGCGAGGTCTCCTGAACTGTCTTTGAGACCAATGATTTCCGGTACCTCAATGAGGCTCCGCATGAGCGGGACGGTGAACGCGTTGCCGGTGTAGCCGGGGCTGTTGTAGACCACGACCGGACGGCCCTGCGCGGCGATCGCCCGAAAGTGGGCGAGCAGCTCGTGCTCGGTGTGCCGGAAGTAGAACGGGGCCAACGCGACCACCGCGTCGAGCTCGACGTCTGCGAGGCCTTCGATGCGGTGCAACGTCTCGCGTGTCCCGGCCCCGGCCACCGTGACCGTGACCCGCGCACGCTCTCCGACCAGCTCGCGCCACCGCGCCGACACGTCGGCCGTGTAGGCCCGGACGTCGCCGTCGCTCAACAGCGGGCCTTCCCCGTTGGTTCCGGCGAGCATCAGCGTCGTGATGCCGGCCGCCGCGACGTGCGCCAGCAACGGTTGCACGGCTGCCGCGTCGGGCCGCCCGCGCTCGTCGAGCGCGGTGACGAGCGGGATGGTCACCCCGGCGACGGGATGGTCGGCGTGTGTGGGCATGGCTTCCCTCCGGGGAGTTCTCCGGGACGCTACCGGTGCCGTGATCGAATCGCCAGATGCTAATAGGTATTAGTGAAACGAATTGGCCACATGGATGAAACGTATTGACATCTCGCAGACACTGCGTCGAAACTATGGGCTCCGTGATCGCTATGACGCATTAGCAGGAGGCCGCATGAGCCCTCGACCGGCGCGGAGGCCGACGCAGGCCGACATCGCGCGCCTCGCCGGGGTCAGCCAGGCCACGGTTTCGCTGGTGCTCAACGAGCGCGACGCCGACGTGCGGATCAGCCCGTCGACCCGCCAGCGTGTGCTGAATGTGATGCGCGAGTGGGGTTACGTCGCCAACCCGTCGGCGCGCTCGCTCGCGGGTGGGCACAACCGCATCATCGGCGTCTACACGTTCGAGCCCGTGTTCCCGACCACCAGCCACGACTTCTACTTCCCGTTCCTGCTCGGCATGGAGCAGGAGGCGGCCGAGCTCGGATACGACCTGCTGCTGTTCACCAGCGCGGGCGGCGGGCGCCAGATATTCCGGGACGGGTCGACCCGGCTCGCACTCGCCGACGGCGCATTGCTTCTGGGCCGCGATCCCAACCTTGAGGAGATCGAGCGGCTGCGCGACTCCGGATATCCGTTTGTCTACGTTGGACACCGCGAGGTATCGGGCGCGCCGGTGTCCTACGTGGCGGCCGACTACACGGGGGCGACGCAACAGCTCACCGAGCGCCTGTTTGAGCTGGGCCACGAGCGCGTGGCCTACGCGCGGTTGGGTGATGCGGACGCCTTGCCAAGCCGCGACCGCGAGAAGGGTTTTCGCCGCGCCGCGGCGCGGCGGCTCGCCGGTCCGGTGTGGACGCTCGAATCGCTGTCCGAAGTGGACGGGCTCGTCGGCGAGATGGTGCGTGGTGGCGTGACCGGTGTGGTCGCGGAACAGCAGCTGCTCGCCGAGGAGATCCTGGCCTGTGCGCGGCGGCGGGATCTGTCGGTGCCCGAAGACCTGAGCATCGCCGTGCTCGGTGACTCCACGGGTGCGCGCGGCGGTGAGACCGACTGGACCGGTTTGGTGGTGCCGCGCGAGCACATGGGCAGGCAGGCCACCCGGCTGCTGGTGCAGCTGCTTGAAGATCCCGAAACGACCGCACAGAGCGAAAACGTCAGCTGCCCGCTCACGCCCGGCGCGACCGTCGGCCCACCCACGGAAGGAACCTCGCGACGATGACCCGGCCTGTAGCAAGAGACTGGAACACTTGGGACACGCAGTACCACACCGCCGCCGCGCACCTGCCGTCCGGTGTGCGCGTGCGGGTGGGCGTCGGGACCCCCGACGGCCGGATCATCGACGACTTCACGTGGCGGCGCGGGCTCGAACGGCTGGGCCACCACACGGTCGACGGCGAGTACGCCGAGGTGACCGTGCGCGTCGAGGAAGCATTGGTGCGGCTGGTGTTCACAAATCCGTACCCGGATGTGTTGTGTGGGCTGGTCGAGATAAGCGAGCCGGGATACACCGCGCATTTGATCGAGGATCGCCTGCCGGGGGCGGGGCCCGACTCGGGCGAGTATCGCTGGAGCGTGTCCCAATCGTCGCCCGCACCGGGAGTCCTGCGGTTTGCCTGGGCGCCGGAGCCGTTTGACCCCAACGGCTTTGACTTCGAGGCGGCGCGGGAGCGGGCAGAGAGTGCCGCCATCGGCAGCTCCGGATGGCTGGGACGGTCGGCGGAGGGCTATCAGCGCGCGCTCACCTGGAACACGGTCATCCGTACGGACCTGGGCCGGGTCATCACGCCCACCTCGCGTGACTTCGTCCATGCGGCGCGCGGCGGGTTCTATGGCACGTGGGCCCTGCACGGCTGGGACACGTTCTTCTGCGGGCTGACCGCGACCTGGATCGACCACGACTATGCGCGCGGGATCTACGACCAGATGCTGGAACAGCTCACGCCCGGCGGGTTCGTGCCCAACCGCGTGTCCGACGAGCGTGGGCGCACCGACGACCGGTCGCAACCGCCTGTGGGCGCATACACGATGTTCAAATCCTATCTGAGCACGGGCCTGTCCGACGAGACTCGCGATGTCAGCCTGCTTTCGCAGGCATACGAGCCTTTGCTGCGGTGGCACGACTGGTGGCCGCGCGCACGGCGCGGAAGGCACGGGATGCTCGCGTGGGGATCCGACCCGACTGGCGATCCCAAGTCGGCCACGGTGGACAGCACACGGCGGGAGTCGGGATTGGACGACTCGCCGATGTACGACGACATCCAGTACGACCCGGTTACGCACACCATGGACCTCGCGGACGTCGGGCTCAACGCGCTGCACGCGGCCGACAGCGAGGCGCTCGCGCACATCGCCGATCGCTTGGGCGACAAGGAAACGGCGGCACGGTTGCGAGCCGGGCTGGCTGAGGCGCGGCGGCGGGTGGAGGACGTGTTCTGGGACGAGGCGTCGGGGCACTATCGCAATCGCAAGGGCGACGGGTCGTTTGACATCCATCTGGCGCCGACAAGTCTCTACCCGTTGCTGGCCGGGATCTCCTCACCCGAGCGGGCACGGCGCAACGTCGAGACGTTGCTCGTGCCGGAGCTGTTGGGCGGGTCGCCGCCCCTGCCCAGCGTGTCGCGCAGCGATCCGGGCTACAACCGGCACTACATGCGCGGGCGGATCTGGGGTCCGATCTCCTTCCTTGTGGTGGAAGGGTTGCGCCGGTACGGGATGCGCGACCACGTGACACGCATCGTGGACGAGCACCTGGCGATGTTCCGGCAGGAGTGGGAGGAGCACAGTCATGTGCACGAGAACTACTTCTCCAGCCCGGATGAGGACATCCACCCGTTCGAGGCCCGGTCCGACTTCCTGCTCAGCTGGGGCAACCTGTTGGCATACCTGGCCATGCAGGAGATGGCCGACGCGCGGGTGAGCGGGTGGCGGTTCGCCCACCCGGGGCAGGACGCCTCACTGACCAATCTGGTGTTGCGGGAAGGAAAGCTGAGCGTGTCGGCGGGCGAGCGGTTGCGGGTCACGCTCGACGGCGCGCTGCTGATCGATGCTCCACAAACGACGGTCGTGGCGGATTACGAGCGGTCATCGGAGATCGTGCGGGCAGTGGTCGGCGGTCCTGGATCGATTTCGCTTGGTGTGCCGACCGGTGCGGGCGACACGGTGAAGGTCAGGATCGGTGACGCGGCTCCGGCCGTCGTGCCGGTTCGCCACGGCGGCGTGATCGTAATCGAACTGCCGGGCGCCGATCGGGTACAAACGGAAATCTTTAAAGATGTTTAGGGTCATCGTCAAACGGCTCCTCACCGGCGTGCTGGTGATGTGGGGCGCGGCGTCGCTGATCTTCCTGATCGTGCGCGTCGCGCCCGGAGATCCGGTGACGATCCTGCTCGGCACGGACGCGAGCGCCGAGCAGATCGCCGAGCTCACCGCGTCGCTCGGGCTCGACCGGCCACTGCTGAGCCAATACCTGACTTACCTCACGGATGTCGCGCGGCTCGACTTCGGCAGGTCCTATCTGCTGGGCCAGCCGGCGATGCCGGAGGTGCTGGAGCGCGTCCCGGCCACGGCCGAGCTGATGCTCACGTCCACCGCGATCGCCGTCGTGGTCGGGCTGGCGCTCGGCCTGCTGGCGGGCAGCCGCCCCGGCAGCATCGTGGATCGCATCGTGTCGGCGTGCACGATCGCCCTCCAGTCGTTTCCGACGTTCTGGGTTGGCATCATGCTGATTCTCGCGTTCGCGCTCGCGTTCCGGATGCTGCCAAGCGCGGGGGCCGGCACGCCCGCGCATCTGGTGTTGCCGTCGGTCACGCTCGCCCTGCCGTTCACAGCCATCGTGGCCCGGCTGACCCGGACCAGCGTGGCGGAGACGATGGGCGAGCCCTACATCCAGACCGCGCGGTCGAAGGGCCTCACCGAGCGGCAGGTGCTCGCCGGGCACGCGCTGCGCAACTCGCTCATCCCGGTGGTGACCGTGGTCGGCCTGCACATGGGCGGGCTCATGGGCGGGGCGGTCATCGTGGAGAACGTGTTCGCCTGGCCGGGTCTCGGCTCGCTGATCGTGGACGCGGTGTCCAATCGCGACTATGCGGTGGTGCAGGCGGCCACGTTTCTGATCGCCGGGATCGTCATGCTGTTCAACCTCGTCACGGATCTGGTGTACTCGCAACTCGACCCGCGCATCCGGCTGGACGGTGCGGTGTGAGGCGGATCCCCTATGTGGTGCTCGCGATTTATGCGCTGGTCGGTGGGCTCGGCCCGCTGTTCATCGACTACAACCCGGTGCGCGCCTCGCTCGAAGACCGGCTGCGCGGACCCGGGTCGCAGGTCTCGACCGGCATCGCGTGGCTGGGCACCGACGGGCTCGGGCGTGATGTGCTGGCGCAGGTCGTCTACGGCGCACGCACGTCCGTTGTGATTGGACTCGCGACGGTGGTGGTCTCGTGCGTCATCGGCGTGGCCATCGGCACGGTCGCCGGGTACTTCCGGGGATGGCTCGACACCGTGCTCGCTCGCGGCATCGACATCCTGCTCGCGTTCCCCGCGATCCTGCTGACCATCGTCATCGCGGGGGCGTTCGAGCGCAGCGTCCTGGTCGTCGTCACCGCGCTGTCCGCGACGGCCTGGATCTCCTTTGCCCGCGTGACGCGCGGCATCGCTCTGTCCACAAGGGAGCGTGCGTGGGTGCAGGCGGCACGGGTGCTCGGCGTGCCAAGGATTTCCATCCTCGTGCGGCACATCCTCCCGTTCACGGCCGGTCCGGTGGTCGCCCTGGCCACGCTGGAGTTCGCGCTCGTCGTCCTGGCCGAGGCGGGCCTGAGCTTCCTCGGCATCGGCCTGCCGAACTCGGCCGTGTCGTGGGGGCAGACCATCGCCAACGGCAAGCAGTACCTGGCCACCGCCTGGTGGATCTCGGCGCTGCCCGGAATCGCCCTGTCATTGCTGATCGTCAACATCGGAATCCTCGGGGACCAGCTCACCGCACGGTACGGACAGAGGGGAAGACGCTCATGAGAAGATCACTGGCCATCGTCGCCGTCGCAGCCTTGGCGCTCAGCGCGTGCACGACAACGACCGGCGGCACGGCGGGCTCCGGCTCGACCGAAGTCGTCGTCGCCGGTACCTATCCGATAGACAGCATCGACCCGCACGGGCCGCAAGGCGGCGGGACCGGACCACAGATGGCGGAACAGGCCATCTTCAGCCGGCTGTTACGCGTGAAACCCGACGGCACGCTGGAGGGCGACCTGGCCACGGCGTGGAAGTCGGACCCGACCGCCTCGGAGTGGACGTTCACCCTGCGGCAGGGGGTGAAGTTCAGCGACGGCAAGCCCGTCACCGCCAAGGACATCGTGGACTCCTTCAAGCGGTTCATCGACCTGAAGGGCACCAACTCGGCGAACTTTCCCGGGTACACCTTGGCGTCTACATCGGACACCGAGGTGGTGCTGAAGGCGCCGAAGCCGGACGCGGCGATCCCGCGCAAGCTCGCGGTGTTTTTCGTGCTCCCCTCGGGGGTCACGGCCAACGACACTGCCTTCTTCGAGCGCCCGGTCGGCTCCGGCCCGTTCAGGCTGGAAAGGTTTAGCCCCAACGAAATCGTGTTCGTGCCCAACGAGCATCACTACGGCGGTGCGCCCAAGGTGTCGAAGGTGACCGTGCGCAAGATGCCCGAACTCGCGGCCCGGCTGACCGCCCTGCGCACCGGCGAGGTGGACATCGCCTGGGGCATTCCGGACGACCAACTGCCTGCGGTGCAGGGCGAATCGAGCCTCACCGTCCAAACGGTACAGAGCTCGGCGGTGTTCACGATGTGGTTCAACTCGTCGATCCCCGCGCTGAAGGAGGCCGCCGTGCGGCGGGCGCTGTGGCAGGCGATCGACTTCCAGACCATCATCAAGCAGCTGTACCCGCAGACGGGCACGCCGTCGGAGGGCGTGGTTTCGGCGAACACGCTTGGGTTCGTGAAGCAGGAGCCGGTTCGCCACGACCCGGCGGCGGCGAAGGCCGCCCTGACGGCGGCCGGATTCGACTTCAACCAGAAGCTGCGGCTGCAGTTCGCCAACGCCGAGTTCCGGCCGTTCAACCAGGCGGTGGTCTCGGAGTTGCAGAAGATCGGCGTGCAGGTGGACCTGCTGGAGAAGGAGCAGGCCGTGTTCACCAAGGACCTGCTCGCACTGAACTGGGACATCAACTTCCAGCAGCTGTCCAATCCCACCCTGGACGCGGCCAACACCATCGGCCGGCTGTACCCGTGCGCCGCCAAGCGCAACGGCTACTGCAACCCGCAGCTCGACCAGTTGCTCGCCCAGGCCGGCGCGAGCGCCGACGAAAAGGAGCGGGTGCGGCTCTATGGCGAGGCGGCCCGGATCATCTGGCAGGACGCGGTGGGCATGTTCCCGATGGCGGTCAAGCACGCCTACGCCTGGAACAAGCGGCTCTCCGGGTTCACCCCGGACCCCAACGGGCTGCCCAGCTTCGCGGGCCTGCAGGTGGGGTCTTGAGTCCTCTGTTGAGCGTCGCCGGGCTCGTCGTCGACCTGCCGAGCCCGGCCGGCGTCCTCAGGGTCGTGGACGGCGTGTCGTTCGACATCCCGGAGGCGACGACGGTCGGGCTCATCGGCGAGTCGGGCAGCGGCAAGACGATGACCGCCAACGCGGTCATCGGGCTGCTGCCCGGCGGCGCCGTGCTCGACGGCGCGCTGCGCTGGCGCGGGGAGGACGTGCTGCGGGCCGATCCCGGGCGGCGCAGGAGGCTGCGGGGACGCGAGATCGCCATGATCTTCCAGGATCCGTTGGCCGCGCTCAACCCGACCCAGCGGATCGGGCGTCAGGTGGGCGAGATCCTGCGCCGGTCGGGGATGCGCCGCGACGAGGTACGGCGGCGGGTGGTCGAGCTGTTCGACCGGGCCGGGATCCCGGAGCCTTCGCGCAGGCTGCGCAACTATCCGCACGAGTTCTCCGGCGGCATGCGGCAGCGGGCGATGATCGCGCTCGCGCTGGCCGGGAACCCCGCGCTGCTGCTGGCCGACGAGCCGACCACTGCGCTGGACGTGACCGTGCAGGCGCGGATTTTGCGCCTGCTGCGGTCGATCCAGCGCGACGAGGGGTTGGCCATGTTGCTCGTGAGCCACGATCTGCGGGTGGTGGCGCACGTGGCGCATCAGGTGGTCGTCATGTATGCGGGTCGTGTCGCTGAGCGCGGGCCTACTTCGGCCGTGTTGAGTCGACCGGCGCATCCCTACACGCGAGCGTTGGTGCAGAGCGTGCCCGCGGTGAGGACTCGGACGGCGATAGCGCATCCGTTGCCGGGTGCGCCCGCTTCGCCCGCGCGGCGGCCGGCCGGGTGTGCGTTTCATCCGCGCTGCCCGCTGGCGCGTGAGCGGTGCCGTTCGGAGCAGCCCGTGGTCAGGCAGGTCGCGGACGGCCGGTGGAGCGCGTGTCACTTCGCCGGGGAGGTGTCGCGGTCATGATTGAGGTGCGCGAGCTGACCGTGAAGTTCAAGCGGTTTGTGGCCGTCGATGATGTGAGCCTGAGCGTGGCGGCCGACGAAACCGTTGGTCTGGTCGGAGAGTCGGGCTCGGGCAAGACCACCGTTGCCCGTGCGATCGTCGGGCTTCAGCGGCCCGACTCGGGCACGATCACGCTCGACGGCGTCCGACTCGGGCCGGTCGCGCGCCGGCCGAAGGCGCGGCAACGCGCGATCCAGATGGTGTTCCAGGACCCGCGATCCTCGCTCAACCCGTTGATGTCGGTGGCATCGATCATCAATGAGGCGTGGCGCACGCATCCCGACTCGGCTCCGACCGGGGATCGGACGATGGCGGTGCATCGGCTGCTCGAAGACGTGGGGCTGGATCCGAGTGTGGCGCGGCATCGCGCCGACGAGCTGTCCGGTGGGCAGTGCCAGCGGGTCAGCATCGCGCGTGCGCTCGCCGTCAAGCCCCGGTTGCTGGTGTGCGACGAGGCGGTGTCCGCATTGGACGTCTCGGTACAGGCGCAGATCCTGCGCCTGCTGGTCGACCTGCGCCGCCGCCACCGCCTGTCGATGCTGTTCATCTCGCACGACCTGGGCGTGGTGCACCAGATCGCCGACCGGATCGCGGTGATGCGCGGCGGCGTGCTGGTCGAGGAGGGCCCGGCCACCGAGGTGCTCGGCTCGCCCAGGCACGACTACACGCGCAGCCTGCTCGACGCCGCGCTCGAACTGAATACACACCATGGGGAGGTAGGCAAGTGAACGCAGACGTGCTCATCGTGGGCGGCGGGCTCGGCGGCGCGGCCGCGGCCCTCGCGGCGCTGCGGCGGGGCAGGTCCGTGCTGGTGACCGAGGAGAGCGACTGGCTCGGGGGCCAGTTGACCAGCCAGGGGGTACCGCCGGACGAGCACCCGTGGATCGAACAGTTCGGTTGCACGCGCAGCTATCGCGCGCTGCGCGAGGGCATCCGCGACTACTACCGCACGTGGTATCCGCTCACCGACGCGGCACGAAACCGGCCCGATCTGAACCCGGGCGAGGGCCGGGTGAGCCGGCTGTGCCACGAGCCGCGGGTGGCCGCGGCCGTGCTCGACGCGATGCTCGCGCCCTATCTGGCGGCCGGGCAGTTGCGCGTGCTGCACGGTTATCGCCCGATCGGTGCGAGCGTGGCCGGTGACATGATCACCAGCGTCACGGTCGCATCCACTGTGGACACGCGAGAGTTGACAGCGCCGTACGTGATAGATGCGACCGAACTCGGCGATCTGCTCCCGCTGGCGGGAGCAGAGCACGTGACCGGTTTCGAGTCGCGCGCCCAGACGGGAGAGCCGAGCGCACCGGAGCGGGCCCAACCCGCCAACATGCAAGCGTTCTCATGGGTTTTCGCGGTGGACCACCGGGCGGGTGAGGACCACACCATCGACCGACCGCCAGGCTATGCGGCGTGGGCGCGCTATCAGCCGCCCGGGTGGCCGGGCCCGCTGATCAGTCTCACCGCGCCGGATCCACGCACGCTGCAGACCGTCCAGCGCTCGTTCGTGCCCAATGTGGACGATGCCGGGCCGATCGTCGCGGACCAGAGCAAGGACCCGGGCGACAAGGAGCTGTGGGTGTTCCGGCGCATCCTTTCGCGCCGAGTGCTGCGGCCCGGCTTCGCGGCAAGCGACATCACGGTGGTGAACTGGCCGATGATCGATTACCTGCCGGGCCCGATCATCGGGGTGAGCGAGGAGGAGCGCGCCAAACACCTTGACGGGGCAAGGGAACTCAGCCTCAGCATGCTCTACTGGCTGCAGACCGAGGCGCCGCGGCCCGACGGTGGCACCGGGTGGCCGGGGCTGCGGCTGCGCGGGGACGTGATGGGAACGGCCGATGGGCTGGCGAAGACGCCGTATATCCGGGAGTCGCGGCGCATCCTGGCGAAGCGGACGGTGGTGGAGCAGGACCTGTCGTTTGCCGTGCGGGGGACGCGTGGCGCCGTGGTCTACCCGGATTCTGTCGGCGTGGGGATGTACCGCATAGATCTTCATCCCTCGACGGGCGGCGACACCTACATCGATGTCGCGAGCTGCCCGTTCCAGATCCCGCTCGGCGCGCTGATTCCCGTGCGGCTGCGCAACCTGTTGCCCGCGGGCAAAAACATCGGCACCACGCACATCACGAATGGCTGCTACCGCCTGCACCCGGTCGAGTGGAACGTGGGCGAGGTGGCCGGGGCGCTTGCCGCACACTGTCTGGCCACCGGGACCGAGCCGCACCAGGTGCATGCGACCGCGCGGCTGCTGCGAGATTTTCAAGATGATCTGGTACGCGACGGCGTCGAGCTGAACTGGCCGCAGATCAAGGGATACTGATAGGCGCCGGGCACACCGGCGCCTATCAGTCAACGGTTACGGCGAGACGATCAGCGCGCGGCGGAAGTTCGTGCCGCTGCCGTCGGGCCGATAGTTGTTCTCCACGTTGCCGGCCGCGTCCACCGAGAACCATTGCACGACCGTGCCGTGGGGCACGGTGATGGTCTCGCCGCCCTCGCGGATGCCCGCGGAGGCGTAGAGCGTGGACGAGTAGGTCGGGCGGGCGCCGTCGATCGTGTAGAAGATCGCCGATGCCTCGCTCACCTGGAACGTCACGTCGACCATGCCGGGGGTCGCACTGCGCGCCGTGCGCACGGTGCTGCGCGGCCGCTGGTGGTCGTTGGCGTGGTCGAGCGCGACGCGGAACAGTTCGACCAGGCCGTTGGCGAACTCCATGGTTTGTTCGCGGGCCTCCGGCCACGCGGGCTGGAACGACGTCCCCACCTCAAAATTCCAGGCGTAGAGGCCGTACTTGTACCAGAGCATGTCGCCCGAGTTTCCGGCCGCCGAATAGAGCACGTCCGAGATCGGGCCCGTGCGCGCCGGGGTCACGGCCATGTTCCGGTGCCGCTTGATGGCGGTCAGGATGCGGGCGGAAGCGCCCCAGAAGAACGACTCCTCGGCGAGCGTGGGCCGGGGGGCGCTGATCCGGCCGGGCAGCGCGTATGAACCCGGCGACCACATGAAGTAGTTGCCGGAGGAGTGCAGGTTCATGGAGAACTTGAGGTTGGGGCGGGAGGCCAGCCAGTCCAGGTTGCGGTTTTCCGGTTCGGACAGCTCGGCCGGGCCGGCGAACACGTCGCTGGTGCAGCTCGTCGAGGCGCCCGAGTAGCCGTCGAACAGGCTGTACTCGGTGTAGTTGCGGTTGTTGTCGACACCCCAGGCGTTGCGCGCGTTGCCGTCGGCCGCGCCGGTCAGCGGGCAGTGGTTGGTCATGTTGCGACGCTGGGAATTGAAGTCGTAGAACGAGTAGTGGCCGCCATCGGGGTTGATCGATGGGGCGATCCAGATGTCGAGGTTGTTGAGCAGCTGCTTGGTGCGCCCGTCGTGGCCGTAGTTGCGCAGCAGGCGCTCGGCGGCCTCGATGGTGACCAGGGGTGGGACCCATTCGCGGGCGTGTTCCTGGGCGTAGGCGAGCACGCCGGGCTTGGAGCCGTCGCGGAACTTGCCGATGCGGATGGCGTACACGGGGTGTGGCTCGCGGGAGACGGTGGCGGGTGCGTCGAGGGCGTCGGTGAGCAGGGTGCGTGCGGCCGGCACGACCACGCCATCGCCGACGCTGCCGCGATAGGTGTAGGCGCGGATCAGCGTGCCCGCGTTCGCATTGAGAGCGGCGGCCACCTGCGCGGCCGTGCTCGTCACGGCGCCCGCCGAGTTGGTGGCGAGGCTGACCGTGATGTCGTTGCCGGACACAGAAACCGAAAGCGGCCGGTCTGCCGCGCCGGGATCCGCGAACGTCACGGAGACGTTGTTGCCGCCCTCATGACCCCAGGCGAGCGAATCGACGGCCACCCGGGTGGCGTTGCTGGAGCCGAGGACTGCCTGTGCTTTTCTGCGGTACCCGTTGGTGCGGTGAGGAAGCTCGACAATCTCGGCGATGTCGGGGAACTCGGCCGCCAGGCGGTGAATCCGGTCGTACAGTTCGGTCGGGGTCAGGTAGCTGGTGACAAAGTCCTTGAGGTAGCCCGGTCCCTCGGGATTCTCGGGCGGGATCGGCAGCCACTCCTTGACTTTGGCGACCGCCACGCCGCCGGTCGGGCTTGTGATCTGGATGTAGTCGGGGCGGCTCGTCACGGTCGCCGCGCCACGGTGGTAGAGATAGACGCCCGCGTCCACGAAGCGGGAAATGGTCTGGCTGCCACCGGAGCCGATCGGCGTGCCCGGCCCGCTGTCGCGCAAGACGGTCAGGGTGTCCGGCTGTGTCTGGCCACCCGCCCACTTCGCCTCGACGGACAGGACCTGGGTCGTGCCCTGGGTGAAGTAGTCGGCGCGGATGATGCGGACGTCGGACTGGGCCTTCGCGAGTGCCTCGTTTTCGGCGCGGTGCGCGGCAATGGTCGCGTCACGCTCGCGCAGGCGGGCGTCGGAGTCGTCGGGTTCGTAGAGTGTGTTGCCGAGTGCGTAGCCTTGTGCGCGCAGCCAGGCCGCCTCGGTGGGCGTGACCACGGCGTGCACGATGATGTGGTCTTCTTTGCGCGTCACGTGATGGTCGAGGTCCACGCCGGTCGCGACGAGTCGGTCAAGCTCGCCGGAGTCGGCGACCCGGACCTCGATGACGCTGGCGCGCTCGCCGGGCAGGCGTTCCAGCTGCGCGCTCGCGGGCTGGCCGTTGTTGGCGGTGGCCAGCTGCGGGGCCACGTCCACCATTGCGGCCAGGACGAGCGCCACGATGCTCGCGATCGCCACACTCGTGGTGCGGCGCCTGGATGCGGGGGTTGTCTGCATGGTCCGCCCTTTCTGCGGGGTCTGCCTTGTGTGAGACGGACTGCTCGAATGGATCAACGAGATTCTCCCATCTTCCGATCCCCAACGGCACCCTCCAGCGCCAGCCCGATAAGCGGCGAGACCAGCAGGGTTGGCACGATGAACGGCGGCCGCAGAAAGCGGCGAAGCCCGGAGCCCAGCGCGACGGGTGAACCGGCCGGCGGGACCGGCAGGGCAGCCGGACCGCTGACCGTCACGTGGCACCCCAGCGGAGCGCGCTTCCTATGAAAATGCCGCGGCGAAGGCCCGCCAAGCGGTGGTGGCGGCGCAGCCGCGCCGTTGGATCAGGGCCAAAGGGTCAGGGCCCGTTGCGGGGCAATGGAAAGCACAATCGTGGCGGCGGTGGCCACGATGAGCGGGATGGCGGCGAGCCAGCTTGGGCCCAGCGGCGCCGGCTCGACGGGCGATGACAGGGGCGCGCTGCCAGCCGTGGGCGGCACGGATCCGGAGCCATCTGTGGCTGGCACGGAACCAGAATCGGCTGCGGGTGGTGTGACGGGTCCTCCGGGGACACCGCCACCGATTGCCGCCGCTGCCGACTCAGCGCCGATATCGACTGCCGAGCCGCGAACGGAACCAGCCGCAGC
>NZ_QJUG01000158.1 GCF_003426775.1 Allorhizocola rhizosphaerae | reverse complement strand
GGCGGCGCGGTCGGCACGCAACCCGCCGTGCCCGGCCTGGCCGCGCGGCTCGGCCTGGCCGAACCGGCGATGTCCTGGCACACCAACCGCGGCCGGGTGGGCGAGCTGGCCGCGGCGCTGGGCCTGGCGTGCGGCGCGGTCGGCAAGGTGGCCCGCGACGTGACGCTGCTGGCGCAGACCGAGGTGGGGGAGGTTCACGAGGCGAGCCCGGGGCGCTCGACGGCCATGCCGCACAAGCGCAACCCGGTCGCCTCGATCTGCGCGGTGGCGAGCGCGATGCAGTCGCCGGGGCTCGTTGCCACCGTGCTGAGCGCGATGGTGCAGGAGCATCAGCGCGCGGCCGGGGCCTGGCACGCGGAGTGGCGGCCCATGCGCGAGCTGCTGATCTCGACCGGATCGGCGGCGGCCTGGCTGCGCGCGTGCCTGACGGGGCTGCGCGTGAACCGCGACGCGATGGCGGCTAACCTGAGCGCCGGCGGCAGGGCCGAAAACGGGATCGAATTGTTCAGCATGCGGGGGAAGCGATGAAGACTGTCCACTTGCACTATTCGATCAGCGGGCGGCGGGATGGGCCCGCGCTCGTGCTCGGCGGCTCGCTCGGCACGACGGGCGCCATCTGGCAGCCGCAGGTGGAGGCGCTGGGCGAAGCGTTCCGCGTGATCCGCTACGACCATCGCGGGCATGGCGGCTCGCCCAGTGCGGGCGGTGGCCGGTACCAGATAGAGGATTTGGGTAAAGATCTCATCGCGCTGCTGGACGATTTGGAGATCACGAGCGCCCATCTCGCCGGGGTTTCACTGGGCGGCATGGTAGGCATGTGGGTCGCCGCACACGCCCCGACCCGGGTGCGCAAGCTGGCGCTGATCTGCACATCGGCCAGGCTCGGGCCGCCGGAGATGTGGGCCGAGCGGGCCTCGCTCGTGCGGGCCGGCGGCATGGCGGCGGTCGCCGACACCGTCCTGAGTAGATGGTTCACGCCCGAGTTCCATCGCCGCAGCCCCGCGGTGGCGGCGTGGGCACGCAACATCCTGATGTCCACGCGGCCGGAGGAGTACGCGGCCTGCTGCGCGGCCCTTGCGGAGATGAACCTGGAGCCGTTGCTGCCCAGCATCATCTGCCCCACGCTGGTGGTCGCCGGGGAGCAGGATCACGCGACGCCGCCCGAGCACGCTGTGCGGATCGCCGAGGAAATCCCTTTGGCCGAGTTGGAATTCCTCCCCGACGCGGCGCATCTGGCCAATGTTGAGCGGCCGAACGCGGTCAACAGCCTGCTCAAGGAGTTTCTCGGTGTCCAATGAAGGCGAGGCCACCAGGCGAGCGGTGCTCGGCGACGCACACGTCGACCGCGAGGTGCCCGAGTTCTCCGCGCCGTTCTACGAATATGTGACGGAGTCGGCGTGGGGTCGGGTGTGGTCTCGGCCGGGGCTCGACCGGCGGACGCGCTGCTGCCTCACCATCGCGTTGCTTGCCGCGATGCGGTGCGAGGAGGAGCTCGCGATGCATGTCGCGGCCGCAGTGCGCGCCGGGGTGACTCCCGCGGAGATCCAGGAGGTGCTGCTGCACACGACGGTCTACGCGGGCGCGCCCGCGGGCAACGCGGGCTTCGCGGTGGCCCACCGGGTGCTGGCCGAGTTGGGGTTGGTGCGGTGACGGAATTCGTGCAGTCGCTGGAACGCGGGCTGGCCGTCATCCGCGCGTTCGACTCGGCCCGGCCCGAGCTCACGCTGAGCGAGGTGGCCGCGACGAGCGGGATGACCCGCGCGGCCGCGCGGCGCTTCCTGCTGACGCTGGCCACTCTCGGATACGTGCGCAGCGACGGGCGCCGATTTTCGCTCACGCCACGGGTGTTGCAGCTCGGCTACGCCTACCTGTCCAGCCTGACCCTGCCCGAGGTGGCGCTGCCCCACCTGAAAACCTTGGCGGCGGAGGTCAACGAGTCATCGTCGGTGTCCGTTCTGGACGCCGACGATGTGGTCTATGTGGCGCGCGTGCCGACCCGGCGCATCATGACCGTCGCCATCAGCGTCGGGACGCGATTTCCCGCCTACGCGACGTCGATGGGCAGAATGCTGCTTGCCGGACTGTCCGAAGAGGATTTGCAACGGTACCTGGCAAGCGTGCGCCTGGAGCGCCTGACCTCACGGACCGTCGGCACGGTCGCGGCGCTGCGCGCGGAGGTGGCCCGCGCGAGGGCGCAGGGCTGGGCACTGGTCAACCAGGAGCTGGAGGAGGGCCTGCGCGCCGTGGCCGCACCGATCCGCGATCGCTCAGGGCATGTGGTCGCGGCCGTCAACGTCTCGGCGCACGCGAGCCGCACGTCGCTCGACACGATGCGCAAGGAGTTCCTGCCCCCACTGCTGGCCACCGCCAAACGCATCGAAGCCGACATGCGCGAGATCGCCTGACCGTTCGCCCACGCGCTCGACAACGGGCACCGGCGTCGTACCGCTTTGCGGTGGGATCGCTTAGACCAGGCCGTGTTCGTGGGCGAACACGACGATCTGGACCCGGTCGCGCAGCGCCAGCTTGCGCAGAATGGCACCAACATGGGTTTTGACCGTGGACTCGCCGGCGAACACGGCCCCGGCGATCTCCGCATTGGACAGACCGCGGGCCACGGCGGTGAACACCTCGCGTTCCTTGTCGGTGAGCCCGAGGAACGCCGCGGGTGGGGGAGCCGCGGTTTGGAACTGCTTGTCCAGCAAGGTGGCCAGGTCCTGCGGGGCGAGCACGGCGTTGCCGCTGTGGACGGTGCGGATCGCGTCGCGCAACATCAGCGGCGTGGTGTCCTTGAGCAGGAAGCCGCTGGCGCCGTGGCGAATCGCGGTCGCGGCCCGGTCGTCGAGATTGAAGGTGGTCAGCACGATCACGCGGACGGGCTTGGTCCGCCGGGCGACCCGCTCGGGTGCGAAGATCTGCCTGGACGCCTCGACGCCGTCCATCTGTGGCATCCGGATGTCCATCAGGACGACGTCAGGCCGCAACTCGTCGACCAGGCGGACCGCCTCCAGCCCGTCGCCGGCCGCACCGACCACGCGCATGCCGTCCTGCGCGTCGATGATGACTCGTACCCCTTCGCGGAAGAGCTCTTGATCATCGACGAGCAGCACGGTGATCTCGTCGCTCATCACGCGCCGCCCCGCACCGGCACGAACGCGGTCACGCTGAAGCTGATGCCGGCGGGTTGCTCGCGGCGGCGCACGTCAAGGTGGCCGCCGATCGCTTCGAGCCGGCGCCGCATACCGTCCAGGCCACGGCCGGCGCCGGCGTGATCCGAGGACTCGGTCATGTTGGTCACCTCGATGCGCAAGGTGTCGGTGAAGCCGCCGGCCGGTTGCGCCGCCGGCCAGTGCCGTTCGGCCACGATCGGGTGGTCCCGCCGGCCGTGCTTGATGGCGTTGGTGAGCATCTCCTGGAAAACGCGGTAGGCCACCGCCGCGGCCTCTGGTGGCAGCTGGCGCGGGGTGCCCAGCTCGGTGGCGACGATCTCGTGTCCGCTGCCGCGCACCCCGGCGATGAGACTGTCGAACCGGTCCGTATCACCGCGCACCATGGTCGTGTCCTGGGTCGAGGAGAGCACCTGCCGTACATCCTGCAGGGAGGAGCGCGCCGACGTGGCGATGGTCTGCAGGGTCTTCTTCAACTTCGCGGGTTCGTCCAGGTACTGGCCAGACTCCGCCTGTGCCAGGATCACCGCGAGCGAGTGGCCGACGACATCGTGGACGTCACGGGCCAGGCGCGTCTGCTGATCGCGCAGATGCGCGATTTCACGGGCATGCTCGGTCTCGCGCCAAGCCCCGGCGGCGGCCTCCTCCGCCGCCAGCATCGCCACCCGCGACGTGCTCGCCCGTTCGAGGAAGCGCATGACCAGCCCGGTCGGCCAGGGAGTGGCGACGATCAGCAACCCGATCAGCGACAGGGCCAGCCGCAGGGTCGGCTGCTCGCGCATGATGTCGCCCAGCTTCGATCCGCCCAGCAGCAGATGGAGGCTGATAATTCTGCGCTCATGCACGACGAACGCCACGACCACGGCCAGTGGCACGGAGAGCGCGCTTATCACCACGGTCGGCAGGCGGCCCCAGCGCGCGCCGCCGAAGAACACGGCGGTCAACGCGAACTCGATCAGCATGATCGGCGCACCGAACAGCACGTGGATCAGGCCCAGCGTCCACACCAGTCCGAGCGCTGCACCGGGCGCCCGGCGGCACATCCCCACCGCGACCGCGATCACCAGCGCCTGCGCGAAGCCGGCCAGGTGGCCGCCTGTCATCGCCCAGAACAGGACGGCCTCGGTGAAGCCGATCGCGAGCACCATGAGCGCCGCGATCGCCTCGGGCAACCATGGGCGCCAACCCGTTTCGCTCATCCGGTCATCCAGGTGGGTGGGGGAAGATTCTAACTCTGATCAGGCTGAGCCGTGCTTCCGGCGTGGGTGGGGCCGGAAGTGAGAGCCACCGCAAGGGAACCATCCGCAGGGCCCGACCTGCAAAGCAGGTGATGATCGCCACGCTGGTTTCGGTTGTCTCTCTGTTCAGGCGAAGCCGTGCTTCTGGCAGTGGTCGGGGCCGGGAATAAGAGCCGGCATCGCATCGCGTACCAGTAGATCGAGCAGAGCGTCGAAGGACACTCCCGTCGCGGCGAACATTCTGGGCACCTGCGACTGCGCGGTGAAGCCGGGCGTCGTGTTCACCTCGTTGAGGACCGGCCCGTGTTCGGCGAGGAAGAAGTCGACCCGAGCGATCCCGGCACAGCCCAACGCGTCGTACATCGTCACCGCCGCCTGCTCAAGCTGCGTGCGGGTCAACTCGTCCAGCGGGGCGGGGACGAGGAAGTCCGGCGCGCCGTCGTATTTGGCGGCATAGTCGAAGATCCCGCCATCGGGTACGACGATCTCCAGCGCCGGTGCCACGACACGCGATCCGTCAGGGCGGCCCAGCACCGCCAGATCGATCTCACGGCCGATCATGAGATCCTCTACGAGGATCCGGTCGTCGTAGGTGAACGCGGCGTCCAGGGCCGGGCCGAGCCCGGCCGCTTCGCGGAGAGCGCTGACCCCGCGGCTGGACCCGGCGGCGACGGGTTTGACCACGACCGGGTGGGTGAAGGTGTACGAGTGCGCGTTGGCACGGGTGAGCAACCGCGCGGGCACCGTGGCGATGCCGAGCGCGCCGGCGACGAGCTTGGTCGCCCACTTGTCCATCGCCAGCGCACTGGCGCCCAGCGGTGATCCCACCCACGGCACGTCGGCCAGGTCGCACAGCGCCGCCAGGGTTCCGTCCTCACCATGCGGACCGTGCAGCACCGGGAAAGCCACCGCGCAGGAACGCAGGACCTGAACCGCTCCTGCCAGACCGATCGGGCGGTCTTCCCGGTCGCGCCAGACGCCGTTGGGATCGATGGTGAGGCGCATGGCGTGGTAGCCCGCTCGTTCCAGGGCGTCGGCCACCGCGGCGGCCGAGGCGAGGGAGACTTCGTGTTCGCAGTTGCGGCCGCCGCCGATGACGGCGACGCGGGAGGTGGGGATCATGAGGCGCTCCTTCGGTATAGCCGATTTCAGTCGAGGGATAGTCCTGCGGCCGGAGTCACCCGGGCGGCCCGGCGTGCCGGTAGAACAGAGGAGAGCAGTCCGGCCAGGGCAGCGATGAGGACGACGAGGACGAGTTCCAGCCAGGGGATTCGCAAGGTGGCGTCGCTGAGAGCCCGCTTGACGAACGTCTCGCAGCCGACCCAGGCGAACCCGACGCCCAGCACGGTGCCCAGCAGGGTGGCCACCACTGACAACAGCATTGCCTCGACCGCCAGCATCCGCCGTGACGTACCTGCACGACGGTCTGACCCCGCGCGCCGACAACCGAGGGAGTCATAGTGTGGTCTTTCGGCGTAGCCGTGCGCTGAGTCCTGTGACGATCTCGTGTTCGAGGGTTTCGGCCCAGGTGGCCCATTCCGCTGTGGTCGGCTCGCCGCGGTCGCCCGGACCGAAGACGATTACGGGGTCACCGGGGGACAAGGGGGTGTCAGGCCCGAGATCGATGACGGTCATGTCCATGGAGATCCGTCCGGCCACCGGGCGGCGTGTGCCGGCCACCCAGACCTCGGCGCGACCGGAGGCCAGCTGGGGAAGGCCATCGGCGTAGCCGACCGGGATCAAGCCCAGCCGGGTCGCTCGCCTGGCCGTCCAGGTGTGCCCATAGCCCACCGAGGTGCCGGCCGGCACGCTGCGGATGGTCACCAGCGGGGCGGTCAGGGTCAGCGCGGGCCGCAGCCGTACCGTGCCCGACTCGTCGATGCCCACCAGGCCCGCGCCGATACGGCTCATGGTGTGGTGCGACAGCGGATCGCTGAGCGTGGCGGCCGTCGCGGCGAGGTGGTGATCGGCCGGGGACAGGCCCGCCGCCCTGGCCACCCGCAGACCCCAGACGAACAGGTCACGGCCCCGTGCATTGGCGGCATGGCCGGGCTGGTCGGCGCAGGGCAGGTGGCCCATGATGCCGACCACGCGCACCGACTCGCGAAGCTGCCAGGCGGCCCGGCACAGCCGATCCCATTGGGCGGGTTCGGCGCCGTCGCGCCCCATGCCGGTGTCCAGTTGCAGGTGGATCCGGGCGCCGGGGGCGGTACGGGCGATCGCGTGCAGGTGGTCCAGGCCGGGAACGCCGAGCTCGATGTCGAGCCTTACCGCCGCGGCGAAGTCGGCGCCGGGCGGGTTGAGCCAGCTCAGCACGCGCTGGGTCAGGCCGGCTTCGCGCAGCGGCCGGGCCTCGTCGATGCCGGTGACGCCGAAGCGGGTCGCGCCACCGGCGAGGGCGGCACGCGCGACGTCGATCTGGCCGTGGCCGAAGCCGTCGGCTTTGACCACCGCCATCAGCTCGCCCGCCGTACGAGATTTGATGGTGCGCACGTTGGCGGTGACAGCGCCGAGGTCGACCTCAAGGGTCGCCTGCTGAAGAGAATGCGGCCGCAACGCCAGCAGGCTCATAGGAGGACCGGGCCGTACAGGGCGGCACCGGCGCCGGTAGCCAATGCCCAGTAGCGGTCGCCATAGGAGTAGTGCCACCACTCGGTGGGATAGTTGACCAGCCCTTCCCGGCACAGCACCCGGGCGAGCAGGTCGCGGTTGGCCCGCGCCTCTCGGCTGATCCCGTCGGCGGCGAAGTAGCAGCGGCCGCCGGACTGCTCCGGCGTGGCGTCGATCGCGGTGCCCAGATCGAGTTCGTCGCCTCGCTCATCCGTCAGGGTCAGGTCCACGGCCGCGGCTGCCACATGCGGCGCCACCTCAAGCGGGGCGACGAAGCGGCTCGTGAGCACGCGAAGCTCGTGCTCCGGGATGCCGGGACGCTCGGCGAGGATCTCGGCCGAGTAGCGCTCGATGATCGCCTGTTGCCTGTGCGCGGGCCGGTAGCCCTCCACCACGCGCAGATGGATCCCCGTGGGCAGGGCCTCCCGCGCGTACTGCAGCCTGGTGGCCAACTCGCGGCGCACCAAGGCATTGCCGGGTCCAAAACCGGGATCGAGGGCGACAAGGGGCTCGTCGACATCGCGGACGGGCACGGCGGCCACCCGCGGATCGGACAGCAGGAGGGTCATGGCATTACGGTGACCGGCGCGGTGAGGCCGGTGCCTCCGTCTGAGGTGCCGATGATCGGTCCTCAGGACTGAGCCGCCGGACCCGAGGGAGGAGGCCGCCGGGCCACGACCCGCACAGGATCGAGCCATGATCCCGCTGAGTCTTGCCCAGATCGCCGCCGTCACCGGGGGCGCCGTGTGCGGTGATCCCACGCTCGTTGTCACCGGTCCCGCCTATCTGGACAGCCGCTCCCCGCACAGCGAGGGCCTGTTCGTGGCCATCGCCGGCGAGCGGGTCGACGGGCATTCCTTCGCCGGCCACGCCCACGCGGTCCTCGGCTCGCGTCCCACCTGCCGCCCGACCGTTGTCGTACCCGATCCGGTGGTGGCACTGGGCCGGCTGGCGCGGCATGTGGTCGCGGCGGTCGCGCCGACCGTGCTGGCGGTGACCGGATCGCATGGCAAGACCACCACCAAGGACTACCTCGCGGCCCTGCTGCCCGGCGCCGTGGCGACAAAGGGCAACCAGAACAACGAGCTCGGCGTCCCGCTTACGGCACTGCAACTCAAGGCAGAAAACGATTTTCTGGTACTGGAGATGGGCGCGCGGGGTGTCGGTCACCTGTCCTATCTGTGCGACATCGCGCGGCCCCGTGTCGGCGCGGTGCTGGGAGTCGGGTCGGCACATGTGGGCGAGTTCGGTTCGCTGGAATTGACCGCGGCCGCCAAAGGCGAGCTTCCCGCGGCACTGCCCGGTGACGGGGTCGCGGTCCTCAACGCCGACGACCCGCGGGTGGCTGCCATGCCGACGCCGGCGCGGGTGCTCACCTTCGGCGAGCGGGGGGACGTGACCTGGCGCGACGTTTGCCTTGACCGGCTTGCCCGGCCGTCGTTCTCGCTCGGTTACGCCGGTAGGTGGGAAACGGTACGCCTGCGGCAATCGGGCGCCCATCAGGTAATCAACGCTTGCGCCGCCGCAGCGGTGGCACTGGCGGTCGGCGAGCAACTGCCGGCGATCGCGCAGAGGCTCTCGACCGTCGAGAGCCCTTCGTCGATGCGGATGGCGGTGTCGCAACGAGACGATGGCCTGATCGTGATCGACGACACCTACAACGCCAACCCGGAGTCGATGCACGCCGCGCTGAAGGCTCTCGTGTCGATCGGAAGCGGGCGTGCCGGCCGGACGGTCGCAGTCCTTGGCGAGATGCGGGAGTTGGGCACGGCTTCCGCGCCGGCCCATGCCGAGGTCGGCACCTTCGCCCGAGTCCTCGGCGTAGACATCGTGTTGGCGGTGGGCGCGGCGGCACACCCGGCCGGCGGCGTCGGTGTCAGCGACATCCACTCGGCGCTGACCTGGCTGGCGGACCACCTGCGTCCGCACGACACCGTGCTGGTCAAAGCGTCCCGCGCCGCCGGGCTCGACGTCGTCGCCCGCGCGCTCAACCGGTCCGGCGCGTGGGCGCACTAGCCGGTGGCGGCACCTCCGAACCCTCGGCATCCACAATGGACTGTTCCCATTTGGGGCGGGCGTTTTGCGCCTCACCCGTCGGTGGCCGTATAGGTAAGCTGTCTACATGAAGGCGGACGCCGTGCGCGGGCATCTGGACGGGCTGATTCTCGCGGTCGTGGAGCGCGAGCCGTTGCACGGATACGCCATCATTGAGGCGCTTCGCGTCCGCAGCGGGGGCGAGCTCGACATGCCGACCGGCACGCTCTATCCGGCGCTGCGCCGCCTGGAGGCCGCGGGATATCTGCAAAGTGAATGGGGCACGGCGGGCGGGCGGGAGCGGCGCACCTATCGGTTGACCCAGGCCGGGCATAAACGCCTGAAAGAGGAGCGTCGCGGCTGGCGCAAGTTCGCCGGCGTCATCGAAGATGTGCTGCGACCGTCGCCTGCGACGCGTCCCGGCTAAGCGGCAGCAAGACACCGGCGGGCTGACCGGGCGACCGCGGCCATGGGGGAGACCAGGAAGATCAACGCCCATGGCAGGCCGGCCGGCGACCACAGCTGATCCCCATCCACACCAGCCATCATGGCCGAGCTCATGGCGACCAACCCGGCCGCGACCGTCAGCGTGAACACGCCGGTGATGCGGGCGACTTCCCTTCGTACACCGAAAAGACGAACCCCGATGCCGCAGGCGAGCAACGCCAGCAGCCCGCCGGTCATCGCCACGAATCCCAGGGTGTCGATGAAGCGATCGATCAGGGCTTGCGCGGCCGTGGGGTCCGATGCGGCGCCGCCCGGACGCAACGGGCCCCACACCAGAGGCTGTGCGGCGACGACCAACATCAGCCAAAGGGCTGTGCGGCGGGCCTGCACTCGGCTCAGTTCCGCCTGGAATCCGGCGGCCACGACCGGTATCTCGCCGAAGTCGGCCACGGCTCGCTCGCCTGCCGGCCTGGCCGCCACGCCACCGTCCATATAGGACTCCATGGCGTCGTGCAGGCTGTCGCGAGCCTCGGCGAGCAGATCCGCCTTGACGTGCCTTGGACCGCGTAGCACCCGGTCCAGCTCCGCCAGGTACTGCTCGATCGGGTCCATGCCTGCCAGTATGTCGCGACCGGCGAATCTAGGGGAAATCCCGGATCCATACATAAGCAGCCTACATGTAGCGTGCCTACTCATGAAGCCGAAAATAGGATTCGCACTTGTCTTGGCGTATCACTGGGTGCTGATGATTTTCCTCGGTGCCATCACGTTCGAAACGCTGATCCTCTATCCGAACATATTCCGGGACGCACCCGCCTCACTGGCGGCGGCCGTGGCGTTCATGAAGGTGGGACCGGCCGACTTCTTTCCGCCCGTGGGAATGCTCATGCTGGCTACCGGGATCGGTGCCTTGATCCTTTCTTGGCGGGTCAAGCACGTTCGCCGCTGGCTTCTGATCAGCGTCCTGATCATTTTCTTCGGCGAATTCCTGTTTTCGGCGTTGTTCTTCTGGCCCCGCAACACGATCATGTTTATCGAGGGGACGGCCGTCCACTCCGCGCAGACCCTCAGGCAGACAGCTCAAGAATTCGAAGCCCTGCATTGGGTCCGGCTCGGGCTATGCCTGCCGGCGTCCATCTTCTCGTTCATGGGGCTCCTCGGCTCTCATCGCCCCTCGGACCCGATATCTCGAAACCGTCCCTCGGACCCGACGTCTCGAAACCGCTCCTCGCAGGCGCCGAAGGCCGCGTAGTTGCGACGCGCCTGCGCAAGTGTCAGGCCGCCGTTCGCCGCACTGGGCCGGTCGAGGGCATCGCCGTCATCTTGCCAGAAGCAGACCGGGCAGATATAGCCGTCACCGCGCTCGGCAAACGTGCGGTGACGGCAACACAGACAGGCGGACGCCTTTTCCGCCGCCTTTCTTCTACCGCCCACACCCCCAATAGTCGCATCCCTGAGCCGGCCTCGGTGGATAGTAGAAGTCGTGGATGTGAGCGATCTGCTGACCGAGGCGTTTGACCGACTTCCCGACCTTGTCCGGTCCGCGGTGCACGGCCTGACCCCGGACGAGTTGCGCTGGGCCCCAGCGGAGGGCGCCAACTCGGTCGGCTGGCTCGTCTGGCACCTCACCCGGATCCAGGACGACCACGTCGCCGAGATCCTTGCGCAGGATCAGGTGTGGGTGCAGGACGGCTGGGCCGGCCGCTTCGGGCTCGACCCCGACCCGGCCAACACCGGATATGGTCACACGCCCAAGCAGGTCGCCGCGGTCCGGCCAGAGAGCGCGCAGGTGCTCGTCGAGTACTACAACGCGGTCGCCGCGCGCACCCGCGAGCTGCTGCTTGGCCTCACGGCCAAGGATCTGGACCGGGTCGTGGACGAGGCCTGGGATCCACCGGTGACGCTCGGTGTCCGGCTGGTCAGCGTGCTCAACGACGACGACCAGCACGTCGGCCAGGCCGCCTACGTGCGCGGTCTGGTCCGCCGCTCCCGCCGCGCTAAGGCTTCCAGAGGCCCGACTTCGTGAGGTCGCGGACGTCCCAGATGTAGACGCCGCCGACGAAGCGGCCCGGCCCGGCGAGGGCGTCGATGGTGGTGCGCAGCGGCTCGTGTGCGATGGGCAGCACGATGGCGTCGGCGCACCAATAGCGTAGGTCTTCGAGCAACTGCGCGCCTGCCTGTCCACTTGCGACAGCAGGTTTGCCGCTTCCGAGCACCCCCCGAAACATCCGCGTCGTGGGTCTCGGATCGGGCGCATACCAGCCCGCTTTGGCCGAGCCGACCGGGCCTACGAAATAACCCGCGACGTTGCGAAAGCCCATCCCCGCCGCGATCTGCCAGCGCATCGGCTCGCCGTACACGTTGTCGTGCGGCACTGCCGACACGATGGCCCGCCCCGGCGTGACGTACTCACGCCAGATGTCCTGCGCGAAAAACGGTGGCACGTCCGGGCGATCGGCAACCGGGAGCGGCCGCGGCATCAGCGGGAGGAGGGCCGCGGCCGTAACCGCAACGACCCATACCCGCGGCGCTCTCGACGCCTTCGCCAGGCCCAGCACCACCAGCACCGCGATGGCCGGGATCGCGATCATCGCCAGCCGGGTGGGCAGCATGGCGGAGAACAGCGGCAGCCCGGCCAGCGGGGTCCACGGCGTCGGCACGCCGGTGTCCACACCCGACAGTCGCACGCTCGGGCCGAGCGAGGCGAACAGCGCGACCCCCGCCGTGATTGCGCACGCCCTCGCGAGCACCGAATCACGCCACAGCCACACCGCCACCGCGCCCGCCGCGATCAGCAGGGTCCAGCCGAGGAAGGCGTTTTCCTCCGACGGATTGACGGCCAGCCACGTGGGCGTCTGCCGGTGCCCGCCCAGCGACTGCCCCGGCATCGCCGTCAATGCCGCGAGGTCGTTTCCCTGCCCCGCGACGCCGATGATGCCCCGATAACTTTGCGGGCCAAAGAATTGAAATTTTATCGGGTACGCCAAAAGCCCCCCGCCCACCACGCCGGCCACACCGATCCCGGCCACGAACGACCGCCACCGCCGCGCGAAAACGTCCGGCCGGAACGCGCAATAGGCCACCACAAAAACCGCGAGGCCCAACGCCGTCACGAGCATCGGCTCCTCCCCGATGAAGCACTGCGCCGCGACGAGCACACCCAACACCACCCCGTGGCGCAGCGGCCTGTGCAACCGCACGACCCGCCACACCACCAACGGGATCAGGAAGCCGGACACCCAGTTCAGGTGGCCGCCGTTGGCGTGCGAGACCATCGCGGGCCCGAACCCGCACAGCGCGCCGCCCAGCCCCGCCGCGATCCGGTGCGACCCCGCCACATGCCGCGAGAGCAGCCAGTACCACGCTGCCGCAGTCGCCGCCGGCCCGAACGCGAGCGCGGCCACAAACGACACTTCGGCCCCGGCGAGCAGCGTCACGGGCAGCAGCGGGACGGCGAGCCCGAGCACGGACGCGTTGGCCATCATGTTGATGCCCAGCGGCGAGTTGCCCAATGTCGAAAACAGAGGATCCTTCAGTTGCGTGAGGGCGTGCGCCGCGTGCGCCAGGAACCACTCCTCCTGGATCTGGTCCATGCCGCCGACGACCAATTGCACCTGGCCCGCGTTGCGGATCAGCGGACCGGCCAGATAGACCGCGCCCAGCAGATAGCACAGGACCACGCCCAGATCCCCGATGCGCCCCCATCGCATCGGATCACCCCCACAGCGCGGCAGCGCGTCGCGGGGGTGATGAAGGAGCCTGATTTTCGGAGCATCGCGGTGGAAATCGGCGCATTACGTCGAGACTAGTCGAGGCGCGCCGCCGCAAGCCGCTTCACGTGCGCGTCGGGCGTGCCGTACAGGTGCCACGAGCCGTGCGCACGCTTGAAGTATCGGTGCGCACTGTGCTCCCACGTGATGCCGATCCCGCCGTGCAGCTGGATCATCTCGCCCGCTACCCGCATCAGGGTCTCCGAGCACACGACCTTGGCCACCGACGGGTGGGCCTGCCCGGCGACGGCTGCCCGCGAGACGGCCCGTGCCGCCTCGACCGCCACGTGCAGGTCGGCCATGCGGTGCTGCAGCGCCTGGAACGCCCCGATCGGCCGCCCGAATTGGACTCGTGTTTTGGTGTATTCCACCGTGATTTCGAGCGCCCGCGCCGCCGCGCCCACCTGTTCGGCGCTGAGCAGCACACACGCGATCTCCCGCAGTCGCCCCGCGTTTGCGGAGCCGATCGGCCGGGTGAGGTCCGGCTCGACGACCCCGAGCGCGCGGCTCTCGTCGAGCGCGGTGCACGACCGTGTCACCGTCGCCTCGTAGAGCCGCCCGTTATGCGAAGCAACGACCACATCCGCACCGGGAGCGTCCAACGTGTAAGGCTCACCGTCGAGAGCCAGCGCGGCCGTCACGCTCCCGTCGGCGATCCGCTTGAGCCAACGCGTGTCGCCCGCCTGCAGGAGCGCCTGGCTCGCGAGCGTCGTGCCGTGCAGTCGGTGCGGGGTCAGATCGCGGCCCAGCTCCTCGAGCACCGCATGCACCTCGGGCAATCCGGCTCCCGCGCCGCCGTGCTCCTCCGGGATGGCCAGCCCGGTCACACCGACCTCTGCGCACAGCTTCTCCCACGCTTGGCCCGGATGCCGCCGGAGCACCGCGCGCACCGTATCGCGAAGTTCGTTCAACGCCGTCCCTCCGCTTCGCTCCAGAGCACATGCCCTCTGATTCGCCCGGGCGAGCCCTCGCCACCATGGCGTCCCTGCGCTTCGCTACGCGGCAAATGCCCCTCGATTCGCTCGGGCAAGCCCTCACTCATAGGCGTCCCTCAACTGCACTGCGCGGCGCATGCCCCTCGACTCGCTCGGGCGAGCTCTCGCTCATGGCAGAGACTCCAGGATGCGTGCCCGGTGCTCCGAGCGCGTGCCCCAGGCTGGGATCAGCGCGGTCGTCTTGTTCAGCCAGCGGCTCAGGCGGTACTCCATGGTGAATCCAATGGCACCATGGACCTGCAGGGCGGCGCGGGCGGCGAGTTGCGCGGCGTCGGCGCATCTGACCTTGGCGGCGGAGATGTCGCGCGGGGCGAGCGTTTCGGCGGCCGCGTGCACGAGCGGGCGGGCAAAGCTGACCGCAAGATGAGCGTCGGCCAGGCGATGCTTCACGGCCTGAAACGAGCCAATCTCGCATCCAAATTGGACCCGCGTTTTGGCATAGTCGACTGCCATCTCGACCATCGCACGACCCAACCCGAGCAGTTGTGCCGCACACAGCAGCGCACCAAGGTCGAGCGCGGCCTGAGCATCCACATCAGACCGAAGAAGTTCCCTGCGCTGCAACGCGAAAAGCCGACGCGTCTCGTCCACCGACTCGATGCGATCGCCCGGCACGGCGAGCCACAGCTCGTTTCCGTCGAGCGCGAGCACCAGCTCGGCCTCGTCGGCGTCGAGCGCATAGGTCGTGCCTATGGTCGCGCTGCGGCCGTCGAGCGCGACAAGTGAAGCCGCCACAACGGTTTCGACCACCGGTCCGGGAACGGCATGGTGGCCCAGCTCCTCGAACGCGACCACCGCCGTCGCGGCGTCCAATTCGAACACTCCCATCCCGGCCAGCTTCTCCCACGAATAGGAGTGCTCCAGCATGTCGTGCAGGGCCTCGGCGAACAGCCGCTGTTCGGAGTTCATCGCGGCAGCCCCAGGATGCGCTCGGCGATCAGGTTGCGCTGTATCTCGTTGGTCCCCGCATAGATCGGCCCGGCGAGCGCGAAAATGTGCCCATCGCTCCACCGCCCGCGCATCTGAGCCGAAGGGCCCAGCAGTTCCAGCGCGGCCTCGTGGATGCGAACATCCAATTCGGACCAGAACACCTTGCCCAGGCTGGCCTCCACGCCCTGGGAGGTCGTGTGCAGGCGATAGGCCTGAGCGTCGATCCACGCGTCGACGACCCGGTCGCGCAGCGCCGGATCGGGGCGTTCCTTCCACAGCCGCACGAGCCGGTCCGCCGCCGCGAGGAACCGTCCCGGGCTGCGCAGCGACACGCCACGCTCGTGGCCGGCGGTGCTCATCGCGACCCGCCAGCCCTCGCCCTCGCCGCCGATCACATCCTCGTCGGGCACGAACACGTCGTCGAGGAAGATCTCGGCGAACCCGGCCTCGCCGTTGAGCTGCCGGATCGGCCGGACCGTGACACCCGGCGCGTGCAGGTCGAACATGAGATAGGTCAGCCCGCGGTGCCGGTCGGGCCCGCTGCGGAACAGCCCGAAGGCCCGGTCGGCAAGCGCGGCCCGCGAGCTCCACGTTTTCTGCCCGTTGAGCACCCAGCCACCGTCGGCCCGTGTCGCGGTCGACCGGATCGCGGCCAGGTCGCTTCCCGCCGACGGCTCCGACCACGCCTGCGCCCACACCACCTCAGCGTTGGCCATGCGCGGCAGGATGCGATCACGCTGTGCCTGTGTGCCATGCGCGAAAAGCGTTGGCGCCAACAGGAAAAGCCCGTTCTGGTTGACCCGCACGGGCGCGTCGGCGGCCCAGTATTCCTCTTCGAACTCCAGCCAGTCCTGTAGCGACGCGTCGCGCCCGCCATATTCCGACGGCCACGTCACGACGCTGAGCCGTGCCTCGAACAGTCGTTGCTCCCATTCACGATGCGCGGCGAATCCCTCGGGAGTGTCCACCGAGGGCAGCCGCGTTCCGTTGACCCGCAACCACTCTCGTGCTTCGGCGCGCAAGTTCACGATGCCGCCTTCATCGAGCGAGCGTCCATGCCCGCGAGCGAGTCGGTTGTCGTGGCGTCGTTGTGTGCGTGCGCCAGGTGGTGCAACCCGAAGACGGTGTCCATTCCGGACCGCATGCCCATCTGGTCCTCACACAGGTTCACGGCCCGCTTCGCCAGCGCCAGCCCGAAGCGCGGCATCTTGGCAATCCGCTCGGCGAGCTCGAAGCCGGCGTCCTGCAGAGAAGGCCGCGGCACGACCCGACTCACCATGCCCACCTCGTAGGCCCGCTGCGCGGTGAACCGATCCCCGGTGAACAACATCTCCTTGGCGAAGCGCGGTCCGACCATCCACGGGTGGGCGAAGTATTCCACCCCCGGTATGCCCATGCGCAGCACGGGATCGGAGAAGAAGGCGTCTTCGGACGCGACGATCAGATCGCAGATCCAGGCGAGCATGAGCCCGCCCGCGATGCACGCGCCCTGCACCATCGCGATCGTCGGTTTAGGAATCTCGCGCCACCGGCGGCACATCCCGAGATAGACCTCCATCTCGCGGGCGTAGCGCAGGTCGGCGCCCTCCTTGCCCACGTGGTCCCACCACAGCACGGCCTTGCGATCGAACGACTGGTCCACGTCGCGCTCGGGCGTGCCGATGTCGTGGCCCGCCGAGAAGTGGTCGCCCGCGCCCGCGAGCACGATGACCGACACGGCGTCATCGCTGACAGCCTGATAGAACGCGCGGTCCAGTGCATAGGTCATCGCCGAGTTTTGGGCATTGCGATACTCCGGGCGGTTCATCGTGATGACCGCAATCGGGCCGCGTGTCTGGTACTCGACCACCGTCATGCGGACTCCTCCTCTCGCAGGACGCGCTTCAGCGGCTTCCCGGACGCGTTGCGCGGCAGCGTGGCACGGAACTCGACGTGCCGCGGCACCTTGTAGTTGGCAAGGCTGCGCTTGCAGTGTGCGGCAACGTCCTCAGTGGACAGTTGGTGCCCCGGGCGCGGCACGACGAACGCCTTGCCCACCTCGCCCAGGCGCTCGTCGGGCACGCCGATGACGACCGATTCGGCCACGCCATCGAGGCGCGCTATCACCTGTTCGACCTCCGCCGGGTACACATTGAAACCGCCACAGATATACATGTCCTTCAGGCGATCGGTGATGCTCAGGTTGCCGGCCTCGTCGAGCCGCCCCACGTCGCCCGTGTGCAGCCAGCCGTCGGCGTCGATGGCCTGCTCTGTCGCGATTGGATCGTCCAAATAGCCCAGCATGACGTTCGGTCCGCGCAGCAGGATTTCGTCGTGTTCGCCGAGCCGGACCTCAAACCCCGCCGCCGGGCGCCCGCTCGTCTGCGCGATGGTCTCGACGCTGTCGCCCGGCCGGCACATGGTCGCGACCACCGCCTCGGTCAGCCCATAGGCGGTCAGCACGGTGTCGAAGCCCAAACCTTCGCGCATCCGTTCAATCAGGACGGACGGGACGGTCGCGGCGCCGGTCACCGCGAGCCGCAGGCTCGAAAGGTCATGGCCCCCACCGGAATCGAGCATCGTCTGGTAAATCGTCGGCGGCCCGGGAAGCACGGTGATGCGCTCCTTCTCGACCAGCCGCATGGCCTCGCCCACGTCGAAAACCTTCTGTGGCACCATCGTCGCGCCCGACACCAGGCAGGCGAGGATGCCCGCCTTGTAGCCGAAGGAATGAAAGAACGGATTGATTATCAGGTACCGATCTGAGCTCACGAGCCCCGCGATGGCAGCCCACGCACCGGCGACACCGAGCGCCTGGCGGTGTGCGCTCATGGCACCCTTGCTCCGCCCGGTCGTCCCCGACGTGAACAGGATGTCGCTCACCTCGTCGGGGCTCACGTCTTCAACGTCCACCGGGCCTTGAATCACTTCATCCCACTGATCGGGGATCGTCAGCGTGATCGGCGGCGTGCGCTCCAGCGACGCGAGCCGGTCCACACCGAGAAACCCGCCCGTCACGACCAACGCCTTGGCGCGCGCCCGGTCGAGGATGTCCTGCGCCTCCGGCCCGGTGAAGCGCGTGTTGATGGGCACGAGCGTGCCGCCGCACCAGTGCGTGGCGAGCGCGACGATCACCCACTGGTACGTGTTGGGCGCCCACAGCGCGAGCCGGTCGCCCTTGGCGAAGCCCAGCGCCCGCAGCCCGCCCGCGACCCGCCGCACGCTGTCATGCAACTGCGCGTAGGTCAGGCGCGGCCCATCCGGGTCGGCGATCGCCTCGTGCTCGCCGAACAACTCCGCCGCACGGGCAAGCGCGCCTGGAACGGTTCTCTCCATGCGCACCCCTTCCGACTGTCATTACAGGCAGCGGCTGAACAGAGTCACAAACAAGCACTTGCTTGGTACGCTGAGCCTACGCGCGACCGTCAGGAGACACCAGTGGACATCCGCCACGAAATCCGGCAGTGGCTCGCCGAGCACCTGCCCGGCTCGATCGGCACGCTCGACGAGCGCCTGCAGTGGGAGCGCACGCTCGCCGACGGCGGGTGGAACTGCGTCGGCTGGCCGGTCGAATACGGTGGGCGCGGCCTGACCCTCGAACAGCAGATGGCGGTACACGAGGAATATGCCCTTTCCGGGGCTCCGCCACGGATCGCGGTGGTGGGGGAGGAGCTGCTCGGCCCGACCCTGATGGCGTTCGGCACCGAGGCGCAGCGGGCACGCTTCCTGCCGCGCATCAGATCCGGGGAGGAGCAGTGGTGCCAAGGCTATTCCGAGCCCGGTGCCGGTTCCGATCTGGCCAACGTCTCCACCGGTGCCACCCTCGACGGGGATCGCTGGCTCATCAACGGCCAGAAGATCTGGACCTCCTGGGCGCACATCTCCGACTGGGCCTTCGTACTCGCGCGCACCACGCCCGGCTCCCACCGCCACACCGGACTGTCCTATCTGCTCGTCCCCATGCGCCAGCCGGGCGTGACCGTCCGCCCGATCCGGCAACTGACCGGGACCTCCGAGTTCAACGAGGTCTTCTTCGACAACGCGACCACCGAGCCCGACCTCGTCGTCGGGTCGGTCGGCGACGGCTGGAAGGTGGCCATGGCCACGCTCGGTTTCGAGCGAGGCGTCGCGATGCTGGGCCATCAGGTCCGTTTCCGCCGCGAGCTCGACGGCATCATCGCGCTGGCCCGCGCCAACGGCACGATCGACGACCCGCTCATCCGCGACCGGCTGACCCGCGCGTGGATCGGCCTGGAAACCATGCGCGCCTACACCCTGACCGGTGACTCCCAACCATCCGTCGCCAAACTCCTCTGGGGCTCATGGCACCGCGGCCTGGGCGAACTCGCGATGGACGTGATCGGCGCGTCATCCACCACGGTCGACGGTGACGCGCTGTCGGAGTGGCAACACCTCTACCTGTTCTCCCGCGCCGAAACCATCTACGGCGGCTCGGACGAGATCCAACGCAACATCATCGCCCACCGCCACCTCTCCCTCCCCAGACCCTCTT
>NZ_QJUG01000157.1 GCF_003426775.1 Allorhizocola rhizosphaerae | reverse complement strand
CCACCCCACCCACCCCGCAAACAAACAATGGCGCCACCCGCCCAAAAGCGAGTGGCGCCACCACAGACAGCAGACAGACGACTTCCTAAGCAGCCTCCACCGCCGCCGTAGCCTCCGCCTCAGCCTCCGACTCCAGCCCACCGGCCCGCTGCGAACCGGTGAAGACCAGCTTGGCGGTCTCGACCTGATCGGGGTCGCCTTCGCAGTCGACCAGCACGTTCTGCCCGGGCTTGAGCTCGGCGAACAGGATCCGCTCGGACAGCGTGTCTTCCAGCTCGCGCTGGATGGTGCGGCGCAGTGGCCGCGCGCCCAGCACCGGGTCGTAACCCTTCTTGGCCAGGAACTTCTTCGCGCTGTCGGTGAGCTCCAGGCCCATGTCCTTGTTGCGCAGCTGCTCGGTGATCCGCTTGATCATGATGTCCACGATCTGGAGGATCTCCGGCTCGGACAGCTGGTGGAAGACAATGGTGTCGTCGATCCGGTTCAGGAACTCGGGCCGGAAGTGCTGCTTGAGCTCGTCGTTGACCTTCTGCTTCATCCGGTCGTAGTTGGACTCGGCGTCCTCGGACTTCTGGAAGCCCAGCGAGACCGCCTTGGCCACGTCACGCGTGCCGAGGTTGGTGGTCAGGATGATCACCGTGTTCTTGAAGTCGACGATGCGACCCTGCCCATCGGTGAGCCGCCCGTCCTCCAGGATCTGCAGCAGCGTGTTGAACACGTCCGGGTGAGCCTTTTCGATCTCATCGAACAGGACCACCGAGAACGGCCGCCGGCGCACCTTCTCCGTGAGCTGGCCACCCTCGTCGTAACCGACGTATCCGGGAGGCGCACCCACGAGCCGCGACACCGTATAACGGTCGTGGAACTCGGACATGTCCAGCTGGATGAGCGCATCCTCCGACCCGAACAGGAACTCCGCCAGCGTCCGGGACAGCTCGGTCTTCCCGATGCCGGACGGGCCCGCGAAGATGAACGACCCCGACGGCCGCTTCGGGTCCTTCAGACCGGCCCGCGTGCGCCGGATCGCCTTGGACACCGCCTTGACCGCGTCTTCCTGGCCGACGATGCGCTTGTGCAACTCGTCTTCCATGCGGAGCAGCCGGGATGTCTCCTCCTCGGTGAGCTTGTAGACCGGGATGCCCGTCCAGTTGGCCAGCACCTCGGCGATCTGCTCGTCGTCGACCTCGCTCACGACGTCGAGGTCGCCCGCCTTCCACTGCTTCTCCCGCTCGGCCTTCTGCCCGAGCAGGGTCTTCTCCCGGTCGCGCAGCTGCGCCGCCCGCTCGAAGTCCTGCGCGTCGATCGCGGACTCCTTGTCGCGCCGCACCTGGGCGATCTTCTCGTCGAACTCGCGCAGGTCCGGCGGGGCGGTCATCCGGCGGATGCGCATCCGCGCGCCCGCCTCGTCGATGAGGTCGATCGCCTTGTCCGGCAGGAACCGGTCGGAAATGTAGCGGTCGGCCAGGTTGGCGGCTGCCACGAGCGCGGCATCAGTGATGGTCACCCGGTGGTGCGCCTCGTAGCGGTCGCGCAGGCCCTTGAGCATCTCGATGGTGTGCGCCACCGACGGCTCGCCCACCTGGATGGGCTGGAACCGGCGCTCAAGCGCCGCGTCCTTCTCCAGGTGCTTGCGATATTCGTCGAGCGTGGTCGCGCCGATGGTCTGCAGCTCGCCGCGGGCCAGCATCGGCTTGAGGATGCTCGCCGCGTCGATCGCGCCCTCGGCCGCGCCCGCGCCGACCAGCGTGTGGATCTCGTCGATGAACAGGATGATGTCGCCCCGGGTGCGGATCTCCTTGAGCACCTTCTTCAGGCGCTCCTCGAAGTCACCCCGGTAGCGCGAGCCCGCCACCAGCGCGCCCAGGTCAAGCGTGTAGAGCTGCTTGTCCTTGAGGGTCTCGGGCACCTCACCCTTGACGATCTTTTGGGCGAGCCCCTCCACCACGGTGGTCTTGCCGACACCGGGCTCACCGATCAGCACCGGGTTGTTCTTGGTCCTGCGGGACAGGACCTGCATCACCCGCTCGATCTCCTTCTCACGGCCGATCACCGGGTCGAGCTTGCCCTCCCGGGCCGACTGGGTCAGGTTGCGGCCGAACTGGTCGAGGACCAGGCTGGTCGAAGGCGCACCCTCGCCCGTGCCGGTGGTCGCGCCCGCGGCGGCCGGCTCCTTGCCCTGATAACCCGAGAGCAGCTGGATGACCTGCTGACGCACGCGGTTGAGATCCGCGCCGAGCTTGACCAGCACCTGGGCCGCGACGCCCTCGCCCTCACGGATCAGGCCGAGCAGGATGTGCTCGGTGCCGATGTAGTTGTGGCCGAGCTGCAGCGCCTCACGCAGCGACAGCTCAAGCACCTTCTTGGCCCGCGGCGTGAACGGGATGTGCCCGCTCGGCGCCTGCTGGCCTTGGCCAATGATTTCCTCTACCTGCTGGCGCACACCCTCCAGCGAAATGCCGAGACTTTCCAGCGCCTTCGCTGCGACGCCCTCACCCTCGTGGATAAGGCCGAGCAGGATGTGCTCCGTACCGATGTAGTTGTGGTTGAGCATCCGGGCCTCTTCTTGGGCCAGGACGACAACCCGACGCGCCCGGTCGGTAAACCGCTCGAACATTCCCGCTCCTCACCAGCGAAGCTGTTTCACTCACTCTAACGCCACCCACCGATAGATTCCGCGCGCCGGAAACAGCTGTCCGGACACCGTTTGGTAACCGACCAGTGACGTTCCGTCGGCACAGAAGTGGATTTAGCGGGACATAATCTCCCACCTTCCGCTTCTTCGGGGGCGTTATTGCCAACCTTGCCGCGTGCGCTCGTGTTCCGCAGTATCGACCGCTACGCGCAGAGCGAAACCCACCTCGGCCCGGCGGGCGCGAGAGCGGCTTGGGGCTTCGCCGGCGTAGCGCAGACGCAGTGTGACGGGGAAGGCCCTTGCCGGAGGTCACGCCGACCCGAGCCGACCGCTCACCCCGCAGCGACCGAGGCGAGACGCCCGCGGCCATGCGGCACTGCTATCTGTTGCCCGCCGCGTGGTAAGCCTCGATGAGCTTGGCCGGCACCCGGCCGCGCTCGCTCACCTTCTGCTTCTGCGACTTGGCCCACTCCCGCACCCGCTGGTTGAACGCCCGCTGCTCGGCGGCCGAGAGGTTCTTGGTCCGAGCCGTCGGCCCCGCCACGCGCCGGGCGCTGGCGTCCTTGCGCGCGGCCTTCATGAATGGCGCGAGTGCCTCGGCGAGCTTGTCGAAATTCTTCGGCCCGAGGTCGATCTCGTAATGCGCGCCCTCGAATCCGAACTTCACCGTGCGCACGTCCTTCTCCGACCCGTCAAGGTCATCCTGCAGCACGACAATTTCGCGCCTGGCCATGCGATTCCCCTCCACATTTATTGGTGAACCGCCATAGAATAGACCACGCTATTCCGGCCGGACCAGGGGGAACAATATTGTTTCCCGAATACCGAGGCCGGTGAATGCCATCAAGAGGCGATCTATTCCCACTCCGACGCCGCCGCTCGGCGCGAGCCCGTACTCCAACGCGCGGAGGTAGTCCTCGTCCAGCGGCATTGCCTCGGAATCGCCACGCTGAGCGAGCTTCGCCTGGGCGTCAAAACGCTCCCGTTGAATGACCGGATCGACCAACTCGGAATAGCCCGTGCCGAGCTCGAATCCCCGCACGTATAGATCCCACTTCTCGACCAGGCCGGGGTCGCTGCGATGCGCCCGCACGAGGGGCGACGTCTCCTCCGGATAGTCGCGCACGAATGTCGGGGCCTGCAGCGAGGGAACCACCAACTCCTCGAAGAGCTCCTCGGCGAGCTTGCCCGGAAGCCATTTGGGGTCGACCGCCAAATCGTGCTTCTCGGCGTAGCGGATTAACTGCTCGTAAGGTGTACTCACGGTCACCTCTTCGCCGAGCGCCGCGGAAAGCGAGCCGAACACGGTCACGGAGCGCCATTCTCCGCCGAGGTCGAATTCCGTGCCATCGGCATGAGTGACGACATGAGAACCGTAGACCGAAAAGGCCGCCTCCTGAATCACCTCACGGGTCAAAGTCGCCATGGAGTCATAGTCAGCATAGGCTTGATAGAACTCGAGCATCGCGAACTCCGGCGAGTGCGTCGAGTCGATGCCCTCATTGCGGAAGTTGCGGTTGATCTCAAATACCCTGTCTATGCCGCCGACCACGCACCGCTTGAGATATAGCTCCGGGGCAATGCGAAGGAAAAGCTCCGTGCCGAGCGCATTGGCGTGAGTCACGAACGGACGCGCCGACGCGCCGCCCTGCAGGGTCTGCAGCATGGGTGTCTCGACCTCGACATAGCCGCGGCTATGGAAGGAATCACGCAGGCTGCGGATCGTGGTGGCCCGGGTCCGCACCATGTCGCGGGCCAACGGGCGCATGATCAGGTCGACGTAGCGCTGCCGGACCCGGGTCTCCTCGCTCAGCGGCTTGTGCGCCACCGGCAGTGGGCGCAGCGCCTTGGCGGTCATCGCCCACGCGTCGGCGAGCACGCTGAGCTCGCCCCGCTTGCTGCTGATCACCTCGCCGGTGACCCCGACCTGGTCGCCGAGGTCCACCAGACGCTTCCACTCATCCAGCGCCGAAGCGCCCACCCGGTCGAGCGACAGCATGATCTGCAGCTGCGTGCCGTCGCCGTCCTGCAGTGTCGCGAAACACAGCTTGCCCGTGTTGCGCACGAACATGACCCGGCCGGTCGTCGCGACCTTGTCGCCGGTCGCGTGGTCGATCGGCAGCTCCGGGTATTTGTCGCGGATCTCCTTCAGCGTCGCGGTGCGCGGATAACCGAGCGGATAGGGCTCGGCTCCGGATTCCAGCAGGGCCTCCCGCTTGGCGCGGCGGATGCGCATCTGCTCGGGAAGCTCGGATTGCTCTTGGAGATCGTCGGAAGCGTCGGACACGTGACTAGCCTACCGAGCATGGATTTTGACGCGCATCGGCTTTCCTTCGGCTCGGTCGCCGAGCATTACGACCGGGTCCGGCCCACCTATCCCCGTGCCGCACTCGAATGGGTGCTGGGCACACAGCCCCGGCGAGTGCTCGATCTCGGCGCCGGGACCGGCCTGCTGTCTCGCGCGGTCATGACGCTTGGCCACGAGGTGGTGGCCGTGGAGCCCGACCCGGGGATGCGGGCTCGGTTCGACGCCGTGACACCGGGCGTCACCGCGCTCGCCGGGTCGGCCGAGGAGATCCCGCTGCCGGATGCGAGCGTGGATGTCGTGGTCGTGGGGCAGGCCTACCACTGGTTCAATCCCGACCGGTCGCACCCGGAGATCGCCCGCGTGCTCAAGCCGGGCGGGGTGTTCGCTCCAATGTGGAACACGCGCGACCTCGACCGAGAGTGGACCATCAAGCTGGACGACATCCTGCGCAATCCCGTTGAGTCGGGCGCGGCGGAGGACTTCGGGCCGCTGTTCACGCCGATCGAGACGGCTCTGTTCAAGCATTCGGTGCCGCAGACCCCCGACGGGCTGTGCGAACTGGTGAAGTCGCGGTCCTACTTCATCGTGTCGCCGCCCGAGCGGCAGGAGGAGATCTTGCAGAAGGTACGCGACCTGACTGCAGAACTCGGCGAGACCTTCGACATGCCGTACACCACCGAGGTCATGCGGGCCCTCAAGCGGTGAGGTTGCGCTCGAAGACGAGGCGCAGGCCAATCAGGGTGATCATCGGCTCGTGATGGGTGATGGTCCGGCACTCGTCCATGACGACGGGTGCCAGGCCGCCCGTGGCGATAACGGCCGTGACGCTGCCGCCCAGCTCCTCGATCATGCGGTCGACCACGCCGTCGACCTGGCCCGCGAACCCGTAGATCACCCCGGACTGCAGGCACTCGACCGTGTTTTTGCCGATCACGCGGGGCGGCTTGACCAGCTCCACCTTGCGCAGCGCAGCGGCACGGGCGGCCAGCGCGTCAACGGAGATCTCGATGCCGGGCGCGAGCACGCCGCCCATGAACTCACCGCGCGAACTCACGGCGTCGAAGTTGGTCGACGTACCAAAATCGACGACAATGGCCGGACCGCCAAAGAGCGTAAAGGCGGCAAGCGTGTTGACCACGCGGTCGGCGCCGACCTCCTTGGGGTTGTCGATGGCCAGCTGCACGCCCGTCTTGACCCCCGGCTCCACGATCACGGTCGGCATGCCGCCGTAATAACGCGTGAGCATGGTGCGCAGGGACCGCAGCGCGGCCGGGACGGTCGAGCACGCGGCCACACCGGTCAGCTCGACGCTGTCGTTGGCGAGCAGCCCGCGAAACATCAGGCCCAGCTCGTCGGCGGTGCTCCGGCTGTCGGTCTTGACCCGCCAGGAGTGCACGATCTTGTCGCCGTCGAACGTGGCCAGCACCGTGTTGGTGTTGCCGATATCGATGCACAGCAGCATGTGTCAGCTCCGGGTGCGCAGGTCCAACGCGATGTCCACGATAGGGGACGAGTGGGTGAGCGCGCCGACCGACAGATAGTCCACGCCCGTGGCCGCGAACTCCGGGGCCTGCTCCAGGGTCAGCCCGCCGGTCGCCTCCAGCTCGGCGCGGTCGCCCACCGCCTCGACGACCCGCTCAAGCTGCTCCGGGGTCATGTTGTCGCACAGCAAGAACGTCGCGCCGGCCGCCACCGCCTCCCTGGCCTCGTCGAGCGTGGTGACCTCGACCTGGATCTCGACCTTCGGGTGGCCGGCGCGGACCCGCTCGAAGGCGGCCGTGATGGATCCCGCCGCGAGCTTGTGGTTGTCTTTGATCATCGCGACGTCATAAAGACCCATTCTTTTGTTGGTACCCCCTCCGGCGCGCACGGCGTACTTCTCCAGTGGCCGCAAGCCCGGCGTGGTCTTGCGGGTGTCGAGCACGCGCGCTTTGGTGCCCGCAAGCCGCCGCACCCAGGCCCGGGTGTGCGTCGCCACACCCGACATCCGGCTCAGCAGGTTGAGCGCCGTGCGCTCGGCGGCCAGGATGGTGTGCGTCGGCCCGGTCACGGTGGCCAGCAGATCGCCCCGCTCGATGGTTGCGCCATCGCGCGCCAAGAGCGCGACCTGCGCTCCGGGCCCCGCCGACTCGAACACCGCCGCAGCCACCGCCAGCCCGGCCAGCACCCCGGGCGACCGCGCCACCACGTCGGCCACATCCGTCTGCTCGGCCGGGATGGTCGCGTCGCTGGTGATGTCGAGGTGCTCGGGCCCCAGATCCTCGCGCAACGCGTTCTCCACGATCCACTTGACGTCAAGCGGGTCGAGCCCCTGCTCACGCAACAACAAAGCGGTGCGTTCCCTCACGCCATAGCCTCCCATGTCTGGGTCAGTTCACCGTGCGGGTCCAACCCTACGAGCAGATGGCCGCGCCACTGCGGGTCGTCTGAGGGGTAATCCTCGCGCCAATGGCAGCCGCGCGTCTCGCGCCTGGCTGAGGCTGCCGCGACGAGCGCGCTCGCGACCGTCAGCAGGTTGTCCAGCTCCCAATCGCGTGGGGTGGTCTTGTCGAGCACGGCCGCGGCCTGTGCCAGCGACTCCGCGCTGCGCAGCACACCCGCGCCGCGGGTCATCGCCCGCTGCAGCGCCTCACGGGCGGCGGCTGTCTCGGGGCCGGGCGCGGTGAAGCTGGGCTTCATGGCCGCAGGCGTCTCGCCTCGGCCACCCGCCCGCGGTAGACCGCGTTGCCGCGTGTCCTCCGGCAAGGGGCTTGCCCCTAACACTCCGCTGCCGCTCCGTGGGCGTTGCCCCAAGCCGTCCTCTAGCCCCCGCCTGGCCGTGCGGGTGTCGTGCAGCACGGGATCGGCTTGGGGCGCAAGCTCTTTGGCGATGTCGAGCGCGATCCGCCGGGCGAACACGAGCCCTTCGAGCAGCGAATTGGACGCGAGACGGTTGGCCCCGTGCACGCCGGTGCACGCCACCTCGCCGCACGCGTAGAGCCCCGCGATGCTGGTCTGCCCCAACAGGTCCGTGCGCACCCCACCCGACGCGTAATGCGCCGCCGGCGCCACCGGGATGAGATCGGTGACCGGGTCTACCCCGGCGGCCCGGCAGTATGCGGTGATGGTCGGGAATCGGGTCGCGAGATCGGGCACATGCCGAGCGTCGAGGTGAACGTGGTCGGTCCCGTCGGTGAGCATCTGCCGGTGGATGCCCTTGGCCACGATGTCGCGTGGGGCGAGCTCGGCCAGCTCGTGCCGGCCCACCATGAACCTGCGCCCGTCGGCGTCGACCAGATGCGCGCCCTCACCGCGCAAGGCCTCGCTCACCAGTGGCTGCTGTGCCGTCCGGTTGCCGGGCAACCACAACGAGGTCGGGTGGAATTGCACGAACTCCAGATCGGTGACCGCCGCGCCGGCCCGGATCGCGAGCGCTACGCCGTCGCCTGTGGACACGGAGGGGTTCGTGGTCGCGGCGAAGATCTGACCCATGCCACCGGTCGCGAGCACGACCGCCCGCGCGAGCACCGCTCCCACGCCGTCTTCGGTGCCCTCGCCCAGCACGTGCAGGGTGACACCGCACGCCCGTCCCTCTTTCGAGTGAAGGAGATCGAGCACGAGGGCGTGCTCGACGAGCCGGATCCACGGGTCGCGGCGCACGGCCGCATGCAACGCCCGCTGCACCTCGGCGCCCGTGGCGTCGCCGCCCGCGTGCACGATCCGGTTGGCGTGATGGCCGCCCTCACGCGTGAGCATGAGCCGGCCGTCGGGATGGCGATCGAACGCGGCACCCATCTTGATGAGCTCGCGCACCCGGTCGGGCCCCTCCCGCACCAATACGTCCACGGCCGCCGGATCGCACAGCCCGACCCCCGCGACCATCGTGTCTTGAGCGTGCGCCTCGGGCGTGTCGAATGGATCCAGCACGGCCGCGATGCCGCCCTGCGCCCACCGGGTGGATCCGTCGTCGATGTTGACCTTCGTGACGACGGTGACGTGCAGCCCGGCCTCGCGCAGGTGCAGGGCCGCGGTCAGCCCGGCGATGCCGGAGCCGACCACCACGACGTCGGTCTCTTCGAACCAGCTCGGCTCGCGCGCGGGCAGCCGGGCCGGCAACTGAGGCAGATCCACGGGAACAGTCAACCGCGCGGTCACCGGAAGTTCATATGGGCTACGTCTCATCGCCCCTAATTGATCGGCAGGGCCTTCGTGCCGCCGCCCTTGAGCGAGGAACGCAGGGTCTTGTCGTTCAGCCACAGGTGGCAACGGATGCCGTGGTCGCCGGCGTTCCAGTCCGCTTTGGACGGATGCGAATAGTAGGTGCCGGTGCGGTACTTCATGTTTCCGTCGTCGGGCACGCCCACGTAAGCCGCGATCAGCGAGCGGCATTTGTCGTGCACCGCGGAGAGATTGTCTCGTACCGCATCATATGAATCATTGGAGATGAACGAGCCGACATATTCCGTGTTGTGCGGCTGGTCGCACGCGACCGGGACCCACGGCGCGTCGTCCTCCTTGCCGACCTGATAGCACCCACGCAGCAGGTCGGAACCTGCCGCGAGCGCGCCCTTGAGGGACTTCGTCGTGGACTTGATGTCGCCCAGTTCGTGTGAGGTCACGGCGATCTCGCAGCGGAACCAGCGGGCCCCGCCCTCCCAGGCGCCCGTCGACGGCAGGGAAACGGCGATCCAGACATTGCCGTCGCGCCACGGCGCGCCGACATATTCGGTGGCCTTGGTGTCGCACTCACCCCACGCGGCAGCGCGATATGGGCTGGTGGCGCCGGGCGGGGCGTTCAGCGCGGCGGCGTCACCGGTGAACTTGCCGACGTGCACCGTCTCGTAGCCATGGGAAGCGTTGCAGTCCAATGGTTTGTAGCTGCCGCGCGGGCTGGACTCCGAGTACGCGTCGGTGCACACTCCCGCCTGCGGCTCCCACCCGGTCGGCTCGGCCATGGCGGGCCACGCGTCGACCAGGTTGGTGCTGGCGCATCCGGAGACTCCCACGAGCGTCACGGCCGCCAGCGCACGGCCAAGCCTCCATCGCATCTCGCGACCCTCCCCCAGTTGAGTGGAACGCGAGCCTATCTCATCGCACCAACGTCATCCCGGCGACCGCCTCGGCCGGATCGCTGCCCAGCGCGAGGATGCGGTTGTCCGCGTCGACGTGGACCACCTTGGGCACGTAGGCACGTGCCGTCGCGTCGTCCATCTGCGCGTAGGAAATGATGATCACGAGGTCGCCGGGGTGGACCAGGTGGGCCGCGGCGCCGTTGATGCCGATGATGCCGGAGCCGCGCTCGCCGGGGATCACGTAGGTCTCCAGGCGCGCCCCGTTGGTGATGTCCACAATGGACACCTGCTCGCCCGGCAGCAGGTCGGCCGCGTCCAGGAGATCGGAGTCGATCGTGACCGAGCCGATGTAGTGCAGATCGGCCTGGGTCACGGTGGCCCGATGGATCTTCGATTTGAACATCGTCCTGGTGAACATCAGTGCAGCTCCACCTCAATGTTGTCGATCAGCCGGGTGGTTCCGACGCGCGCCGCGACCAGCAACCGGGCCGGACCGCTGTGCGCGGGGCCGAGCCGCGGATCGCGAAGCTCGAGATAGTCAACGCTCAACCCGGTGAGCTCCTTTCCCGCTGTGGCGAGCACCGCATCCGGCGTGTGCTGGGTCGCACCTTTGTTCAAGGCCCGCGATAGCGCGAGCGCGAGTTGGCGTTCGTCGGGTGACAGGTAGCGGTTGCGGCTCGACAGCGCGAGACCGTCCGGCTCGCGCACGGTCGGCACGCCCACGATCTCGACGTCGAGCGACAGGTCGCGCACCATCCGCTTGATGAGCGTGAGTTGCTGGTAGTCCTTTTCGCCGAAGTACGCGACGTCGGGGCGGGTGAGGTGGAGCAGTTTGAGCACCACGGTCAGCACGCCCGCGAAGTGGCCGGGCCGCACCGCGCCCTCCAACTGCTCGCCGAGCGGGCCGGGGTGGATCGTCACCTGCGGGGTGCCGTCCGGGTATATCTCGCGAACGCTCGGGGCGAAGACGATGTCGACACCCTCCGCTTCGCAGATTTGAAGATCTTTTTCAAGCGTTCGGGGGTACCGGTCCAGGTCCTCGTGCGCGCCGAACTGCAGTGGATTGACGAAGATCGTGACGATCACGAAGTCGGCATCCTTGCGTGCCGCGCGCATCAGCGCCGCGTGCCCGTCGTGCAGGGCACCCATGGTCATGACCACGGCCGTGCGGCCGGGGCCCTCGGGAACAGGCGCGGTTGTCACCAGCTTGGTCATCGCGTGACCTCGGCAGCCAGGACATCGAGCAGGGCTTCGGCCTCTGTGGCGCGCAGCCGGCCTGCGGCGATGGCCCGGTCGGCGGTGCGGCGGGCCAGCGCGAGATATGCGGGCAGCGAACCGGTGTGGGCGAGCACGTCCACGTGCCGGGCCACCGTGCCCGCGTCGCCCCGCGACACCGGGCCGGTCAAAGCGTTGTCGCCCATCCGCAGGGCGTTTTCGAGCGCTGCTTCCAGCAGCGGTGCGAGCACCTTCTCGGGCCGGACCACACCCGCGTCGCGCAGCCGGTCGGCGGCCTCGTTGACCAGCGTGACCAGATGGTTGGCACCGTGGGCCAGGGCCGCGTGATACAGCGCGCGATGGTGGTCGGCGATCCACTCGGGCACGCCACCGAGGTCGGCGACCAGGCGCGCGGCTGTGGCGCGCAGGTCGTCGGGTGCCGTCACGCCCCACGAGATGCCCGGCAGCCGGGCCAGGTCGGTGTGGCTTGCGGTGAACGTCATGGCGGGGTGCAGGGCCAGCGGGCGGGCGCCCCGCTCGGTGGCGGCCCGCAGGACTTCGAGTCCGTGCGCGCCTGAGGTGTGGGCGACGATCTGGCCGGGGCGCACGTCGAGCCCTTGGACAACGTCGGCAAGCGCGTCGTCGGGCACGGCGATCAGGATGAGATCCGCTCGCGGGGAGGCGCCGAATGCGACCTCATGGCCTGCCGACTCGAAGGCGGCGGCCAGAACAGCGCCGACCCGGCCGGCGCCGATGACACCAATAATCATGATCCAGTCCTCGTCAGTGGGGTACCGGTCGCACGCCAGTATGCGACCGGGACACCGATCTCGCCCAGAGAACTGTGCGGAAGTTAACCTCCCAACGGAACGTACTTGACGTTGGTCGCGGGGCGCTCTTGGCCGGGTAGTGCGTCGCCGTCATGCACCACGAGCAGGCCATTCGGGCATCCCGTGCAGGGCGAAGATGGTCAGGCCCTCGACATCGGCCGCTCCGCCCGCGCTCGCCGGGTCGTCGACGTCGGCGTCCCCGCCCGCGTCGTCATCGAACGGCGGTGGCGCCTCTGTCTTCGGGCGCCCTTCGGAGTCGAGCGCGTGCGCCGGCGACACGGCATGCGCCGGACCGTAGAGCCCGCACAACCCGCGACGAACGGCCGGTCTGTCTACGTTATGGAGGCGAGCGTCTCCTCCAGGGCGCGCTGATCCGGCCCGACGAAGGGTGTGGCCCGGGGTGCGTTGACAAGCATGTCGACGAATTCCGACGTGCGGCCGATCGCCGGCGGCAGGTGAGTGCTGAGGATCATCGACGGGTCCATGGCCCGCAACGGTTGGATGGTGTCCTCGTATCCGCCGCGGTCAGTGATGTGCACCCAAGGACTGTCCACAGCGGCCCAAAGCAGCTGTCCGGCGCGCAGGTCGTCGGCCGCGACCGCACCGACGTCGCCCGAGGCGGCAAGCTCCGGGCTGGCCATCGGCGCACCGAAGCAGTCGGAGCTGAAGCACACCCCCGACCGGTTGTCATGGAAGCCCACCGTTGCCGGGCTGTCATACAGCGGTGGCCGGAACGCGGTCAGCGTGCGATCCCCGACGTCGAGCGCCTGCCCCGGGTTGAGCAGATAGACCCGGTGCATGGGCATCTCCCACTGGCAGGACAACAGCCCCACACCCAGAAACGTGGTGACCAGACGTGCCTGCGGCGCCGCCGCCAGCAGTTCGAACAGCGCACCGGTGTGGTCCCGATCGGGGTGCGTGAGCCAGACCCACCGCACATCCTTCGGATCGATCACCGTGCTCAACCGATCCAGAAAGTCGTCGGCCTTGCCCGGCAGGCTCAGCCCCGTGTCCACCACCACCGCCTCGGCGGCGTGCAACACGAACGCGTTCACGGGCAGGAAACCGAGGCCCGGCACCGGCGCCTGGTCGTTGAGGACGCTCACGTCACGCCCCAGCCGATGGACATTCATGGTTCGCCCCTTCCACGCTTTCGCAATACACTTGTGTTCAGTGAAACTCCTGAAGAAAAGCGGTGTCAAGAGTTGAATGAACACCTAAGTTCACCGAAATCGCGGCCGTACCGCATGCGCAAGCGCGCCGAGCGGGTCGACCAGACGCGACAGCGCATCATCGAGGCCGCCGTCCACCTGCACGGCTCCATCGGCCCGGCGGCGACGACCATCGCGGGCATCGCCGCGCTCGCCAACGTCACGCGCCTGACCGTCTATCGGCACTTCCCCGATGACCAAGCGCTGTTCGACGCCTGCTCCGCGCATTGGCTGTCACAGCAGGACCTGCCCGACCCGCACGCCTGGACCCGGGTCGCCGATCCCGCGCAGCGCATGCGCGCCGGGCTCGCCGACCTCTACCGCTTCTATCGTGCCGGAGAGCCCATGCTGACGCTCGTCCATCGCGATCGTGCCGCGCTGCCCGACGCCCACCGCCGAGCGCTCGATGAGCAGGAGCGCCTCCACACCGCGATCCTGCTCGAACCGTTCCCGGGGGCGAAAGGCAAGCAGCTGCGAGCCGTTGTAGCGCATGCGGTTTCGTTCTGGACGTGGCGCTCCCTGTGCGTAACGCAGGGACTGTCCAATAGGGACGCCGTGAGCGTCATGACCACCCTGGCAATGGGTGTGGGCGAATGACACGCGTGCGAGAGGCAATGGAGCGCGCGCTTTATGGGCCCGACGGGTTTTATGTGCGCCACCGTCCGGGCCGGCACTTCCGGACCAGCTCGCAATCGGTGACGTTCGCGAGCGCGATCGCGCGCCTGGTGGCACGGGTCGACGCAGCGCTGGGCGCGCCGTCCACTGTGGACGTCGTGGACGTGGGCGCGGGCGAGGGCACGCTGCTGCGCAATCTCGTTGCGGCCCTTCCGGATGGGCTGCGCGAGCGGGTGCGGCCGCACGCCGTGGAGCTCGACGATCCGGTGATCCCCGACGGCATCGTGGGCGTGCTCCTGGCCATGGAATGGCTCGACAACGTGCCGCTGGACCTGTCGTGCGACGGGGTTTACCTCAACGACGGCGCTCCACTGTCCACGCAGGACGCTGCCTGGATCGATCGGTGGTGGCCCGCACCAGCACCCGGCCAGATCGTCGAGATTGGACGGACCCGGGATGAGGCCTGGGCCGCCGCTGTGGCCAAGCTGTCGGCCGGTCTCGCGCTGGCCGTCGATTATGGACATCTATCCGGTACCAGGCCGGCGCACACGACGCTGGCCGCGTTCCGGGACGGGCGCGAGGTCGGCGTGGTCTTCGACGGCAGCGCGGACGTCACCTGCCACGTGTCGATGGACTCGGCGGGCGAGGCGGGCGGGACGCCGTACCGGATAGAAAGGCAGCGAGAGGCGCTGAAGGGGTTGGGCGTCGACGGCGGGCGGCCACCCCTCGACCTGGCACGTTCGGATCCCTCAGGTTATGTCCGGGCGCTGGCGGCATGCAGCGAGGCCGGGACGCTGCTCGATCCCGACGGGCTGGGCGGTCATTGGTGGCTCACGCATGAGGTGGGGATTAGATTGTCGGAGTGACCACCACACGCGAGCTCACCGTCGGGGCCGGAGCCGGGGCACAGCAACTCGGCGCGGACATGGTCCTCAATATCGGGCCGCAGCATCCATCGACGCACGGCGTTCTGCGGCTGCGTCTGGTGCTCGACGGCGAGCGGGTGATCAGCGCCGAGCCGATCGTGGGCTACATGCACCGGGGCGCGGAGAAGCTGTTCGAGGTGCGCGATTACCGCCAGATTCTGGTGCTCACCAACCGGCACGACTGGCTTTCGGCGTTCAGCAATGAGCTCGGCGCGGCCATGGCGGTCGAGCGATTGATGGGCATCGAAGTTCCGGAGCGCGCGGTCTGGCTGCGTACCGCGCTCGCCGAGATCAACCGGATGCTCAACCACCTCATGTTCCTGGGGTCATACCCGCTGGAGATCGGCGCGATCACGCCCGTGTTCTACGCGTTCCGCGAGCGCGAAACCCTGCAGGCGGTGATGGAGGAGATCTCCGGCGGGCGGATGCACTACATGTTCAACCAGGTCGGCGGGGTCAAGGCGGAGGCGCCCGCCGGCTGGACCTCGCGGGCGCGCGACGCCCTCGGCCTGGTCGAAAAGCGCCTGCCCGACCTGGACCGGCTGATCCGCAAGAACGACATCTTCCTCGCGCGCACGGTCGGGGTGGGCGTGCTGACCGCCGCGCAAGCGGCCGCCTATGGCGCGTCCGGCCCGGTGGCGCGGGCGTCCGGGCTCGACTTCGACCTGCGGCGAGACGAGCCCTACCTGGCATACGGCTCGCTTGATGTGCCGGTCGTGACGCGCACGGCCGGGGACTGCCACGCGCGGTTCGAGGTCCTGCTGGATCAGGTGTATGTGTCGCTGGACCTCGCCCGGCAGTGTCTCGATCGGCTCGACACCATCAAGGGCCCGGTCAACGTGCGGCTGCCCAAGGTCGTGAAGGCGCCCGAGGGCCACACCTACGCCTGGACCGAAAACCCGCTGGGCATCAACGGGTACTACCTCGTCTCGCGGGGCGACAAGACCCCGTGGCGGATGAAGCTGCGCACGGCCTCCTACTCCAACGTGCAGTGCCTGTCCACGCTGCTTCCCGGTTGCCTCGTGCCTGACCTGATCGCGATCCTGGGCTCGATGTTCTTCGTGGTCGGCGACATAGACAAGTAGGCGGGTTTCCGTGCCCGCCCGCATTAGCGGGCATGCCTCACGCGTGGCTGAGCAATCCAGGGTCTAGCGGGCCGTCGAGATCGATGCGGATCAGGGGTCGGGTGTGGCCGCACGCACCGATTCTGACACCGTCGGCCAGGCATTCTTCGGTTCGCGGGTCGAGTCGGACTGGCGCGAGGGCAGCCCGATCACGTTCACCGGCGAGCGGGAAGGCAAGACTGCTTGGCCAGCTCGTACCGGTCGAGCGCCCGCGTTCACCGGCGAGCGGGAAGGCAAGACATTCCGCGACCAGGGTCGGCAGCGTCCGGAATTCGTTCGCGGGTCGGCGATCGCGCTCACACGCGCAGCAGTCGTAGGCCGTGTTTCAGAAGCGGGCTCGTGAGGCTGTCGTATGGTTTTGGCACTATGCGGCGTCATGAGGACACAGTGACGTTTGATTGTGCCGACCCGCACGCCCAGGCCAGATTTTGGGCGCAGGTGTTCGGCACTATCGTCGAAGATTATTCGATGCCGGTCGACCAGTTGGTAGCGCATGGCCGGATGCCGTCAGACGACCGGATCGTGATCGAGGGCCGCTCCGCGGTCCGAGAGGTGGCGGCATGCAGTGATCCGGCGGGGATCGAGCCGCGGCTGTTCTTTCCACGGGTACCCGAGGGGAAACCTGACGAACCAAGAACCGGTACGCCCGAACCCCGGCGGAAACACAATCGGCTTCACCTCGATGTCCGCATCGGCGAGGATGACCGCGAAGAGGTTGTCGCCCGGTTGGTCGCCCGTGGGGCAACCAAGCTGTCTTCGACGAAGAACTTCTCGTGGGCCGCGAACCGTTGCGGGTCGAAGACGAACGCGGCCGTGCTACGGCCCGGTGAGTACTCGTGCATCGGCGCCGTCGTGGATCTGCACCCGGTGGTGTGTGGCCGGAACTTGATGTCGCCATACAGCACGCGTGTGGTGACGGTACTGTCCCGGGGCCGAGCCCACCCACCTGGTCAGTTCGTGCGGGTACCTGTGCAGCCGGTGCGACGTGTGCGGCTCGAACACGTCAAGGCTGGCCATCGCCGCGATCTCCGGCGGGATTCGCACCAGGTTGGTGCTGTACAGGACGAGGTGCTTGACCTCGGTCAAGGTTGCGATCGTGGCGGCCGCACAGGTCATGCTTGACCTTGACCCGAGGTCAAGGTGGAAGGTTCCCGCATCGGCAGGACGCCGAGGGGAATCGAGCGCTTCGAAGGAGCGGACCACCATGACCGCCAACGTTTCCAGCCAGACCGCCGACCGCCTCCAGCGGACGATCGAGACGATCGTGGACCCCGGCATCATCGGGATCACGGTCCGCTTGCACGACGAGCAGGGCGAATGGGTCGGCGCCGCCGGCGCTGCCGAACTCAGCGTAGACGCCAAGCCGCCCGCCGACGGGCACATCCGGATCGGCAGCAACACTAAGACCTTCACCGCGACCCTGGTGCTGCAACTCGTGGCCGAGGGCAGGATCGGGTTGGACGATCCGGTCACCGATCACCTGCCCGAGTTCGGGATCGACGAGCGGATCACGGTGCGGATGTTGCTCCAGCAGACCAGCGGCCTGTTCAACTTCACCGGCGAGGTCTACGAGGACGGATCGATCGTGCTCGGCATCCCCATGCCCTACGGCCCCAATGGAAAAGAATGGCTGGACAACCGGTTCAAGACCTACCGGCCGCAGGAACTGGTCGAACTCGCGCTGTCCAAGCCTGCGCGGTTCGAGCCCGGCACGGGCTGGAGCTATTCCAACACCAACTACGTCCTTGCCCGGCTGCTCATAGAGAAGGTCACCGGACGCACCGTCACCGAGGAGATGCAGCGGCTGATCCTGACCCCGCTCGGCATGTCGCACACCGTTGTGCCAGACGACGCGGAGATCGCTGAGCCGCACGCCCACGCCTACTACCGGTACGACGAGGACGGCGAGCCGCGCACCGTCGACATCACCCGCCAGAACCCTTCCTGGGTCTCCGCCGGCGGCGACATGATCTCAACGACCGAGGACCTCCACACGTTCATCGCCGCGCTCACCGGCGGCAAGCTCCTCCCGGACGAACTGCGCGAGGAAATGTTCACCACGCGCGCCACGGGCATCCCGGGCATGGACTACGGGCTGGGGGTTTTCGTGCTGACCACCGACGACGGCGCCACCGTCATCTCCCACAACGGCGCCTCCGTGGGTCACGCGGCGCTCATGTACGCCACTCCCGACGGGGCCAAAACTCTGACCGCCGCCCTGAACTGCGTGGACGACGCGAACCTCACTGTCGCCGCGGCGTTCCAGAAGGCCCAGCATCGGCTCCTCAACGAGGTGTTCGGCGGCGGGCAGGCCGCGTAAACCCCTGAGAACCGGGGCCGCGCCGAGCTTGCCGAGCCCGGCGCGGCCGGTTCCCCGCACCCGGCCGGCGATCGGTGCCCCCGAACCCCAAGGCAGGATGAGCAGATGCGCAACGGAGTCACGATCGGCCACGCGGCCGCGTTCGTCGGCATCACGATCAAGACGGTGCGGCACTACCATAAGCTCGGCCTGGTCGCCGAGCCCGAACGCGACTCGTCGGGTTATCGGCGGTACGGATCGGACGACCTGCTCAGGCTGGTGCGGGTCCGGACCGTGGCCGCCGCCGGCGTGCCCCTGGCCGAGATCGGGCCTCTTCTCGCATCCGACCCCGCGCTGTTCACCGCCGCCATCGTTCAAGTCGAGCAGCAGCTCGACGAGCGCATCGCGGAGCTCACCGCGCGGCGCGCCATGCTGCACCGGCTCGCCAACGGCGACCGCGCGCTCCTGCCCGACCGCGCCGTGGACATGCTGGAGCGCATGCTCGACGTCGGATACTCCGAGGACGAGGTCGCGGCCACCAGGGACGGCTGGATCCTCGCCCGGGCGCTCGTCCCCGAAGGCTTCGACGACTACCTCACCCAGTTCGAGCACGCCCTCAAAGACCCCAAGCTCACCGCCTTGACCAGGCGCATCGCCGAGGCCGCGACCTGGGAGGCGGGCGATCCTCGCATCGACCGGCTCGCCGCCGACGCGGCCGACCACTACCTGGCCGACCCCGAACTGCTGAAGACCGTCACGGGCATGCAGGCCCGCACCGACACCGTGGCCCGCTACGGGATGATCGCCCGCCACGGCGACCAGCCGACCCCGGCCATGGCACGACTGTCCACACTCTTTGAGTCCAAACTCCGCGCCGCCGGCGTCCGCATCCCCAGGTCCGCCCCCCATTGACCGCACAGCGAACCGGCCCCTTTCAGACGATACTCGCAATGCACAGGGCCCGTCCCGGTGCGGGACGGTCCGATCCCTCGCCTAGCCTCTTGACCGTGGCAGCAGGCGACCTCCCAAGCCCTCCCGACTTTCATCGTTGTTGGCGTGGGCCGGAGCCGGACGAGTGATCCGCGCTGAGGCGCCGGAGGTGGCCGGGTGGCGCCTCCGGCACGCACAGAAGGCGGCGTTGACCTCGTGCGGTGTACCGCTGCTGGACGACATCGTCGACATGACCCTGTTCGCGGCGGAGCCGCAGGACGGCAAGTATCGCCGGGACGAGCGGCGATCCGCACCGGCCCGGCGACACCTACCTGGCGAAGTCGGAGTCGTGCCTGGTGTCAGTGCACCCCTGGGGCGAAGCCATGCCTCTTCAGGTGCTCGGACAAGGCCCGGGTCGGGGAGTTTGTGGGCCGCGTCTTCACCCGCGTTTTCCCGCGTCTCGCAGAGGGCAAGATCGCTAAGAATCGGGTGCCTTGACGTGCATGTCGATGCGGATCAGAAGGGCGCCGAGGTTCAACGGCTGGTCGGGCTTGGTGCGCAGTTGATCGAAACGCATGCGATCGAGGTCCGCTGACGTACGTGATGCGCGACCCGGAAGGCAACGAGTTCTGTGTGCACTAACGACTTTCCGGTCTCCGGCTGACGCTTACCGTTCTGCAGGCGGACGAACATAGGTCGTGTATGAGAAGCTCGGTGACAGTTTCGCCGGTCACGAGTTGATCTCGGTTGTGTCCGGTGTGGAGACATGAACGGGTCTCCCGTAGATGAGTCAACGACCAGAGGACATTTCTACCCAGACCTCGTGGCCAGCGTGGCGGTGACGAGGCGGCACGACCTCACCGACGCGCAGTGGGCGGCGCTGGAGCAGCTGCCCCGTGGGCATCAAGCCGGGTCGGCCGCCGAAGGGGTCTCGGGGCGGGCGGCCACCGACCTTCGACCCGAGATCTACAAGCAGCACGCCGTGGAGTGCGGCATCAACCGGCCCAAACGCAACCGCGGCATCGCCACCCGGTACGACAAGCTCGCCGTCCGCTACGAGGTCACCGTGCACATCGCCGCGATCAACGAATGGCTACCCCGCATATGAAACAGGCTCTAGTAGTAGTACTTTGTTAAGTTCAGGTGTGTCGTTGCGTGACTTTGACCCGGGTTCTGGCTGAGATTGTGGTGTGAGGACTGGTGAACTGGAGCGGGTAGCGCCCCGGCTGGTGGATTTCACTGCTCGGATGTTGGACGGTGTGC
>NZ_QJUG01000156.1 GCF_003426775.1 Allorhizocola rhizosphaerae | reverse complement strand
ATCGTCAAACGCGCCATCTCCAAATACCAAGCCCGCGGCCCGAACGTCAACCGCACCAGCTACAAGGCCACCCTCAACATCGACATCCTGCCCCCGCCCAGTCCTTGACAGGGCGAACGATGCCTTATCTACACGGCCTTGCGACTAGACCAACGCTCGGCTGACGCTGAGCATCGTCAGGAGTCGATCAGCGCCTGATTCGGCCCGCTACAGCGCCTCGGGAGCAGGCCAGCCTCGCGCCTGCACGGTCCCTGCTCAACGGTTCGGCGGCGCCCAGGTCGAGCCGCGTCGCCCAGTGGGCGTGCACGTCCTGTCCCGGCAGGAGATCGGAGTGGGTCATGGGCGCCTCGTCGCAGCCAGCGTGGCGGGCAGGGGTTCGGTGTGGATGACGTGCAGGCTGCTGACGGCTCGGGTCAAAGCCACATACAACCGCTGGACCCCGCGCGGCTCGGCGGCCACGATACGGGCCGGCTCGGCGACCACGACGGCGTCGAACTCCAGACCCTTGGCCAGTGTCGCGGGCACGCACACCACCCGCGAGACCTCCAGCGCATTTTCGGTGTGGCCGAGAAGCGCGGCGTCGAGACCGTCCGCGCACAGTCGTTTGTGGACGCTCTCGATCTCCGTGTCGGGCGCGATGACGCCGATCGAGCCTTGCTCGCCGAGCTTCTCGCGGCAGGCCGCCACCACCGCGGCCGGGAGGTCGTCGGTCTCGGTGATCCGCAGCGATCCCGGCGCCTGGCGGACAGAGGTCGGGACACCGAGCCCCGGCGCGATCTCGGGCAGCAGTCTCGCGGCGTAGTCGAGAATCTGCGCGGGCACCCGGAACCCCTGCTCCAGCACGGCCAGCCGGGCGTCCGGCTTGCCCAGATGCTCCAGCAGTTCCGGCCAGTCGTCGATGGCCCAGACGGAGGTCCCCTGCGCGATGTCGCCCAGCACGGTGACCGACCCGCGCACGCACCGCCGACCGAGTGCGCGGCATTGCATCGGGCTCAGGTCTTGCGCCTCGTCGACGACCAGGTGGCCGAGCGACGGCCCGTGCTCGATCTGGTCGGCCAGCTCGTCGAGCAGCACGCCGTCGGCGACCGTCCACTGCGCCGATTTCCATGAACGATAAGGCTTTGCCCACGTCAAGCGCTGTTGCTCGGCCTCGCCAAGCGCGCCGTCGGCCGACTCGGCCAGGAACGACGGTTGGGCGTAAAGCCGGAACAGCACCTGCTCCGGGATCAGTTTGGGCCACACCGCGTCCAGGAACTGTTTGATCGGCTTGGATCGGGCCACCGCGTCCTGCTCCCGATCGTCGGGCACCGCGCCCCGCCGCTCCATCTGCACGAGCACGAGGTGGGCGAGACGCTGCGCCATGGCGGCCCGGCCGGTGCCGTAACGCGTCTCACCCCGCAATGATTCGATCATTTCTCGGATGCGGCCATTTCCTATCCGGTACCGGATAGAGCCTCTCAAGAATGTCAGGTCCTCGCTGGGCGGGCTGATGTGCGCCCACAGCGCGCGTCGAAGCACAGCGGCCATGCGGGCATCGCCCTTGAGGCGGGCGGTCAACGCGTCCTCGTCCCGGCGCGTGCAGTCGCGGCCGATCAGCTCCTCGACGGTGGTCTGCGCGATGTCGACCTCACCGAGCGCGGGCAACACATGGCGGATGTAGGTCAGGAAGGACCGGTTGGGCCCGACCACCGCGGCCCCGCCGTGCTTGTTCAGCCTTTCCCGTTCGGTGTAGAGCAGATAGGCCAGCCGGTGCAGGCCCACAGCGGTCTTGCCGGTGCCCGGCGCGCCTTGAATGCACAGGGCCCGCTGCGCGGGCGCGCGGACCAGGTCGTCCTGCTCGGGCTGGATCGTGGCGACGATGTCGCGCATCGGCCCGGAGCGGGGCCGTTCGATTTCGGCGGTGACGAGCGAACTGCGGAAGCCGTCGGCCTGCCCCACGAGTGGCTCGTCCTCGTATGCCGTGAGTTCGGCGGTGTCGGAAAATCCGTAGCGCCGGCGCAGCGTGATCCCTTGCGGGTCGCTGCGGGTGGCGCGATAGAAGGCCGTGCTGATCGGAGCGCGCCAGTCCACGACCATCGGTTTGCCACCGGCATCGTGAACGTGGCGGCGGCCGATATACACCCGGTCGGCCGTGTAAACGGGCGCCGGGCTCGAAATCGAGCCGCCCGAAGAAGAGCGGCACATTCGGCAGGTCGATCAGGGCCACCGCGCGCTCGGCTCGTACCTGAAGATAAAGATTGTTCTGCCATGCGTAGTTGTTGTCCTCGGAGCTGGTGAGCGGGGTCGGGGTGGCGACAACATCCTCGTGCATCGCCTGCAGCGCAGCCCGCGCCGCGGCCAGATGGGCTCGTTCAGATTGGATCTCGGCATCTCCGGACATGAGACAGCAAGCCTCAACTTTCGACGGGGATTGGGTCAGCCAGTCTAGGCCGGGCGGTGCTATCCGGCATCCTATTTTTGAAATTGGCGTGCGTCGATTTGCGGGCTACTGTCGAAGGTGGACATACCAAACTGGGGGGTGATTCCCGTGGGTGACACCAGGGAGCGACTGGGCTTTGCCGAACTACCGACCGACTTCCACGGTCTGCACGGCTGGTTCCGGCAGATGCGCGCCGACGACCCGGTCAGCCGGGACGAAAAGTTCGGCGCGTGGGACGTGTTCCGCTACGCCGACATCGAATATATCTTGGGCAATCCGGCCATCTTCTCGTCGGACTTCAGCGACATGATCCCGCCGCAGCCGGAGTTCGATCTGTTCGCCGAGGGCAGCTTCGTCGGCATGGACCCGCCTCGCCACTCCAAACTGCGGCGGCTGGTGAGCAAGGCGTTCACTCCGCGGGTGGTCGCAGGGCTTGAGCCGCGCATCGCCACCATCACGGGAGAGCTGCTCGACGCGGCCGCCCGCAAACCGGCCTTCGACGCCGTGGCCGACCTGGCCTACCCGCTGCCCGTCATCGTCATCGCCGAACTGATCGGTGTGCCGGTGGCCGACCGGGAACTGTTCCGCCGCTGGGCCGACGAGCTGTTCTCGCAAGACCTGCCCGACACGGTGCTGCCCGACGAGGCCGAGCTGCAGCAGCGTGGCGCCAGACTGCGCGAGATGCTCGACTATCTGCTGGCGCACATCGCCTCGCGGCGTGCTCAGCCGGCCGGAGACCTGACCACCACACTGATCGCCGCCGAGGTCGACGGCGAGCGGCTCACCGACCGGGAGATGGTCGGGTTCGTGGCACTGCTGCTCATTGCGGGACACATCACCACCACCACGCTGCTCACCAACACCATCATGTGCCTGGACGAAAACCCGTCGGCCGCATTGGCGTTGCGCGCTGACCCGGCGCGCATCCCGGCCGCGCTTGAGGAGGTGCTGCGCTATCGCACACCCTTCCCGCGCCTGGCCCGGCTGACCAAACAGGACACTCAGATCGCCGGGCAGGCTGTGCCCCGCGGGCAGGTGCTCAACGTGTGGGTCGCCTCGGCCAACCGCGACGAGCAACACTTCGCCGAACCGGACCGGTTCGACATCGGCCGCAACCCCAACCCGCACGTCGCCTTCGGGCACGGCATCCACTTCTGCATCGGTGCCCCACTGGCCCGGCTCGAAGGACGCATCGCGGTGGACCTGCTTTTGCGCCGCAGCACTGAACTGTCGGTCGAAGGCGAAACGGACCTCTACGACCCCAGGGTCATGACCGGGGCCAGGAGTCTGCCCGTGCGGGCGGCCTGGACCGATGCCGGCTAGACCTTGGGGTAGAGCCATAGGGGTGAGCTGGAGAAAGGCGACGGGTTGCGGGCCCGTGCGGGTCGGCGCCGCCGCGCTTCCGCGGTTGATCATGAAGTTGGTGCTGCGACCCGCCGCCGAACATGGACCAAGTTCATGATCGACCGGAAGGGTGTGGGGTTGACGGGGGTTGAAACGTTTCGATATGTTGCGTCTACGTGCGGGAAAGGGCTTTCCAAGAGGTACATCCTATTGGTCTGAGGAGGGCCGATGAACAGCTCCATCAATCCTTCCCCTGGAGCCGCGCGGAGAAGATGCCTGCGCATTGTGGCAGGCGTGGCAAGCACTCTGGCCGTGACGAGTCTGGCGGTTGTCCTCACGCCGCAGGCGGCGCAGGCGGCGTGCGGCGACCGGCCGTCGTACAACGCCGAAGCCGTCCTCAGCGGCAGCACATGGACCGCCCGCAACTCCGGCCGCACCGTCTACACCGGAAGCGACATGCGCGCGGCCGTGCAAGCCGCCATCGGCAGCCTGACCGCGGGCCGCACGAGCACGCAGTGGGTGGTGGTCCGCGGCTCGGGCACGGTCAGCGCCAATTCGCGGATCTCGCTGGCCAGCTACACCGGCATCGATGTATGTGGCACCATCACGGTCAGCGGCTCCGGCTCGGGTGACCAGGCTCCGATCTATGCCCGTGGCGTCCGCGACATCGAGGTGCGTTATCTGACCCTGCGCGGTGCTCCGCTTTACGGCATCTTCATGCGCAACGTCACCAACGTCATTCTGGGCCAGATCGACATGCGCCTGAGCGGTGGCCTCGGCATCCGCATCGACAACCACGGCGACCGCAGCGTCCGCTCGCGCAACATCCGCATCGACAACGTGTATGTCGAGGGCGCGCCCAACCAGGGCGTCGAAACCTATGGCGTGGACGGGCTCACGATCGGCACGGTCACGGCACGCCGGGTGGGCTATTCCGGTCTGCTGCTCAACGACACCTGGAACGCCACGATCGGCACGGTCGACGCGGAAAACACCGGCACCGGGACCGGCTACGCGGCCTTCCGGATGGCCAACCGTAACGGCCGCGTCTCAAGCAGCTATCCGGTCAATATTCGAGTTGGTACGGTCAAGGCGCGCGGTGGCGGGCGGGGCATCTTCTGTGTGTCCGAAAGCGGCGGCGCGGTGATCGATCGGGTCGACATCGCGAGCACCGGCAACAACTCGGTGCTGATCGAAAACTGCTACAACGTGACGATCGCGGCCGTCTCCGGCACCGTCAACGGCGGTGGCGAGATGCGGATCGCGGCCCGGACCGAGTTCCCGCCGTCGTCGAACATCACGTTTCAGAATCTGACGGTGAGCAACACGAACATCAGATGGAGCCCGTGCACGGGCACGAACAATGTCGTGCGCAACGTTACGCGGGTCAACTCCAGCCTCTACTGGTGTTAGCCCCGCGCTGTCCCGGCGGCGTGCCGTCGCTACGGTGTCGCCCGTGAGACGCGCCGCCGGGGCCGCAGCGCTGAGCCTTGGTGTCGCGGCTTGCTGAGCTCGCCCTGCTGCGCCAAGGCTCCCTTTTGGCGTTTGACTCCGGCTACGAGGTCACGACCGGCGTGCTGATCTGGTGCGGCGCCGGCCTCGCGAACCGTCCACTCCGTGGGCAAGACCCGCGCGTCGGGCGGGTTGGTGTGGTCTGCCGAGTGGGTAGACAGGCTCTATGGGTACCGTAATAAGAGGTTTGATAGCGGGTCTGACCGGCACCGCCGCCCTCAACGCGGCGACTTATCTGGACATCGCGGTGCGGGCCCGGCCGCCCAGCCGGACCCCGGAGGAGAGCGTGCAGCGCCTGGCCGACACGGTCGGAGTCGGGCTCGGCCGCGACTCGCGGGAAGCGGGCAACCGCAAGGTGGGGCTGGGCGCGTTGCTGGGCTACGCGATGGGTGTGGGCACGGCCGTCACCTTCGCCACGCTGACCCGCCATCGCCCGGTGCGGTGGCCGAAGGCCACGCTGGCGCTCGCCGCGCTGGCGATGGCCGGCGCGAACGGGCCGATGGCCATGCTCGGCATCACCGATCCGCGCCGGTGGAGCGCCGCGGACTGGGCCGCAGACGTGCTGCCACATCTGGCCTACGGTGCCGCTGCGGCGAGCGTGTTGGCCGCACCCAGACGACGCGCATTTCAGCGCCGACGGTGAGCGGCAAACTAGTGCGTGAATGAGATCGAGTGTGCGCATACGTAAGGTACACGACAATTATATACTTTTATTGATTTAGATACGGCAGTGTCCCTCGTGGAGGCATCCAAAACCACCACGAGGAGACAAGCCAGTGGTATCAAGCAAACGCCTCACCATCGCCATCGCGCTCGCCGGTCTGGGTGGCGCGCTGTTGACCGGCGCGCCAGCCGCGATAGCCGGTCCAGGCAAGGCGTCCAGCGCCGAGGTGAACATCGCGCCCGGCGGACGTGGGCAGGCCAAGCCCGTCTACATCGACCAGCAGACCAACCCGGCGGGGCCCGAAGTGGCCTACGAAGACCGCGGACCACTGCGGATCGGCGACGGCTCCGGGCAAGCTGATCCGGCAACGCAGCAGTCGGCGCTCACCGCTGCCGCCAAGCCTCGGGGCGACGCCCCCAACAGTGCGGGCGGAACACCGCAGCCGCTGATCCCCGCCCCCGCCACGGTCCGGGAAAGCTTCAACGGCATCAACCAGACCGGCGGCGGCGGAGCCCAACCGTCCGATGTCAACGCCGCGGTCGGGCCGACGCAGATCCTGGAGACCGTCAACCGCCGGGTCACGGTGTTCACCAAGGGCACCAACGGGACCATCCAGTGCACCAACACCCTGGCCGGATGGCTCGGTCTGGGCACGCTCAACGTGTTCGACCCGCGCGCCCTGTACGACAACTTCAACAACCGGTTCATCATCATCGCGACCACGAGTGGCGTGGCCGGTCAGGCGCCGCGTCTGTTCCTGGCGGCGAGTACCACGGCCAACGCATGCGGCGGCTACTTCGTGTATTCGCTGACGTTCACCGGTGCGCTGTTCCCCAACGGCACGCTGCTCGACTACCCGTATCTCGGGCAGGACCGGGTGGCGATCCTTTCGTCGACCAACAACTTCAACCCCACGTATATCAACTCCACGGCGTGGTCGGTGTCCAAGGCGCAGGTCTACGCCGGCGCGGCGGTCAGCTTCCCCGTGTTCCAGGTGGTCGGGTCGACCGCACCGGTGACCGTGACCGGTGTGCCGATCGGGGTCACGGCCGCCACGTTCTATGTGGCCGGCCGGCCGGGATTCGGCTACAACCTGTACCGCATGAACAACAGCGCCGGACCGGGGACCACCCTGGTGCTGCAGGCGCAGATCGCGTCGAACTACGCGGCACCGCCGCGGCGGGTCATCCAGTGCGGCACGACCGGCACCCTCGACCCGCTGGACGGCCGGATCGTGTGGGCGCCGGTGCAGGCCGTCAACTCGACGTTCGTCTGGTTCACGCACGGGCAGAACATCGGCGGATTCCCCGGCATCCGCTACGGCGCCATCAACACGTCGACCAACACGGTGACGGTGGCCAATGCGCGCCACTCGAACACCAGTGACGACTTCAACCCGTCGCTGGCGGCGTTCGAAACGGCGGCCAACCAGTTCTACATCTGGCTCAACTGGGCCTACACCGACATCATGGTCCCGGCGGGCGCGGCGTGCGTCGCGGCCTCACGCAACACGTCGGTCACGGTCAACGGCGTCGCGCCGGGCGGTGGTGTGCCCGCGCTCATCGGCACGGATCTCACGCTCGTCGTCGGGACGTTGACCACCAACAACACTCGGTTCGGCGACTACTCAAGCGTGCACCTGGATCCGTCGCCCGCCTCCGGCACGTGCCCGGCGGGCCGCACAGCGCTTGTCGCACAACAGTTCTTCCTTGGCAACACCAACTGGGCCACCCGGCTGGCGCGAATCAGTTTCGGCCCCGGCTGCTGAACCGGCCTCTTGTTCTCGCGCTGTGGACGTGTTGCCGTCCACAGCGCGGGTGCGGATCGGCAATCGGCTGGGACGGCACTGCTCACGGGATCGTGATGACAAGCGCTTCCGCCGTCGACTTCGGTGTGCTGGTGTTGAAGCGCGGATCGGCCATGACGAAGTGCCGTTCGACCGTGCCCAACGAAACCAGCTCTGGGCGAAATTGCGCGACATCCCCGCAGAATGTCAATCGGCAACCGGGAGCGGCGATGCGCCGGATCTCATCGCGACCCGCGGAAGTCGACCCGTTCATGCTGATCGGCGAATCCCGCAGGCAGATGTTCTGCACCGAATGATCGCTCAGGGTCGTGGTGAAGGGCCTCGGTGGCCCGATGAGTCCGGGACCTGTCACGAAGTCCTCGAATCCCAGATAGTCGGTCTCGTGTTCGCCACCGATGTTGATGCTCCGCCCCGGCAGTGGGTTCACCGGCAGGCCGAAGTGGTTCACGCGCCCCCCGGAGCCAGGTGCGGAGAATCCCGACAACGGGCACGTCGAATGATCGTGCGGTGCCCCGAGAACGGTTGTGGAGACGAAATCGTCGGTCGCGACCGACTGCTCCTCGAGGACAGACATCTCGTCATCAAGGCTCCGCAGCGTTCGCTTGCCGACAATGTTGTCGGGAGTCGTCTGGCCCGGCCCGAGGATGTCGCGGGCGTCCTTGTACTCGAACACCGCCGTCGCCGTCGCCTCCCCGTACTTGCCGTCGATGACGAGGAAAACGTCACCATCACTCAGCAGGCTCAGGGCGATCTGGATGCACGCCACATGGTCGCCCCGTGCGCCTGGGACGATGTGCGCGGCATCCTCAACCAGGCATGCATCGAGCTCGGGGTTCGGTGGATCGGTGAAGAGTCGTGAAACAAGCGGCATGATTGACATAATGCCGCTTGCACCGAGCAGGCGCAGCTGATTCGCCTGAGCGGATTCCACCTTGAGGACAGCACTGGTTACTGCGTCAGTTCGAGCCGGATGACCGATAATGGTTCCACCGGAGTGCCCGGCGCGGGGAACTGGGACTTGACTCGGGCTCCGGGCCGGCTGGCATCGCCGACGACCTCTGGCCTGACCCCGCTGCGAAGGATCAGGAAGAAGAAGTTGCCAAGTGTCCGCGCGTCCATTCCCAACGCGTCCAGACGGCCACCCAGGAAGTTGAGGCAGTGATCCACACCCTCCATCTGGATACAGGACAGCAGGCGGACCACCGGATCCGCCATCTGGCCGACAAGATTGGGCATCGCATTGGGCGGCGGCGGGGGTATTTCGACCCCTTGTTTCAGCTGCGGTTTCTCCGCCTCGAACCGTCCCGCGTCGAATTGCGTGAAACTGCACGCTCCGGGATTCTTCGAGCAGGCCACGGCTTCCCGCTGCATCGTATTGACAGCCGTGATGATTTCCAGCCGGGTCCTGTCCACCTTGTCAAGATCTATGGCGGTGCCGTCGTGGTTCTGAAAGTCTGCCGGATGTTTCAAGATGTAGGAATAGTCGTCGCGTAGTTCGAGGAACTCGAATCGCTTGCGCATGAGATCCGCGAGGACATCCTGCTGGTTTCCTATTTCGATGAAGTTGAACTGATCGTTTGGGTTCCGCAGTGTCGTGTAATTCTGGACAGTCACGGAGTATGGGAACGCGTTAGGCCCTGCGACCGCGGGCGGGAAGCCCTTGGCGGTCCTCATGATGTCATCACGATCGAGGTCGGCCTCGGAAATGGCGCCCTGCCGGAAAACGTGCACGCCGACCTCTAGGTGACTGGTGCTCTGTGACTTGGCCGTTCGTACCTTCGCGGAAAGGTCGGCCGACGATATGACCCCGTCGAACGCGGCGTTCACCTCTACCGAAAGACTCTGCCGCTCGCTCTTGGAAGTACTGGTCATCTGGTAAATGGCGAAGTACTCGCCGCCTGTCTTCACGCCATGGATGTAGCAGTCGCCGAACCGTTCCCTGAACCGGGTGGGATTATTGTTAATGAGCAACTCTTCGGCGTCCGGGGTGAAAACGGGATCGTCGAAGCTCTCGAAGGCGTTCTGCACGCTCACCCGGACGACGACATAGGTTGAGAAGCTGGAGAAGTCACATTCGCTCGCGAACTGCACCTTCGCGTCGCCGGAAAAGGGTCCGTGGCTTCCTGACGCGGCGACATCGATGCCCAGCTGCTCGTGCAGCCTGGCCACGTCTTGTATGGTGACACAGTCGATTTTTACCAGCTGGCCGCCCGCCTGCTGCAGCACGGAAGTGGTTCCCTTGACGGCGGGGGACGCCAGCACCTCTCCCGTCAGCCGGTTGAAACCCTTGCCGAACTTCATGTTGTTATGGAAGGGAATCTCGTTGCTCGCCATCGTCATCCCCTCTTGCTCGCCCCTGCGGGCTGCCGAACAGACGCCATGCGGCGTCGATCGCGCCGTCGAATCGTTGCAGCGATCGCGCGCACGCCGACACCTCGTCGGCAGCGTCAGTGGGCGCCCAGCGAATCGGCGCACGGACGCTCACGGCAACTCGTCAGTCACCCGCTCTCGTCGACTGCAGCGGCAACAGTGGCGGTCGCGTTTGTGCCATTGGCGACTGTATTCCCCGTCTTTTAAAGATGTTAGACGCTTTCCTGCCACCACGTCAGGCATGTGAGATCCCCGCTCTTCAAAGGTCGTTGCATAACGCGATCCGCCATAGATTGTGGCCGTGCCAATGGTGACAGGGCCGCCATCCGGCTATTACCCTCGGCTGATGTTCTCGCCGCAAGGTCCGTCTGTGCGCGAATTGTGCGTCCAAGCGCTCTGCTCGGTGGAGCACGGCTACGACCTGTTGGCCCCGAAGTTCGACCACACGCCCTTTCGCACGCCGCAAGACGTTCTCGATGCGACCGCTCAGGCGCTGTCGCAACTCGGGCCGTTCGGCGATGGGCTGGACGTGTGCTGCGGCACCGGTGCGGGCATGAAGGTTCTTCGGCCCCTGTGCCAAGGACACATCACGGGCGTGGACTTCAGCGCCGGCATGCTCGCACAGGCGCGCAGCGCCTACCCGGATGCCACATGGGTGCAGGCCGACGCGCGGGCCCTGCCTTTCGCCGGCCAGTTCGACCTTGCGGTCACCTTCGGCGCGCTCGGGCACTTCCTGCCCGCGGAACGGCCCGCTCTCTTCGAAGGGGTGCACCGAGCGTTGCGGCCCGGCGGGCTGTTCGCCTTCCCGGTCGGCACGCGGCGGCCGCGCACCTCGGTGTCGTACTGGGCCACGCTCGGATTCGATGTCGCCATGCGGGTCCGCAATGCCGTGTGGCGCCCACCGTTCGTCATGTACTACCGCACCAGCCGCGCCGCCGCAGTGTGCGCCGACCTGATGGCGGCCGGCTTCACCACGACAACCCTCGCACTGACCGCCCTGGGCCCGCGCCGGGACGGCAGCCCGCGATGCCGGCTGATTCTCGCGCATAAGCCGGCCGACCCTCGCTGAAGCCGGCTGATCACATAGCTTGGCGACAGCGCCGGAATCCTGCCCGCGTCGCCTCCAAAGCTGCTGCGGCGCTGGTTCCACGGCTGCCCGGTAGCCTTGGCGTATGGGCCTCGTCTCCTGGTGTGAAGAGTCCGAGCTGGGCGCGTGGAGGCAGGTCATGTACCGGCCGAGCCCGCTCGCCGGGCTGGTCGAGTCCATTTGGCTCTTCGACGGCAAGCTTCTGCGGCGGGAGCGCTACTATCCGACGGGCGAGCTCGACCTGATCGTGCAGCTGGGCCCACCGTCCGAGTCGTTTCGCATCGTGGAGGGACAGCCGGCGGGCGCGTTTCCGCCGTCGAGCCTCGCGGGGCTCATTGTGGCTCCGCTCGTGATCGAGGCGCCCGCCGTGCCGTCTCGCATGCTCGGGATACGCCTCCGGCCAGCCGGCGCGTATTCGATGATCGGCGTTCCGCTGCGCGAACTGACCGGGGCCACCTTGGATCTGCACGACGTCATCGGCAGCGAGGCGCGTCGCCTCGCCGAGCGCCTCGACGATGCCGGCTCCGACGAAGCGAGCGTCATGCTCTTGGGGGAGTGGATAGCAGATCGGTTCGCACGCCACCCGAGCACCGATCCGGGCGTCGCCTACGCCGTCTCCGAGATCGAGCGGACCGGCGGGAAGGTGTCCGTCGGGAACATTCTCGACCGGATCGGCGCCTCCCCGAAACGCCTCACCAGCCTGTTCGAGGAGCAGGTCGGCGTGAAGCCCAAGCTCTTCTCCCGCATCGTTCGGTTCCGCAGGCTGGCGGCGGCGCTTCGCACCGGGGCCAAGTCCTTGAGCCAGACGGCGCTGGCGCACGGCTACTACGACCAGCCGCACATGAACGCGGAATTCAGGGAATTCGCGGGCATGTCACCCCGCCGGTTTGCGGCCGCTGTACCGTATCCGGAATCCTCCAGCCTGGCCGATTGAGCGGCGGCGGTTTTTTCCAAGATTCGAAGCCCTGGCATCCGTACCGTGGTAGACGTTAACCGAGGAGTGGATCGAAAGGGACGCCATTCAATGTCTACATCGAAGATTGTGAGTGTGGTGGGCGTGCTGCCTGTCACTGATCACGAAACGGCCGTGAAGTGGTATCAGAAATGGATCGGACGTGGTCCCGATGTCGAGCCAATGGAGGGCGTCGCCGAGTGGGAGCTGGCCAAGAACGCTTGGATTCAGGTGTCCGTTGATCCCGACTCCGCCGGCCGCACCACCGTTGTCGTCGGCGTCGAGGACATCGAAGCGCAGCGCTCCGCATGCGCAGCCGCGGGCGTCGACATGGGCGCTGTCAACGACTACGGCTTCGTCAAGACCGCAGAAGCCGTCGATCCGGCAGGCAACAAGATCATGTTCGTACAGGAAGTTCCGCAGGGCTAGCGCCGCGCGATAGCGGCGGATGGTTTCGCCGGCGCGGGAGTTGGAGTAGCAGCCGGTCTCGCGTACCAAACAAGGCACCTTCTCGGGCAGCTCCGCTGATCTAGCTGGGCTGCCCGACTCTCATCGTCCTCGTAAGGCGTCCGTTGCTACGGCGCGAGGTTGCGGCGGCGGCCCAACCACGGCAGTGGGCCGAGTCGGACCGGCGCGAGAGCCAGGCACACGGTGAACACGGCCACTGACACCAGCCAAAACGCGGATTATGTCGATAAAACGGGCACACGTTTGAGCTTTATCCAACGTTTACATCGCCGTTATTGACAGATTACTATCCGTGCGTAGACCTTGATCTGGATGTCGGGCTGCTGCGATGGGGTGTGTGTCGAGCCGTGGAGCTACATGAACACGCATCGGTGACGAGTCTGCCCAAGCCGGCACAGCTCGTCTTCAAAATCCTTGGGCCGCTTGAGGTGAGCGGGCCGAGCGGGCCTGTGCGCATCCCGCCGGGGCGCCAGGAGATGATCCTTGCCTCGCTGTTGCTTGAGGCCAACCGCATTGTCAGCACGGATCACCTGGTCGACCTGATCTGGGACGAGGAGCCGCCCGAGACCGCGCGCACGCAGGTGCAGATCTGCGTTTCCCGGCTGCGCAAGAGCTTCACCGATGCCGGGATCGACGCGTCGCTGGCGACCCGGCCACCGGGCTACATCCTGCAGACCGCCGAGGACCAGCTCGACCTCAACGTGTTCCACGGACGGGTGGCCGAGGCGCGGGTGCTCATCAAGGAGGGCCGCAACGCCGAAGCGGCCGAGCTGTTGCGCGCCGCGGTGGCGCTGTGGCGGGGGCGGTGCCTCAGCGGCATCTCCAGCGAAACGTTGCGCACCAAGGCATTGCGGCTCGACGAGGACCGGCTCACCGCGATCGAGACCTACCTTGACCTGGAGCTCGAACTGGGCCGCCATCATCAGCTCGTGGCCGAGATCGGCTGGCTGGTGCACGAGCATCCGCTGCGCGAGCGCCTGCGCGGCCAGCTCATGCTGGCGCTTTACCGCTCCGGGCGGCAGGCCGAGGCGCTGGAGACCTATCGGGCCGGCCGCGACCTGCTGATCGAGGAGCTCGGCCTGGAACCGGGTGAGGAGCTGCGCCTGCTGGAGACCGCGATCCTGTCCGGCGACACCGCGCTGCTGCTTGAGCGCGGGCCCGCCCGGCGCCCGGCCGACAGTGATCCCGGCCCGGCTCCCGCGGCCGTCATGCCGTACCGAGAAGAAAAACCACATCAGCTACCAGCCGACACGGCCGACTTTATCGGCAGGGAATCGCTTATCCAGTCCATGGAGACCGCCCTGCTCAGCAGGGCGGGGCATCGCGCGGTCGGTGTGGTGGTCGTGGTCGGCAAGCCGGGCGTTGGCAAGAGCACGCTGGCCACGCATGTTGCCCACCGTCTGGGCGAGGAGCATTTCCCTGACGGCCAACTCTACTGCGACATGCGCGGCACCAGGTCGGAACCGATGGCGGCCAAGGAGGTGCTGGGGCGTTTCCTGCGCGCGCTGGGCATCCCCGGTCCGATGCTGCCGGACGATATGGACGAGCGCGCCGAGATGTACCGGACCCTGCTGGCCAACCGGCGCGTGCTCGTGGTGCTCGACGACGCGGCGAGCGAGGGCCAGGTCATGCCCCTGCTGCCGGGCCGCAGCGGCTGCGCGGTCCTCGTGACCAGCCGCGCCCGGCTCACCGCGCTGCCCGGCGCGCACCGGGTGGAGCTCGACATCCTCGACACCGACCAGGCCCTCGAACTCCTCGGCCGGGTCATCGGGCTGGAGCGGGTGGCCCGCGAGCCGGACGCGGCCCGCGCACTGCTCAACACGGTAGGCGGGTTGCCGCTGGCGCTTCGGATCATCGCCGCCCGCCTGGCCGCTCGTCCACATTGGACCCTGGCCTCCATGGTGCACCGGCTGGCCAACGAGCGGCACCGGCTCGACGAGCTCACGCACGGCGAGATGACGATGCGTGCCAGCCTCTCGCTGACCCACGACGGGCTCGGCCGTGACGAGCGCCGGCTGCTGCGCCTGCTCAGCCTCGCCGAGGGGCCGACCATGCCGGGCTGGCTGGCGGGTGCGCTGCTCGACGACCACCGCCCGTTTCCTTCCGATCTGCTCGAACCACTGGTTGACGTGCAGATGCTCGACGTGGTCGCGGTGGAACGATCGGGCGAGTTCAGGTACCGCTTCCACGAGATCATCCGCCTGTTCGCCCGGGAACAGCTCATCGCGCACGACAGCGAGGAGGTCCAGCGGGCCGCGCTGGAGCGGATGATAGGCGGCTGGCTGGCAATCGTTGAGCAGGCGCATCGCAAGATCTACGGGGGCGACTTCACCGTCCTGAGTGGACACGCCCCGCGCTGGTTCCCGCCATCGTCATACGTCGAGCAAATGCTGCAGGACCCGCTGGAGTGGCTGGACAGCGAGCAGGCCAACCTCTGTTCGGCGGTGGCGCAGGCTGCCACGGCCCAACTGGACGAGCTCTCGTGGGACCTGGCCACCCGCCTGGTGACCCTGTTCGAGGCGCGCGGCTATCACGACCAGTGGGAGCAGACGCACCGGCAGGCGCTTGAGGCGGTACGCCGCGCGGGCAACAAACGCGGGACGGCCGCGTTGCTGACCTCGCTCGGCACGCTCTACATCAGCAGACGCCAGCCGCAGGAGTCCAAGGCCGCGCTCGACGCGGCGCTCGCGCTCTTCGAGGAGCTCGGCGACGCGCACGGACTGGCGTTATGCCGCCGCGACCTCGCCCTGCTGCAACGCCAGCAGGGCGCCGACGACGACGCGCTCACGCTCTACAACCAGTCGATGCGCGACTTCGAGCAGGCCGGCGACATCGTGGGCAAGGCCATCGTGCTCACCCAGAGCGCCCACATCCTGATGCGGCGAGGCGACACCCACGCGGCCCACACCCAACTCGAAGAGGCGTTGGAGATCTATCGTTCAGTCGGCTACGTGGGAGGCGAGGCGCAGGCGCTGCGGCGCGTCGGCCAGGTGCTGGCCCAGCGCGGCGAACACGAGGAGGCGGAGCGGACGCTGACCGAGGTGCTCGAAATGGTGCGCCGCACCGGCGACGTGATCGGCCAGGGGCACCTGCTGCACAACCTCGGCGAGGTGAACGCGGAGATGGGCCGGGTCGAGCAGGCGCGCGGTTTTTTCGACCAGGCGCTGGCGATCCGTGAGCAAATCATGGATCACGGCGGCGCGGCGGTGGTACGGCTCGGATTGGCTTCGCTTTTGCAGCGCACCGGCGACCGGGCTGGAGCCGGAGCCCTGCTCGAAGAGGCGATCGCGACCTTCCGCGAACGCGACATGGCCTGCGAAATGCGAGAGGCCGAGCGACTGCTCGGCCTCGTGAGCGGGGATTAGTCAGTCCCAGGGGTTGTTGTCGTCCCCCGGGCTCGGGCTGGGGGAGGGAACCGGAGAAGTGGTCGTCGCGGGGCTGTTGAGGCTGTCCGCGGTGTTTGCGTAACCTGCCTGAGCGCCGAGCGCGATGCCACCTGCGAGAGCGGCCGCGGCGAGGGCGATCTTCACAACCTCGGTGATTCGCATTTGAGGGGCTCCTTCTCCTTCGGTTCCCGGTTCGGTGCACCGAAGTTATGAAGCGGCGGAATCTCGGGACTATCGCCGCCTTTATCACGGCGCTATCACGGCTATCACCTCCACGCCGTGCCCCGCTGTCACGCGGCTATCACCACCGATTGGCCCCGTGATGGCGGGCTGATAGCGCGGTCCGGAATACCCACAGTCAGCAAATCGGATTCGGCAATAGCGGCCGGATTCGGCATCGGTTAAATCTGACGAATTGGGGACCGGAAAATGTCCGTCGACTTAACGGCAGGAAGGGAACTGCCGGAATTCGGCCGGCTGATGCGCCAGCACCGCATGCGGATCGGGCTGACCCAGCGCGAATTGGCCGACTTCTCCACCATCAGCGTGCGCGCCATCAGGGACCTCGAACAGGGTAGGGCGAAACGGCCGCGCCAGGCGACGGTCCAACTGATCGCCGACGGTCTGCGCCTCGGGCCGCGTGCCCGCGCGGCCTTCGAAACGGCCGCGAGCCAGGGCCGCACCAGCTGGTCGCTCAAGGACGGGTACGAGTCCGACCCGCCGGCCCCGCCCGACGCGCTCACGCCGATCATCGGGCGCGAGTCGGAGGTGGGCGTCATCGAGCGCGAGCTGTCCACCGGAGCCGAACGACTGGTCAACGTCGTCGGGCTGAGCGGTGTGGGCAAGACGCGGCTTGCGCTGGAGGTCGCCAACCGCTTGCACACCAACGAACACCTGCCGGTGCTGTGGTTCACCTTCCCGGGCGCACCGGTCGAACACCGGTTCACCGCTGCCTCTGAGAGATTTTCTCATCTGGTACGGTCGTGCGTCTCCGAGCTGTTGGTGCCTCATCCCACCGGGGAGGACCACGACGGGTTCACTGCGTTCACGGAGCTCGTCGGCGACCGGCCGGCCCTGCTCGTGGTCGACGGCGCGTGGGCGCTCGAACCGCGCGGCGACAAGCTGGCCCTGCTGCTGCAGGACTGCCCGCAGCTGCGGCTGCTGGTCACGTCCGAGCGGCCGTGGGAGGTGCAGGGCGAGCGTGTGTTCCTGCTCGCGCCGCTGGAGCTGCCCCGGGAACGCGACGAGAACGAGCCCGACACGCTGGAACGGGTGCCCTCCGTGCGGCTGTTCCTGGAGCGGGTGCGGCGGGCCCGGCCCGGCTATGTGTTGATGCCCGGCGACGTGCGGGCGGTGGCGGAAATCTGCCGGCAGCTCGATGGGCTGCCGATGGCGTTGCGGGCGGCGGCTTCCTGGCTTGTTGTGTACGAATTGGACACTCTGCGGCGCAGTCTGGAGAGCGATCCGACGGAGTTGCTGAACCACCTCGCGGGCGCGGACGGGTCCGGTTCGACACAGGGGGCGTTGCAACGCTGCCTGCGCCAGCTGCCGCCCGAGGACCAGGCGCTGCTCGCCGCGCTGTGCGAGCGGGGCGGGGAGTTCGGTCTCCAGGACGTGGTCGAGGTGACCGGGCGGAGCCTGCCCGATGCCGGGCGGATGGTGCGCAGCCTGCTCACGCACGGCGTGGTGCGGCCGTGCTATGAGACCGGGCGCTTCCACTTCGAGGTGCTCAACGTCGTGCTGGCGTTCCACCTGACGCTGTCGTGAGTGGGCGTTGGTTTCTGCTGCCGGAATGCCGGAGTAACTGCCTCAGCGCGGCCGCGCCCGGGTGTTCGATATCTGCGAGGCGATTCCAGTGCCCCGGGCGCCGAGCCGGTACACAATTCAAGGAAGGACCCTGTCAATGACATACAGCACGGCAACAGCGGTCATCACGGGCATCGGCGCATACCTGCCGGACCGCGTGATCAAAAACGACGAAATCGCGGAGCGGCTCGGCGTTTCCGTCGACTGGATTCAGGACCGTACCGGGATCGAGCAACGGTTCTTCTTAGAGCCCACCGGTTCCACATCGGACATGGCGGTGGAGGCGGGCCGCAAAGCGCTTGAGTCGTGCGGCAATCCGGCCATCGACTTCCTCATCCTCGCGACCTGCACACCTGATCACCTGTTCCCGGCGACGGCGCCTAACGTGGCCGCACGCCTTGGCGTGCCGGGGATCGCGGCGTTCGACCTCAACGCGGCCTGCTCCGGTTTCATCTACGGGCTTTCGGTGGGGGCGGGCATGCTGGCGTCGGGCGGGTACAAGACCGGTCTTGTCATCGGGTCCGACGCTATCTCGACGATCATCAATCACGACGACAAGGTGACCGCGCCCATCTTCGGTGACGGCGCGGGCGCCGTGGTGATTCGGGCCGGCAGCCCGGACGAGCCGGGTGGCCTGATGGCCCACACGCTTGGCAGCGACGGCAATCTGCTCGACATCATGAAGACCCCCGGTGGCGCGTCACGGCAGCGAGCCGCGGGAGTCCCATCCGACCCCGAAAGCAGCTACTTCGGCATGCAGGGCCGGCTCGTCTACAAATACGCGGTCAGCCGCATGACCGAGGCGTCACTGTCCATCATGGACCGGATGGGCTGGGGCGTCGACGACGTGGACTGGCTCGTCGGCCACCAGGCCAACCGGCGCATCCTGGTCGCCACCGCGGAGACCATCGGCATCGACCCGGCGCGCGCCATCATCAACGTCGACCGCGTGGCGAACACGTCGGCGGCGTCGATCCCGCTCGCGCTCGTCGATGCGATCCACTCCGGGGTGCCCAAGACCGGCGACAAGGTCGTCCTGACCGCGTTCGGCGGCGGGGTCACGTGGGCCGCGGCGGCCATGACCTGGCCCGAGTTTGGTTTTTAACTCAAGTATCCAGATTGGAGAGAGGAAACAGCCATGGCACAGGATACCATCGTCAACCCCGCGCTGGAGAAGGTCCGGGTGATCATCCGGGAGAACTTTTCCGAGGTGGAGGGCGATATCACCCCGCTGGACCGGCTCAGCGCCGACCTCGGCATCGACTCACTGTCGCTCGTGGACATCCTGTTCAAGGTCGAGAAGGAGTTCGGCGTCGCCATCGATGACAGCGACATCGAAAAAATCGAGAGCGTGCAGGACATTCTGGACCTCGTCGCGTAGCACCAACCGATGGCCCGCGCGGGTGGCACCCCGTCAGCGGGCCATCGAACAGTCGATTGTGAAATTGAGGAGACCTCCGATGCAACTCAACGCGGCACAGTTCGGTGTCTGGTATGGACAGCGGTTGGACCCGGACAACCCCGTGTTCAACCAGGGCGGATACATGGAGCTGCGCGGGCCGATCGACATCGGCATCCTCAAGGCCACGCTGGAACTGATGGTCGCCGAGGACGAGTCCCTGCGGCTGCGCTTCGCGGAGGTGGAAGGGGTTCCCGCGCAACACTTCGGGCCGGCGCCGGACTTCGCCGTGGACGTTGTGGACGTGAGTCGTGAGTCCGACCCGTTGGCGGTGGCGTTGGAGCAGATGCGCGCGGACATGGCCGTGGTGCCCGATCTGGAGCGGGACCGGTTGTTCACGCACGTGCTTTTCGTGCTCGGGCCGGAACACTTGATTTGGTACAACCGGGCGCACCACTTGATTCACGACGGTCACACGTCGGCCATCCTGCGGCGGCGGGCTGCCGAAATCTACGCAGAGTTGGCGGAGCGGGGCGAGGTGGCGGGGCCCGTGTTTGGGTCGTTTGCGCGGGTGCTTGAGGAGCAGGCCGCCTATCAAGGGTCTGCGGCGCAGCGGCGGGACGCGTCGTATTGGCGCAAGGTGATGGACGGCGCGACCTGTCCGGCGAATGCTGGTGCGCCGTCCAATCGGGTCGTGCGCGAGATTTCCTATTTGGATAATCACGTTTTGGTACAGCTGCGTGAGTTCAGTGAGCGGGCCGGGGTGTCATGGCAGCAGGCGCTGATCGCTGCTGCGGTGATCCATCGCTATGTGTGGACGGGCGAGCGGGATGTGCTGTTGAGCCTGCCCGTGTCGGGGAGGGTCAGCCCGGCCGCGCAAGGCGTGCCCGGCATGATGGCCAACGTGCTGCCGCTTCGGTGCGGTGTCGATGTGGGCGAGACGTGCGAGGCGCTCGCGGCGCGGGTGGCGGCGCAGACGCTGCGGGCGCAATGGCATCAGCGATACGACTCGACTGATTTGTTGCGTGACTTGGGATGGCCCGCCAACGGGCGGCGGCTGTTCGGCCCGGTGATCAACATCTTCGGCGACGAGCCACCGACGTTCGCCGGCACACCGATGTCGATGCACCTATTTTCGACCGGGGGCACCGCCGAGGATCTGTCGCTCACGGTGACGCGCAGTGCGGGGGATCGGCTCCGGGTCGACGTCACGATCGATGCGGCGTATGCCGACACCGTGGATCTGGGCCGCTATTTGGGTTCGTTCCACCGGGTCGTCGACTCGATGACCGCACGTGCGGGTGTGGCCGTGGCTGCGGTGGATGTGTTGGGTGCGGATCGTGGGTTGGTGGTTGAGGGTTGGAACGCGACTGTGGTGGATGTGGTGGATGGGTCGTTGGGGGAGTTGTTTGAGGCGCGGGTTGCTGCTGTGCCTGATGCGGTGGCGTTGGTGTTTGG
>NZ_QJUG01000155.1 GCF_003426775.1 Allorhizocola rhizosphaerae | reverse complement strand
AGCTCCCAGTCCATGGCTAGCGCACCAGCCGGGTCTTGGCCGCGAGCCGGTCGAAGCCGTGCTCCGGCCCTGGCCCCCACACCGAACACGTGTGCCCGCCCGGCAGCACGAACCACGGCATGTCCATGCCCGCCGCCACGGGCGCCGCACGCCCCGCAGCGGAACGACCCCCGCCGGCACGGCCACGGCCGCCGCCGCGCGCCCCACGCCACGACCAGCAACACGAGGCCGAAGGCCAGCCCGTCACCGACGACCAATCATTCACTCATTGATCCTATTTTGTGTCCACTTTCCCGACTTGATCGGGTTGATCCATCGAACTTTCGGGCGAGCAGGGCGCATCACAACGAATGACACGTAGGTCACCTAAGGGACGGAGATTGCGCTCAATAGTGAACCGGATCACCGTCGCGAGGTGGTTTACCTGCAGAAACGCCCGCTACCTTCGTCGGATGCGTGGCAACGGAGCACACGTGAGACGGCAATGGCGCCATCGAGCCCCCCGCCCCTCTCACCCCTTCATAAGTACCCCCTCCATCGATACGCGACGAATGAAGCTCGTTGGCGGCCTGGCCGCCGCGTGCCTCGGGTTCGCAGCGCTCGCCGGACAGGGTGGCCAAGCAGCCGCCTCGGCCCCCGGTGAGGCGCAGGTCAAAGCCGCGGATGTAGTGGCGCAGGTGGAGCAGCGCGACAAGGCAGTCCAGGAGGCCGCCTCGCGTTCCCTGCCGGCGCGCACGTTCCTCGCGCAGTCTCAGGCCCCCCAGGCCACCAAGGCTGCAGAGGCGTCCACGGCCAAGGCCGACACGAAGACCCAGACCGGGTCCACAACCGACACCAAGACTGAGGCAGCCGCGGCCCCCGCCGCGGAGTCCCTGCCGGCTCCGGTCGCGGGTCTTGACCAGACTCAGATGAACAACGCCAAGAAGATTGTCGACACCGCCAAGTCGATGGGACTGGGCCGGCGTGCCCAGGTCATCGCGGTGGCCACGGCGATGCAGGAGAGCACCCTGTACAACCTCGCCAGCACCAGGCTGCCGGAGTCGTACAACTTCCCCAACGACGGGGAAGGGTCGGACCACGACTCTGTCGGGCTCTTCCAGCAGCGTCCCAGCGCCGGCTGGGGTTCAGTGCCGAACCTGATGAAGCCGGAGTTCGCGACCAAGCAGTTCCTGCGCGCGCTCGTGCAGGTGCCGGGATGGGATTCCCTGCCCCTGACCGTGGCCGCTCAGGAGGTGCAGGTGTCGGCATTCCCGAACCACTACGCCAAGCATGAGGCGCGTGCGACGCTCATCGTCGACGCCCTCAACAAATAGACAAGTTCACAGTTTCATCGCTGGCCGAGGTGGATCGGCAGGTCGAAGCCGTGCCGCCGGGGCGGGTCAACCCCCGGTGGCAGCGCGACCAGCGGATATCTCGCGGCCAGGTTGGGCAGGATGGAGCGCAAGGCCTCCGTTGTGCCGCGCCGGTCCCCGCCGCCGTCGTGCAGCAGCACGATGGCGCCGGGGATCGTGCTTTGGTTGACCTCCGCGGCGATGGCCCGCGCGCCGGGCCGTCCCCAGTCCCGGGGGTCGACCGTCCAATGTAGAGACGACATGCCGAGACTGCGGGCGGCGCCCACCGCCGTGTCCGTCCATGCGCCGCCCGGATGCCGGAAGTACGAGACCCGCGTGCCCGGTGCGGCGGCCCGGATCGCGTCGTTGGTGCGCTTCATGTCGTCGAGGATCGCCGAATATGCGCGCGTGCCCAGTCTCGTGTCGTGCCCCCAGCTGTGGTTGCACAGGGTGTGCCCCTCGGAGGCGATTTCGCGCACCAGATGAGGAAACTCCTGCACCATCATGCCCACGACGCAGAACGTGGCCTTGACCCGGTGCTGGCGCAGCAGGTCGAGCACCTCGGGGGTCCAGCGCGGGTCGGGTCCGTCGTCGAACGTCAGCGCCACCTCGTAGGTGCCGGTCGTGCGCCGGCTGCCGTGCGGGCCGTGCTCGTCGTCGGGCAGCGGCGGCCGGTCTGGCCCGGTGATGGGATTCAAGCGCGCCAACGGAAACACGTCCGGCTCGGCCTCGGTCTCAATCTCGGGCATGGGCAGCGGCGCCACGGTGGACGGCTTCGCCGCCGCCGGCACCGGCGCCGGCTGATCCTCCTTTGTGGACGCCCCAAAGAGGTAGCCGATGCTCAGGATCGCGAGGATGGCACTTGCGATGGCGAACGGCACCCTCATGAGGCGGCGATGATCTGCGGCTGCGCTCCCCGCGCGGTCACCCAGCCGACGATCCGTTCGTGCGCCCGCTGATAGGTGTCGTTCGCGCCGCGCGCGAGCTCAGCGGGCAGGTCCACGACGCGCCCCGACGGGTAGTACTCCATCCAGGTGGGCACGACCTCCACTTTGGACACGCGCCAGCCCGCCTCGGTTTTGTGGAACGTGAAGCGTGACGCCGTGGCGTCCTGCGTGTTCTCGGGCGAACCGTCCGGGAAGCGCACCAGGATGTTGCCCATGCCGTAGTGCACCCATTCCTCGCCGATGCGTTCGAGTGGTTGCACCACATGGACATGCGTGCCGATGACCAGATCGATGTCGGGCGAGGCGAGCAACTCGTGCGCGAGTCCTATTTGACCGATGTCGGGCTCGTGCTGGTATTCGGTGCCCCAGTGCATGCTCACGACAGTGACTTCCGCGCCGCTGCGCTTGGCGTTGCTCGCCTCCACGAGGATGCGAGGCACGTCAATGAGATTCGCGCTCCACGGGTGCGGCGGGTCGATCCCGTTGAAGCTGAACGTGTATGACAGATGGCCTATCTTCACGCCTTTTGCCTCGACGATGGTCGGCGTGCTCGCCTCCTGCTCGCTGCGCGCCGAGCCCGCGTGCTTGATGCCCACCCGGTCGAGGGTGTCCAGCGTGCGCGCGACACCGTCCTGGCCGTAGTCGAGCACGTGGTTGGAGGCGGTGGAGCAGCTGTCGTAGCCGAGCCGCGCGGCCGTCTCCAATAGACTTCGCGGGGCATTCATTATCGGGTACCCGGTGAAGCTCTCGCCCGGCGCGGCGACCGGCGTCTCGACGTGGCAGATGGCCACATCCGCAGACTGGACAAGTGGTTTGAGCGCGCCCAGGATGCCGTCGAACCCGCCCTCGGCGGCCGCCTGCTCGGCCAATGGGGGCTGCGACATGAAGTCGCCGGTGGCCACGAGCGTGAAGCTGGTCGTGGGCTGCGGGGCGGACATGGCCGCGTGGGTGCATGCGGCCAGACCCAGCAGCGCGCCCGCGATGGCCAGGCGCCTCACCGGATATTCCCGGTGTGCCCGAGCGAATACCGGCCCGGCTGCGGCCACACGATCAGGCCGTGCGGGCCGGCGCCGACCGGGATGCGGCCCTTGAGCTCACCGGTGTTGGTGTCTATCGCGTACACCTCGCCGTGATAGCGGCCGGTGAGCCACAGCGTGTTGCCGTCCGCGGAGACGCCGCCCATGTCGGGGCTGCCGCCGCCCGGGATCGTCCACTTTGTACGAGGCTGCATGCTGGCCAGGTCGAGCACGGTTATCGTGCCCTCGCTGCGATTGGAGACGTAGGCGGACTTGCTGTCGCGGCTGAAGTAGATGCCGTGCGCGCCTTGGCCGGTCGGGATGTAGCCGATGCGCGCGGTGGCCTGCGAGTCGAACACGTAGAGCCCGTGCGCGTGCATGTCGGCAACCAGGAAGGCCGAACCATCGGGCACCAACCTGGTGTCTTGCGGCATTCCATCCGGTACCACATCAAGGTCAAATTGCCGCAATTGCTCGCCGGTCGCGACGTCGATGACCACCATGCGGTTGGCGAATTCACAGCTGGCGAGGGCAATCTTGCCGTCGGCCGAGAAGTCCATGTGGTTGATGCCCTCGCAGTCCGGGAAGTGGGTGCTGCGGACCAGCTCCCAGGTCTTGGGGTGGTAGAAGTCCAAGCGCTGGTAGGCCTCGGCCACGACGATCGCGTGCTGCCCGTCGGGCGTGTAGTAGAGGTTGTACACGTCCTGGACCTCAATCAGCTCGCCAGGCTTGCCGGTGCGGGGGTCGATCGGGAGCACCGCGCCGCCGGGGACGCGGCTGGACGTGACGTAGAGGGTGCGCATGTCGTAGGACGGCACAACGTGCTGGGGCTCGGGCCCGCCGTAGAACTCGTCGATCACCTGCATGGTGTTGGGGTCGATCACGTGCACCCGGTCGCTGTTGGTGTTGGGCACGTAGACCAGTTCGCGGTCGCCGCGCACGTCTTCGCGCATCATGTTGGCGCCGGCGGCGGCGTAGACGTTGTCGAGTGACGGGTACTCGGGCATGCCCGCGAGTAGGTCCTGTTTCTCGCCCGCGGCCACGGGGGCGGCGGTGTCCTCGACCTTCGGTTCGGGGACCGTCACGGTTTCCGCGCACGCCGTCGACAAGCACACCGTGAGTAACGCGACTAACACTCTACGCATAACGGTACATTTTGCCTTATAACCCTGCTGAACGGGGAAAGAATAGGGGCATGTTGCGGCATCTGATCGAGACCGGGAGGCTGCCCCTGTTCGGCTTCTTCTCGGGTGTCGTGATCGGGTTCCTGTTCATCCGGGCGTCGGTGCGGTTGATCAGGGCGCAGGTGCGCTGGTGGCCGGGAAACGTCAAGCCGGGCGGGCTGCACATCCACCACGCGGTGTTCGGGGTGGTGTTCATGCTCATCGGCGGGGTGGCCGGGCTGATCATTCCGTCGTCGGCGCTGGTGTGGAACTCGGTGGCGGCGTTCGTCTTCGGGGTCGGCGCGGCGCTCGTGCTCGACGAGTTCGCGCTGATCCTGCACCTCGACGACGTCTACTGGCAGGAGAAGGGGCGCACGTCGATCGACGCGGTGTTCGTGGCGGTCGCGCTGACCGGGTTGCTCGTGCTGGGGCTGCGGCCGGTCTTCGTGGACGATCTCCTGGTCGCGCGGCAGGAGGGCGCACCACTGGGCATCGGGGTGGCCGTGGCCGTGCTGAGCCTGGTCCTGGCGGTGATCACCCTGCTGAAGGGCAAGATCTGGACCGGACTCCTCGGGATCTTCCTGCCTTTTTTGCTGTACGTCGGTGCGATCCGGCTGGCCAGGCCCGGTTCACCGTGGGCGAGGTGGCGATACCCGCGCTCGTCCCGGAAACTCGCGCGGGCGCAGTGGCGCGAGTCGCGGCTACGCCGGCCGTTGATCCGGGCGAAAATCTGGGTGCAGGAGCTCCTCGCCGGCCGGCACAACCTCCCACCGCCAGGCGCGCAGCGTGCCGAGGGCGATGCGGAACAGTAGCGAGCCGGCGCTGATCCGGGCCACGCCCAGGTCGGCCAGTTGCGGCACGGTCAAGCCGTTGCTCTGCAAGAGGATGTTGAGCGGCTTGCCGAGCGCCACGAGCTGCTTGATGAGCGCCGGATCCTGCAGCGCGGGCACGAAGATCCCGTCCGCGCCTGCTTCGACGTATGCCTCGACGCGCCGCAGCGTCTCGCGTTGCTTGCCGTGGTCGCCCAGCCAGTAGGTGTCGGTGCGCGCGTTGACGAAGACGCCGGGCGCGGCCGCCTTGATGGCAGCGATTTTGTTGACGAGCACGGACGGGTCGCCCAACGCATCCTCAATGTTGATGCCGTCAACATTGACCATCTTGAGCGTCTGGACAAAGGCGGCGACCACATCAGGCTCGTCACTGAACCCACTCTCGATGTCGACCGTCAAATGGACGGGCAATGACGACAGCCGACGGGCAAGCGCGGCCGTCTCGTCGCGGGTCGCGCCCGTGCCGTCGGGCAGGCCGTTGGCAAGCGCCACGCCGTAGCTGGTCGTGCCGATCGCGTGGTAGCCCATCTCGGTCAAGAGCCTGGCCGAGGCGTAATCCCACGCGTTGGGCAACAGCAGCGGCTCGCCGGGCCGGTGCAGCGCCGCAAATCCCACGCTCGTGCGCGAGCTCGCGCTGGGGCCCATGCCCGGGCCCATGCTCGCGCCGGGGCTCATGCTCGCGCTCGGGCTCATGCTCGGGTTTGTGCTCGTGTTCGGGCTCGGGTTTGTGCTCGTGATCGGGCTCATGCTCATGCTCGCGCTCGGGTTTGTGCTCGTGCTCATGCGAAGTCGACCTCCAAGCGTGCGGGGATGCGAAGGTTGGGCCAATCCTCATACTCGACCTCCGTCGAGACGACGCGCCCGGTGCGCAGGACGTCAAGCACGGCATCGGCAATCGCGAGCGCCAGTTCACGACCCGGGCAAGCCCGCGCACCCGCACCGAACGGCAGCCCGGCGAGATCGACGACGATCTCCTCGCCATCGCGCATGCGGCGCGTGTTGCGCACGGTCTGCGCGTCGTCGATAAGCGCATTGCCGATCAAGCCGGCTGTGGCGTCGCGTGCCTGAAGCAGGATGCCGGCGCGATTAGCGCGCCCTTCGGCAGTTGCACCTGCGTGTGGCTCGCCAAGCAGCGTGTCGAGCACGCCCACCGGCACGGCCCGCGCGATCGTCGCCATGACGTCCACGCGCCCCTTTGCCAGAGCGAGCGTGCGCTCACGCGCCAGCTGGACCGCCTCCCGCACGTCGATCCGGGCCAGCTCGTCGACCACGATGGCCCGCCGGCGCGCGTGTTCGGCCCCGAAGCTGAACCTTGCCATCAGCGCGCGGCCATCCTGCGGTACGGGCGGCGGTAGTTCGTTCAATAGCGTCGCAACGTCCATGCCGTGACGCTAATCGCGGGACGTTTCGGTGACGGCCGAAGTGTCGGGCGGCCATCATGGGACGGTGACACCGTTGGCGAGACTGGCCGGTTTGCTGGCCGACCCGAGCCGGTCGGAGATCTGTCTGGCGCTGCTCGACGGGCGCGCCTGGACGGCGGGCGAGCTGGCCAGGCACGCGGGCATCGCCCCGTCCACCGCGACCGAGCACGTCAACGCGCTCGTCGAGGGCGGGTTGCTCGCGTCTGAGCGGCAGGGCAGGCATCGCTATGTGCGCATCGCCGACCCGGCGACGGCCGCGCTGCTGGAGGAGCTGGCCAGCCATGCGGCACAGCTGTTCCGGCAGGACCCGCCGCGGAGTCTTCGCGAGGCCAAGCGCTCCGACGCGATGGCTCGCGCCCGCACGTGTTACGACCATTTCGCCGGCCGGCTCGGCGTGGAAATCACGGCCGCACTCGTCCGGCGCAGGCTGCTCATGCGCGACTCGCTCGCGCTGACCCGTGCCGGGCGGGGCTGGCTGTCCGGATTGGACATTGACGTCACGGGGCTCGAATCCGGCCGGCGCCCGCTCAGCCGCGCGTGTCTGGATTGGACTGAGCGCCGGCCGCATCTGGCCGGTGCCGTCGGCGCGGCCCTTTGCGAGCGAGCGTTCGCCCGCGATTGGGTCGAGCGCATCGGCACCGGCCGGGCAGTACGCATCACCCCCACCGGCCGCACCGCCTTCATCGAGCTTTTCGGCCTGGCGTTCTGACCTCGAACCCGCGCCGCCACCCCGAGGCCACGCCGAAGCGAGCCTCGACGCCGCCAGGAGCGCCGTGGTCGCTGCGAGCGCCAGGAGCGCCGTAAGCGCCGCCGTCAGAGGCGTCGCCGCCCCTAAGCGCGGTGGTCGCCGTGGCCGTCGTGAGCGGCAGGGCCATCGTGAGCGGCAGAGGCGGCGTGGTCAGTGTGGGTGGCGTGATCAGTCTGGGTGGTGTGGCCAGGCTGTGAGTCGTGGGTGCCGTCGGTGCCGTGGGCGAGGTGGTACTGGTGGACGACCGCGTGACCGCGGCCACGGCCGATCAGCCAGCGGTTGACCGGGACCGTGACGACGAAGGCCACCGCGAGGGCGAAGGCGAGGCTGCCCCAGAAGAGCCAGCTGGCGAGACCGGCCTCCATCGCACCCGGCACCGCGAGCATGATCGCGTTGTCCACGATCTCCATGACCGCGATCGAGACCGTGTCGGCGGCGAGCGCCACGCGGATCGCCTGCCGCAGCGGCAGGCCGGACCGGAGCACCGGGCGGATGGTGAGGGCGTAGCCGAACAGGAAGGCCAGCGCTACCGCCAGCGCGATGGTCGCGAGGTCTGACCAGCCCAGGGCCGTCCCGATCACCATGCCGAGCACCTCGCCGATGGCGCAGCCGGTGAGGCAGTGCAGGGTGGCCGAGACGGCCAGGCGGGTCAGGCTGGACTGGTTCACGTGCGTAGCCATACCCGAGAATGTACCCCTAGGGGGTATCAAACTCTAGTGTGAGGAACGCCTCTCGAACAGATAGCGTGCCAGCGCGTACGAGACGACCAGAATCCCGACGCACCACGCGACCGCCAGCCAACCACTGTTGCCGATCGGCGTCCCGAGCAGCAGCCCTCGCGTCGTTTCGATGATCGGCGTCATGGGCTGGTTGCGCGCCGCAAACTGCAATGCCGCCGGCATCGTGTGCGTGGGGACGAAAGCACTGCTCACGTACGGTAGGAACAGCACGAAGAAGCTGAACCCGCCCGCGCCCTCCACCGTCCTGGCGATCAGTCCAAACACGACCGACAGCCACGACATCGCGAGCACGAACAACACCAACATCCCCAACACACCGAACCACTCGGCCGCCGTGGCGCTCGGCCGGAACCCGATGCCCAGCGCGACCCCGACCACAATCGCCGTCGAGACCAGGATGCGCGCCACGCTCGCCGCGACGTGCCCGGTGAGCACCGCCGACCCGGCGATCGGCAGCGACCGGAACCGGTCGATGATGCCGCGCACCATGTCGTTCGTCACCGACACGGCCGTCTGCGAGGCGCCGTATCCCGCGCACAACAGCACTATCCCCGGCACCACGTAATTGATGTATGCGGTCCCCGTGTTTATCGCGCCGCCGAAGACGTACACGAACAAAAGCAAAATCATCAACGGCAGGAACACCGTCATCAGCAGGTTGTCGAAGCTCCGGGTCAGATGGCGCAGGCTGCGCCAGACAAGTGTGAGCGTCATGCCGCCCGCCCTCCGGTCAGTTGCAGGAACACGTCATCCAGGCTCGGCTTGCGCACGGTCAGCTCGGCCAGCTCGATCCCGTCGAGCGCGTCGAGCACCCGCTTCACCTCGCCCGCGCTGCCGTCCGTGGGCACGCTGAGCCGCAGCTCCTCAACGAGACCGGGCACCCGTGCCGCCGCCGCGCGCAGATCCTCCTCCGTGCCGAACGCGAGCTCGATCCGCCCGCCCGGCACCAGCCGCTTCAACTCTTCCGGGGTGCCGAGCGCGACCACCCTTCCTCGGTCGAGCACCGCCACCTGGTCGGCGAGATTGTCGGCCTCCTCCAGGTATTGCGTGGTCAGCAGCACCGTGACCCCGCCGCGGGCCAGGTTTCGCACCTTGGCCCACAGGTCGAGCCGGCTGCGCGGGTCGAGCCCGGTGGTCGGCTCGTCGAGGAACAGCACCTGGGGCGTGGTCACCAGGCTGAGCGCGAGGTCGAGCCGGCGCTTCATGCCACCCGAGTAGTTCTTCACCGGTCGCCCGCGCGCCTCGACCAACTCGAACTCCTCCAACAGTTCCGAAGCGCGCTGACGCGCCCGAGCCCGGCTCAGCTTGCGCAGCCGCGCCATCATGCGCAGGTTTTCCTCCCCGGTCAGCAGCTCATCGACGGCCGCGTATTGCCCGGTGAGGCTGATCACCGAACGGGTCTTCCGCGACTCGCGCACGACATCGTGCCCGGCGATGGTCGCCGTGCCCGCGTCCGGCCGCATCAGCGAGGACAGCACGCGCACCATCGTGGTCTTGCCGGCCCCGTTCGGCCCGAGCAAGGCGAACACCTTGCCCTGTTGGACGTGCAGGTCCACCCCGTCGAGCGCCTTGAGCCGCCCGAACGTTTTGACGATTCCGTGGGTATCAATCACGAGCCCAACTATACAGTTGTCTTATACAGATGTATAGTACGAACGTACATACATGTAGGCTCGGACCGTGGGGCACAAGGAAGAACTCCTGCAGGGCGCGAAGCAGTGCCTGGCCGAAAAGGGATACGCGCGCACGACCGCCCGCGACATCGTGGCGGCGTCCGGCACCAACCTGGCGTCCATCGGCTACCACTTCGGGTCCAAGGAAAACCTGCTCGCCGCCGCGATGATCGACGCACTGGGCGAGTTCGGCGACGAGGTCGAACGGGCACTGTCGGCCGCGGCCGACTCCGACCCGATGAAGCGGCTGGAAATGACGTGGACCGGCCTCATCGAGTCATACCAGGCGAACCGCGGCGTGTGGCTCGCGAGCCTTGAGGTGTACCGACTGGTAACCATCCCTGGCCTCCAGGGACAGTTCGCCGAGGCCTATCAGCTGGCCCGCCGCGGCCTGGCCTCGCTTTTCCTCGGCGTGCCCGAGGATCAGGTGAGCGACGAGGTCGCCGCGACCACCGGCTCGCTGCTGCTGGCCATCATCCCCGGACTGGTCGGACAGTGGATCATCGATCCGGACCGCGCACCGTCCGGAAAGGACATCGCCACCGGTCTGCGCCACATCATGGATGTGGTCAACGCGCGTCCGTGAACAGGGCCTTCGCCAACATGGCAGCTTTTTCTGCGTGACACGAGGCGCCGTTCCCGATCGCGGCGCGGACGACATGCGAAGCTTTCATGTCGTGACGCTCGCATGGGAGGCTATCGTCCTGTGACTCTGGCGAGGCAGGTGCAGCGGGTGTCGGCCTGCGGGCTGGCACGCGACGGTGATGCAGTGCTGATGGTCCAGATCGGCCGCAGCGCATACGGCGACGCGGGCAAGTGGATGCTGCCGGGCGGCGGCATCGAGCACGGTGAGGATCCCCGGGAGGCGGTCACCCGTGCCTTCGCCGAGCAGACCGGGCTCACCGTCAGCGTCGATTCCCTGCTCGACGTGGGCTCCGACTACCGCCAGGTGGCCGGCGGGATAGATTTTCATGGAATTTTTATCGTGTACCGGGTGAGCGTCAGCGGAGGCGAATTACGCGCCGAGGCCGACGGCACCATGCTGTCGCCCACCTGGGTCAAGCCCGCGGAGCTCGACTCGCTGCCGATGCTGGACGCGATCCGAGCCGTGCTCCGCTGACTCCACCCCGGTTTTGCTAGCGGGCTGCGGCGGCGGCCAGCTGTCCCACCGGGGACGGGATCGGCGTTTGCGGGATCGGCGTTGGCGCCGCGGCCGGGGACAGCCCGGTCACGCGCTTGAGCGCCAGCCCGGCCCCGACACACGCCGCCGCGCACACCACCCCGGCGATCACCAGGGAGCCACGCGCACCGAGGGTCTCGCTCATCCAGCCCAAAAGCGGGGCGCCGATCGCGCCCGCCAGCGAGCCGGTGACCGTGAGCAGAGCGAGCATCCGGCCACGCATGTCGCCGCGCGTGTCGAGCTGGACCCGCGTCGCGACGACCGTATCGATGATGACCGCTGTGGCCGCGATGAACACCATCATCGCGCCGAACGTCCACAGGCTTGGCATGAGCCCCGAGGCGACCTGCAACACGCTGCCCGCCAGGCCGATGCCCGCGAGGAATCGGTATGACATGTCACGCCGGGCGGCCGCGATGAGCCCGCCGAGCACACCGCCGACCGCGAACGCCGTCGACAGGGCGCCATAGCCGCCCGCGCCCGACTCCAGCGGCCCGGCGACCATGGCGCCCATGGTCACCTGGTAGTTGCGGCCGAGGCTGCCCAGCACGAACGCCAGCGCGAAAGCCATGAGCACCAATGGTTCCGCACGGACGTATCTGAAGCCCGTGCGAACCGCTTTAAAGGCATTTTCAGAGACCTTATGCGGTACCAGATCCACGAGCGCCGACGCGCGCATCCCGAACAGCGCCGCGATAATGGGCGCGATGCTGATGGCGCGGGCCAAAAACAGTGGGGCCGGCCCGAGCACGGCGACGAGGACGCCGCCCAGGCTCATGCCCACGATGCGGCCCGCCGAGTTGACCATCGAGCCCAGCGCGAGGGCGTTGCCCAGGTGTTCGGGCGCGACCACGGTGGAACCGAAGCGGCCCATGGCCGGGCCGTCGAGCGCGGCCACCACCCCGGACAGAAACGTGATGGCGTAGATGGCAGCGAGCCCGCCGACGCCTGTGCTCGACGACACGGCCATGGCGAGCGCGAGAAGTGCGTAAACCGCCTGTGTCACAACGAGTGTGGGCCGGGCGGGCAGGCGGTCGGCCAGCGCCCCGCCGAACGGGCCCAGCACGAGCACCGGCAATGCCTGCAGCAGCACGGCGACGCCCATGCGCGCGGGAGAACCGGTGGCCGACAACACAAGCCAGTTCATGCCGAGCACCTGCATCCAGCTGCCGGTAACGGAAACGAGGTTGGCGGCGGCCCAGAGCCGGAAATTGTGCTGGCGTAACGCGACGAAACTTGGCCTCACGGCCAATCACTCCTTGGGGGGTGGGGGATCAGCCAGCAATCTTGGCCGCCGATTCGGCCGGCGTCCGCTTCTTTTGGCCGATCGTGATCAGACTCACCTGGTACCGGGGTAGGTATGGTCCCACCAACCTTTGGAGGAAGCTGAGTCGGTGAAGCGCCATACGCTCGTGGGGATCGGTGTGCTGGCCGGGGTGATGTCGGCCCTGTTCGGGGTCGGCGGGGGCGCGGTCGTCGTGCCGGCACTGGTCGCCTGGTGTGGTCGCGACCACCGGCAGGCCGTCGCCACCTCGTTTCTCGCGATCGGCCCGCTGTCGCTGGCCGCGATGGTCGGGTATGCCGTGCACGGCCAAGTCGATGTGCTTGTCGCCGCGCCGCTGATCGCCGGCTTGATGGCCGGGGCATGGATCGGGACCCATCTGCTGACGCGCCTGTCGCAGGGCGTGTTGCGCTGGATTTTCGCGTTGTTCGCGCTTGCGGTGGCGGTGCGGATGGCGTTCGGCACAACCATTGCGCAGGGAGAGGCGGTGCACGGGTGGCGGCTGCTGTGGCTGGTTCCGGCTGCGGTCGCGATCGGGGTCTTGGCGGCGCTCACCGGCGTGGGCGGCGGGGCCGCGATGGTACCGCTGATGCAATTGGGTTATGGGCTTTCGGCCGTGCTGGCCAAGGGGACCTCGCTGCTGGCGATCCTGCCGACCTCGGCCCTGGGCAGTTGGCGCAATCTGCGCAATGGGCTGGGGTCGATGTCCGAGGCGCTGTGGATCGGTTGCTCCGGCATGCTCGCAGCGCTGGCGACGAGCCAGCTTTCGGTGCGGCTGCCGCAAACCGTGGCCGACCGGCTGTTTGCGGCTTTCCTCGTGTTTGTGGCGGTCCGCACGGTGTGGGGCAGCGTCAAGGCCTCCGCCCCCGCACGGTGAGCCGCCCTTCGGCGATGTCCACTTCGGACATGCCGAGATAGAAGCGGAGGAACACGGCCGCCTGATAGCGGGGCCGCAGGTTGGCCAGCGCCTGCCGGACGGCGATGTGCGACCCCGGCGGTGGATGGTCGAGCGCCCGGTGCGCTCGGCCGAGATGGCGGCGTGCCACGATCGGCCGGCGCAGCCACGACGTCGATCGGTTGGCCACGGCGCGATGCAGCCACCGGCCGGGATCGTCCACGCGCGACAGGACGCGGTGCAGATCGGCGAACGCGTCCTGCACGATGCCCTCCGCGACGGGGAGGCTTGCCGTGGTCGGGCACGCGAGCCGGATCATCGGGTCGTAATGAGACTCGCAGATCTCGGGAACGACCCGAAACGCGCCCGCGATTCGGTCTGCGTCACGCCATATCGTCGCGCCGGACTCGTGTTTGGTTGCGCCCTGGTGGCACCCACCGGGTCGGCGGGATCACGCCACCGCGCGCTAGGGTCGATGGTATGAGTTCCGCCTTCGTGACCACGAAGAGCCGCAAGCCGGAGCTGCTGCCGCCACCGCCGCCTCTGCCGGAACCCCCGCCGCCGCGTGGCAAACGCCGCAAGGCTTGGTGGGCAAGGCTTTTGGTGGCCGCGGGCACGCTGCTCGTGCTCACGTCCGGTGGGGTGATGATCGCCGTGAAGGTGGCGCTCGACCGCGCGGTCAGCAGCGTGACGCAGGTGGAGATCCCGTCCGACCCGGAGAACACGTCGGTCGTCCCGGAGGGCCGGGCCCTGACCGGTACCCTCAATATATTGCTTGTCGGAGTGGATGACGGCCAGGCGGTCGGCGGGGAGCTGCGGAAGGACACTCCGCTGGCCGATTCCATCATGATTCTGCACGTGCCGCCGAGCCGCGACCGGGCCTATCTGGTGTCGCTGCCGCGCGACCTGTGGGTGCGGATCCCAGGGCACGGCTCGGGCAAGCTCAACTCGGCCTACACCGACGGGCACCGCGAGGCCAAGGCGGGCAACGGCCGCGCCGGAGGGCTGGACCTGCTCATGCGCACGATCAGCGGGGAGCTCGGGATCGTGTTCAACGCGGCCGCGATCGTCAACTTCACCGGCTTCACCAAGGCGGTGAACCTGCTCGGCGGCGTCACCATGTATATCGACGAGCGGGTGGAGTCCGTCCACTATGGAACGACCGCCGACGGTCAGCTCTGTTATCCGGCACGGTTCGACAGCGAATACCACGCGCACAAACGGCCCGGCTGCACCCCAAGGGTTTTCGAGCGCGGCACGCGCCGCCTGACCGCCGAGGAGGCGCTGGACTACACCCGGCAGCGCGAGTGGCTCGAGCTTGAGGACGGCGACTACGGGCGCCAGCGCCACCAGCAGCAGTTCATCAAGGCGCTGGTGCGCGAGGCCAGGCTGCAGGGCCTGACCACCGACCTGCCCAAGGCGCTGCGGCTGATCGAGTCGGTCGGCAGCGCGCTGACCGTGTGGACCAACGGGGTCAAACTGGAAGACTGGTTCTTCACGCTCAAAGACCTTGCCGCGGGCGACATCTTCATGGTCAAGACCAACCGTGGGGCCTACAACCCGGCGCCCATCTCGGGCACGGCCGCCGAGGCGCTCAGCGAAGACAGCCGGCAGATGTTCGCGGCGCTGCGCGACAACCGCATCCACGAGTGGCTGGTGGACCACCCCGACTGGCTCGGCAGCGAGCAGGGCTACTAGCTACTCCAGCAGCTCCAGGATGGTCGCGTTGGCCATGCCGCCGCCCTCGCACATGGTCTGCAGGCCGTAGCGGATGCCGTGCGCCCGCTGATGGAACAGCATCGACGTCATGAGGCGCGCGCCGGTCGCGCCGAGCGGATGGCCCAGCGCGATCGCGCCTCCGCGCGGGTTGAGCCGGGCCGGGTCGGCGCCGGTCTCGGCCAGCCAGGCCAGCGGCACGCTCGCGAACGCCTCGTTGACCTCGAACACGCCGATGTCGTCAATGGACAGCCCGCTGCGCTTGAGCGCCTTGGCCGTGGCCGGGATGGGCGCGGTGAGCATGATGACCGGATCGTCGGCGGTCACGACCGCGGTGTGGATGCGCGCCAACGGTTTCATGCCAAGCGCGCGGGCCTTCTCGGAGGTGGTGACGGCGAGCGCGGCCGCGCCGTCGGAGATCTGCGAGGCCGAGCCGGCCGTGACGACACCGTCGGGTTTGAACGGTGTCTTGAGCGCGGCAAGCTGTTCGAGGGACGTGTCGCGGCGGATGCCCTCGTCGTGCGTGACGCCCGCGATCGGGGCGATCTCGTCGGTGAAGTCGGCCGCGGCGGCCTTGGTGTGGCTGGCCAGTGAGTATTCGTCGAGCACGGCTCGTGTCAGCCCCCAGCGCTGGGCGATCATCTCGGCGCCGATGCCCTGGCTGAACGGGATCTGCGCGCCGTCGGCGAAGCCTTCGACCCCCCGGTAGCGGTCGCGGACGGCCTGCCCGAAGGGCATGGCGTCAGCGGCCGACGAGCCCATCGGAGCCCGGCTCATCGACTCCACTCCCCCGGCGACGACGAAGTCGGCCTGCCCGGAGATGACGGTCGCGGCGGCAAAGTGCGCGGCCTGCTGGCTCGACCCGCACTGGCGGTCGAGTGTGGTGCCCGGGATGGTTTCAGACCATCCAGCGGCCAGTACCGCGTTGCGGCCCACGTTCCACGATTGCTCCCCGCTCTGCGAGACACAACCGAAGATCACGTCTTCGACGGGCGCGGGGTCGTCGAGCAGGGCCTTGAGCACATGCCCGGCCAGGTCCACCGGGTGGATCCCGGACAGCCCGCCGCCCCGCTTGCCCACAGGAGTCCGCACTGCCGCCACGATCACCGCATCACGCATGCGCCTATTGTTGCGCGCTGCCGTTACTGTCGGGTAGGTGAGTGCGCGTGAGATTGTTTACGACCGCAAGGAACAGCTCAAGCAGATCCAGAGCGGGCTGTTGGAGGGCGAGACGGTGATCGCCGTGTACGACGCCATCGGCGCGGGGACGGGGTTCATAGGGCTGACCGACCGGCGGGTGATCGTGCAGGACAAGTCGTTCGTCGGCAAGAAGATCGCCATCACGAGCATCCCGTACGCGAAGATCACGAGCGTGAGCGTGGTGAGCAACAAATCGTGGGCAGGCTCGTTCTTCTCGACGGGCGCGATCGCGATAAACGTGGGCGCGCAGGTGTACGAGATGGAGTTCCGCGGCGACCACAAGAGCCACCACGTGCACAACGTGATCCTGCACTACATCTCGCAACGCTAAACTGCCGTACCGCTGGTTGAGCTTGGGGCACATGACAGTTGAACGCGTAACCGCAGGTCGCCGAGTCCGCGTTCTACGCCGATTCGGTGGGGGCGTTGTAGGAGTCGAGCTGACGGTGAGCGTAGCCGAGGCTGTCCCACGTGGCGGCCTGCCCGAGGCGGTCGCCGAGTTCCTGGAGCAGGGCGAGGGCCTGCTGGCAGGCCGTGATGGCCTGGTGGTGGTCGCCGAGGAGACCGTGGTACCAGCCGACCGCGTTGAGGGCGCTCGCGGTCCCCTGCCGGTGCCCGGCGGCCCGGAACAAGTCGAGGGCCTGACGTGCGTGGTGAAGGGCCTCGAAGTGGCGACCACGCCGCCATACAACAGACCTAGGGCCCGGGTGGGTGTTGGCCTGCCCGGTCAGGTCACCGGCCCGGGTGGTCAGGTCGAGGGCGTGTCCCAGATGGATATGGGCGGCATCAAAGTTGCCCAACCGGCCGTAGGCAATGGAGAGGTTGCGGTGGGCGCGAGCCCGGGTGGGCGGGTCGTTCAGTTGTCCGGCAGCCGCCACCGCCGCCTGCTGCACGGCTGCGTGGTCGTGCCAGTGGCCCTGCCGGTCGAGGATATCGGCGAGCGTCCAGGCCAGCTGCCAGGTGTAGGTGCCGAACCCGGCAGCATGATCGACCGCAGCCAGCAGCACAGCGTGTTCGGCGGTGAACCAGGCGAGGGCCTGCTGGTAATCGGCGGGGTGTTCGGGAGTGGTTCCAGGTGCGGGCGGGGCGATGGTAAACGGCTCCCGGGTCGGCGCCAATCGCCAGGCGGCGGTGTACGCCGTGTGCAGGTAGTGGTCGAGCAGGCGGGTCAGGGCTGTGCGTCGTTCGGGCTCGGGGTCTTGGGCGGCCAGTTCGGTGGCGTACGCACGCAACAGGTCGTGCCAGGTGTATCTGCCCGGCAGGTGTTCCGTGATGAGGCTCGCGCGGGTAAGTTCGGCCAGCAGCGGGCGCACCCGCGCCGGCGGGCATCCGGCGAAGCTCGCCGCGGCGGCAACGGAGATGTCCGGGCCGGGGTGCAACCCCAGCAACCGGAACAAACGGGCCCCAGGCGGGCTGGGGGTGGTGTACGACCAGGACAGCACGGCCCGGACCTGGCTGGCGGGGTCGCCTGCGTCCAATGTGTCCAGTCGGCGTCCCGTGTCATGCAGGTCGGCGGCGAGGGCGGCAAGCGGCAGACCGGACTGCGCGGCGCGGGCCGCAGCGATCGCCAAGGCCAGCGGCAGGCGGGCACAGCCCTCGATGATGGCGTCCACTGCCTCCGGCTCGGCCGCGACCCGACCGGCGTCCAGCCGCCTGGCCAGCAGCTCACGACCATCCATTGTGGACAGCGTGTCCAGGCCGAGCGGGCGGGCGCCCTCGGTGGCGACCAGCGGGGTGAGCCGGTCTCGGCTGGTGATCAGCACCAGGGCGCCGGCCGATCCAGGCAACAGCGGGCGCACCTGCTCGGCGTCGCGAGCGTTGTCCAGCAGGACCAGCACGCGGCGGTCGGCCAGCATGCTGCGGTACAGCGCGTACTGCGCCTCCGCGACGGCCGGGATTCGCTCCGGCTGCACGCCGAGCGCGTCGGGGAAGCCGCGCACCGCGGCCGCCGGCTCCACCGGTCGGCCGGCGGGGTCGAACCCGCGCAGGTTCACACATATAGCTGGCCATAGGGAACTGACCGGCGACCCGGTGAGCCCAGTGGACGGCCAGCGCCGGGGAAGTTCGATGAGAACGGCAATCCGATCCCCGCCCGACGGCACCACCCGACCAAGCCACGCAGGACCCGGCCGATGCGGTTCGTCGATGCCGGCACCACTGCCGGTCCGAACGCCGAACAAGCGGCCACTTGACCTCCCCGCCGCGGCTGGGTCCGGGGCCGCGACCACCCCCAGGATGATTGCCGGCAGCAGGGTCCCCATCACGGGCGTTGGCCACCGGCCAGTGAGCCTCCGCGCGGACACCGGACCGTTCGTAAGCAGGTTTCTGCGTATACCGCGACTGAGCTGGTCACGGTCGGCCCGGTGTCCGCGGCGGCGGGCTTCACGCCGTGGGACTTTGCACGGATACCTACTGTCGAAGGTCGGTCGTCGCGGGACCGGCTGGGACGGCGGGGGTTCGAGGCCATTTCCAGGCGGAGCGCAGGATGAAGGCCAGGAGCAGCACCTCGATTCCGATGGAGAGGCCGTAGAAGAAGGCCCAGTCCCAGGACTCCCCTGCCGCGTTGACCACCGAGTAGGGGATGTAGAGCAATGCAACGACGAGGTTCGTGGCGCGGTTCACCCGGGCGGGCAGCGTCATGGACAGCATCACCATCAGGGCCGGGATCGCCACGGACGCGAGCATCATGGTCAACAACGTCGGGCTGATGTCGAACTCAAAGACGACGCCGGCGCGGAGGTTGTCGATGACGCCGGGCTTGTAGAGGTGGAAGTAGTCGACGTAGATGTAGAGGAACATGAAGCTGGTCCATGCGGCGGCGAGCTTGGCCTGCACGTGGATCAGCGGGTTGTCGAGCAGGTTCGGGGTTTTCGTTCGGATGGTCATCGGTTCTTCTTTCGAGAGGAGTGGTTCCTCCGCGGAGTGGCGGCAGGGATGTACCGAGGCCGCGCCCACCTGGACGAGCACATCGCCGACCGGGCAGCGGTAGCCCGACCTCGGACGACTCGAGCACTGAGGGCGAGCCGTAGCGGTGCTGGACGGCGGCCCGCATCGTCGTCGCCCCGGCCGGACTCGCCCCGCGGCACCAGGCGTGCTCGGGCATTCGATCGCTGTTCGACTCCCACGGAAGCCTCCTCACGTCCGAGCCACGACTCTCACAGGTTCGTACACCGTACGTCGTACACTGTACTACGAGCGTACGCCGTACTATGGACGTACGCTGTACGATTGTCAAGCCGTTCGAGGGAGCGAGGAGACCCGTGTCTGCGAGGGAACCACGCCAGATCGCGTCAGACGCGGGGCTGAGCAAGCAACGGGTGGTGGCCGAGGCGGTCCGGCTCGCCGACCGCGAGGGCGTCGACGGGCTGAGCATGCGCCGGCTGGCCAGCGCGCTCGGCGCGGGCGCGATGTCGCTCTACCACTACGTGGCGAGCAAGGAGGAGTTGCTGGACGCCATGATCGACATCGTGTTCGAGGAGATCGAGCTTCCGCCCGAGGAGACCGACTGGCAGTCAGCGATGCGACGGCGGGCGGTATCCGCCCGACAGGTTCTCGCACACCACCCGTGGGCGATCGGCCTGATGGAGTCGCGGACATCGCCCGGGCCCGCGAACCTTCGCCACCGCGAAGCGGTCACCGCCTGCCTGCGGAGGGCTGGCTTCCCGGTCTTGATGGCGACGCACGCCAACTGGTTGCTCGACAGCTACGTCTACGGTTTCGCCCTACAGGAAGCCAGCCTGCCGTTCGACACCGCCGATGAGCTCGCGGACATGACCGAGAACGTCTTCCTGCCCCAGCTTCCTCCTGACGAGTTCCCCTACCTCAACGAGTCCGCCGCGGCGCTCGTCGCTGCCGGCTACGACCCGGCGGAGGAGTTCATATTCGGCCTCGACCTCGTCCTAGCCGCCCTCGAGCCCCTGAGAGCCTCCGCATAGCGACGCTCACGGACCGTCGCGCGGCCCTCTGCACCGCAGGCTCCGCAGACGACGCCGAGGCACTCCGCTGGTCGGCCCCGCACGGTTGGCGCTGCAACAACGTCACCGTCTAGACGGAAGCCGGTAGACGAAGAAGGTGGCAGGACCGAGAGACGCTGAGTTTGTCACGGCAAGGTATAGGTGAAGCAGGTCGATCAGTCCACTTTGGACTGACAGAAACCCCGGAAGCGTGATGCCTGTTCAGCTGGAACGGCAGACGCAGACCGTCATTAGCAACTCGATCGCTGATTTGAGCGGCTATCTGGGCGTGCTACTGCGAAGAGTTCTGCTATCCGCGCCCGCTGACCCGGGCTGAGCGGTGGCGCCTCGGCCACCAGCCGGGCGATCGCTTCCTCGATACGCAGATCGGTATCCGGTATCGGTCTTCCCGACCCCGGCGGTGCCCCCGATGGCGGAGATCACCACGGGCGCCACAGGTTCGTCCCTTTCCGTGCCGAGCAGGCTGTCCAGCAAACGCAGGGCCTCGGCCCGGCCGGTGAACCCGGCGACGGCAGCCGCCAACTGCGCCGGCGTGACGTTCGCGGACCGCGCCGGCAAAGGCGGCCCCGAGGGCTCCCCGCGCGCGGCGGCCAGCAACCGGTCCCGATCCGCCCCCGACAGGTTGAGCACGGCGGCCAGCTGCCGCACCGTCGCGGGACGAGGGCGGCCGACGCGCCC
>NZ_QJUG01000154.1 GCF_003426775.1 Allorhizocola rhizosphaerae | reverse complement strand
CACCCTGGCCTGGGCCCGAGGCCCGCGCACGCGGTGCATGCCCGACGTGCGGCGCCACGGATCGGGGCGCGGCTTGCTCGCCCGCGCACCGCTGGCCGCCAGCGCCGCGAACTCCTCGGCCGCCCACTCGCGCTTGCCCTGCCGGGTCAGCTCGGCGTCGAGCTTCTCGCGCAGCGCGATCAACAACTCCACATCGAGCGCCGCGTAGTTGAGCCACTCCTGTGGCAGCGGCCGGGTCGACCAGTCGGCCGCCGAATGATGTTTTTCCAGCGAGTACCCGAGAAGCTGCTCGGTCAGCGCGGCGAGCCCCACCCGCTCCATGCCCGCCAGCCGCGCCGCGAGCTCCGTGTCGAACAGCTGTCGCGGCCGCATCCCGAGCTCGGCCAGGCACGGCAGATCCTGGCTCGCGGCGTGCAGGACCCACTCCGCGTCCTGCAGGGCCGCATTGAGCGCCGAAAGATCGCCCAGCGGTACCGGGTCGATCAGCGCGATCCCGCTGCCCTCGCGGCGCAGCTGCACCAGGTATGCCCGCTGGCTGTAGCGGAATCCGGAGGCCCGCTCGGCGTCGACCGCGACGGGGCCCGTCCCCGCCGAAAACCTCGCGATGACCTCGGCAAGCCCGGCCGCGGTCTCCACGGGCACGGGGGTCCCTCCGGTGGGCGAGGTCAGCATGGTTGGCCCGGTCATGTAACACAACTTAACGCCATGGTCATGTGTTAGGCACGGCGCAATGGCATCGCTGCCACTCCCACGGGCGGCAGACCCGCCGTCGAGGCGAGCAGGGCGCACCATGCGTCCAGGTGGGCCGCGGCGCTGTCGGGCAGCGGCGTCCACGAGGCGCGCAGTTCGAGATCTGTCGTGGTTGGACCGTGCAGCCCGCCGAACCGGCTGGACGTGGTCTGGGTCACGGTGCCGCCGATGGCCAGGTAGCCCTCGGTGTGCGTGTCCAGCGCGTCGATCAGCCAGCCCCAGGCCACCTGCGGTAATAAGGGGTCGTTGGCCATGTCGGGCTCGACCTCGGCGGTGACATAGCACACCAGCCGGGTGTCGCCCTCCCATGCCTCGTGCCCGGCGGGCTCGTGCAGCAGCACCAGCCGGCCGGTTGCGACTTCCTCCCCGCGGCGCATCACCGTGGCACCCAGCGCGTATGCGTGGGAAGCGAGCTTCCCGGGCGCGGGCGCCTCCTCAAGCAGGATCTCTTCGCGCGGATTGGCCTGCTTGAGCGCGCTGACGGCGCGTGTGAACGTCTCGGGGAGCACGGTCGTGAGCGCCATACACGTAACCCTAGGTCTCTTCGCGCTCACCGCGCGGCACGGCGCGCCGTGCTTCTGGCACGATGGGCCGTGATGAGTGAATTTCTTCGCGCGTGCCGGGGCGAGCCGGTTTCGCGCACCCCAGTGTGGTTCATGCGGCAGGCCGGGCGGTCATTGCCGGAATACCGGGCGATCCGGGCCGGGGTCCCGATGCTGGAGTCGTGCCGGCGGCCCGAGCTGGTCTGCGAGATCACGCTGCAGCCGGTGCGCCGGCACGGCGTGGACGCCGCGATCCTGTTCAGCGACATCGTCGTGCCGCTGGTGGCGGCGGGCATCGACATCGATATCGTGGGTGGGACGGGGCCGGTGGTGGCCTCGCCCATCCGTTCGCGTGCCGACGTGGCCGCGTTGCGCGGGCTCGACCCGGGCCAGGTGTCGTTTGTGGACGATGCGGTACGGCTGCTGGTCAAGGAGCTCGGTGACACCCCGCTGATCGGGTTCGCGGGCGCGCCGTTCACCCTGGCGAGCTATCTGATCGAGGGCGGGCCGTCGCGGCACCACGAGAAGACCAAGGCGCTGATGTATGGCGACCCGCAGACGTGGCACGCGCTGTGCTCCTATCTCGCGGACGTCACGTCCACGTTCCTGCAGGTGCAGGTGCGCGCCGGGGCGGGCGCGGTGCAGCTGTTCGACTCGTGGGCGGGCGCACTGTCCGAACGCGACTATCGCGAGTTCGTGCTGCCGCACTCGCGGCGGATCCTGGCCAGCGTGCCGCAGGTGCCGCGGATCCACTTCGGGGTGGGCACGGCCCAGCTGCTGACGGCCATGGCCGAGGCGGGTCCCGAGGTGGTCGGCGTGGACTGGCGCACCCCACTCGACGTGGCCGCCGGGCTGGTCAAGGGCAAGGCGGTGCAGGGCAACCTCGACCCGTGCGTGCTGTTCGCGCCGTGGGAGGTGGTCGAGCGCGAAACCCGCCGCGTGGTCGCGGAGGGCCGCGCCGCTCCCGGCCACGTCTTCAACCTGGGCCACGGTGTCATGCCGGAGACTGATCCGGACGTGTTGACGCGCGTTGTGGAGCTAATACATCACTCTGCGTGATCTAGCATGATCGTATGGCCGGTCACCTCATCGAACTGGACTCGGTGCACAAGTGGTTCGGCTCGCTGCACGTGCTCAGCGACGTCAACCTCGCGGTCGACCGGGGCGAAGTCGTCGTAGTCATCGGCCCGTCCGGGTCGGGCAAGTCGACCCTGTGCCGGGTCATCAACCGGCTGGAGCCGATCGACGCCGGCACGATCCGCTTCGACGGCCGCGTGCTGCCCGCCGAGGGACGGGCGCTGGCGAAGCTGCGCAGCGAGGTCGGCATGGTGTTCCAGTCGTTCAACCTGTTCGCGCACCTGACCATCGTGGACAACGTGACGCTCGGGCCGATCAAGGTGCGGCGGGAGTCCAGGGCCGAGGCGCGCGAGCGGGCCATGCGGCTGCTCGACCGCGTGGGCATCGCCGACCAGGCTGACAAGCTGCCGGCTCAGCTGTCGGGCGGGCAGCAGCAGCGGGCCGCGATCGCGCGGGCGCTGGCGATGCAGCCCAAGGCCATGCTGTTCGATGAGCCGACGAGCGCGCTCGATCCGGAGATGGTCGGCGAGGTGCTTGAGGTGATGACCGGGCTGGCCGCCGACGGCATGACGATGATCGTTGTCACCCATGAGATGGGTTTTGCCCGGCACGCGGCCCACCGAGTGATCTTCATGGCCGACGGCGAGCTCGTGGAGCAGGCGCCGCCGGCTGAGTTCTTCGGCAACCCGCGCAGCGCTCGCGCGCGGGACTTCCTGTCGAAGGTTTTGCACTGACACGAGGGGATGCAAGCAATGCGGGGGATGTATATAGCAGCGGTCGCCGCGCTGGCCCTTGGGCTGTCCGCGTGTGGCGGCGGTGGCGGTGGCGGAGCCGGTGACACGCCCGGCGCGACGGCGAGCTTCGAAGCCGGTACCACCATGGAAAGGCTCAAGAACGCCCAGAAGGTCAAGGTCGGTACCAAATTCGATCAGCCCGGATTCGGTTTGAAGGGCCTTGACGGCAAGCCGGCCGGGTTCGACGTCGAGATCGCCAAGATCATAGCGGGGGAGATGGGCATCTCCGCCGACAAGATCGAGTGGGTGGCGACGCCGTCGGCCGTGCGCGAGGAGGTCATCGAGAAGGGCGACGTGGACTACGTCGTGGCCACCTACACCATCAACGACAAGCGCAAGGAGCGGGTCGACTTCGCCGGGCCCTACTACGTCGCGGGTCAGCAGCTGATGGTGCGCTCGGACGACAATTCCGTCACCGGGCCCGAGGTGTTCCGGGAGGGCACCAAGAAGGTGTGCTCGGTGCAGGGCTCGACGCCGGGCAACAACATCAAGCAATACCTGCGCGACGAGGCCGCCCAGCTGGTGCTGTTCGACGTGTACTCCAAGTGCGTGGACGCGCTGAAGAACAACCAGGTGGACGCGGTGACCACGGACAACGTGATCCTGCTCGGCTACGTGGCGGACAGCAACGGCGCGTTCAAGCTCACCGGAAGCAAGTTCACCGAGGAGCCCTACGGCATCGGGGTGCGCAAGGGCGATGGCAAGTTCCGCACGTTCATCAACGACGTCATCGAGAAGGCGTGCCAGGACGGGCGCTACGCCAAGGCCTGGACGGACACGGCGGGCAAGTTCGACCCGAACGTGCCCACGTGCCCCGCGGTGAACCGCTACTGATGGACGTCCTGGTCGAAAACCGCGAGGTTTTCGTCAGCGGGTTCTGGGTCACGTTCCAGATCTGCGTGCTGTCGGCGACGGGGGCGTTGATCCTCGGCACCCTCGTCGCCGCCATGCGCATCTCGCCCGTGGCGCCGCTGCGCTGGGTCGGGACGGCATATGTCACGGTCTTCAGGAATCTTCCGCTGACCATCGTGTTCTTCATGACCGGCGCGGCCTTCGCCGAGCTCGGCGCGCCCAATGCCGACCTGCTCAAGATTCCGGGGCTGTCGTCGGTGTTCACCCGGCTCGGGATCGAGCTGCCGTACTTCCGGTTCGCCATCGTGGCGCTCGGCGTCTACACGGCGGCGTTCGTGGCCGAGGCGATCCGGTCGGGGGTCAATGCGGTGCCGGCGGGGCAGGCCGAGGCGGCCCGCTCGCTGGGCCTGACGTTCACCCAGAACCTGCGCTATGTCGTGCTGCCGCAGGCCGGAAAGGCGGCCGTGGTTCCGCTCGGCAGCGTCATCATCGCGATGATCAAGAACTCGGCGCTCGCGGGCGCGTTCGGCGTGACCGGTGAACTGTTCAGCAACGGGTCGGCGCTCACCTCAGCCGGTGGATATCCCATCGTGCCGGTGTTCATCGGCATCTCGCTCGGGTTCCTGGTGATGACCGTCCCCCTTGGACTGATGCTGGACCGGCTCGAAAAGCGAAGGGCGGCGGGCAGATGACGACACCCGTTCTCTACGACACCCCGGGCCCGATCGCCCGGCGGCGCACCACGATCGTCAGCATCGTGCTCGGCCTCCTGCTGCTGGCGGCCGGATATTTCTTCCTGTACCGCCCGCTCGCCGCGCGCGGTCAGCTGTCGCCGGAAAAATGGGGCCCGCTCGTGGACCCCGCCAACACGAACATGCCACTGGTCTGGGACCGGCTCGCGACCGGCCTGCTGGCGACGCTGCAAGCCGCGGCATTGGCGATTTTAACTTCTTTATTGTTTGGTACGGCGCTCGCCTTGCTGCGCATGCAATTACGCGCCCTGAGCCATCGCCGGTTCGGCGGCCTGCCCTGGATCGTGGCCTTCGCGCTGCGGGGCCTGAGCGCGGTGCTCAACGCGCTCACCCGCGCGGCCATCGAGGTGGGCCGCGGGCTGCCCGTGCTCGTCACCATCTTCTTCGCGTGGCGCCTGTCGGGCATCACCAATCCCATGTGGCCCTTGGTAATCGGGCTCACCATCTACAACGGCATCGTGATCGCCGAGATCATCCGGTCGGGGATGGACGGGCTGCCGTACGGGCAGCGCGAGGCCGCCGACTCCATCGGGCTCACCCCGGGCCAGGCCGTGCGCCTGGTCCTGCTGCCGCAGGCGTTCCGGGTCATGCTGCCCGCGCTCATCAGCCAGCTCGTGGTCATCCTCAAGGACACGTCGCTCGGGTTCATCATCACCTACGAGGACACGCTCGCCATCGCACAGCAGATCATCCAGGTGCTCGACAACCCGATCCAGCTCTACGCCGTGCTCGGCGTCATCTTCATCGCCGTCAACTACGCGCTGTCGCGACTGGCGACGTTCGTCCAGAGGCGGATGTCGGCCCGCGCGGGCGGCCAGGTCATCAAACGTCCACCCGCGACAGCCGCCGAATCGGGGCAACTCCCCTTGGCTTGACCCTTTCCGGTGATCGATTGGTGAGGAATCTGTGACATCCCCGGCCACCGTGGGTGTGTGAGGCGTGTCCTCCACGACCACGAAAGGAACCCCATGACCAAACGACTCATCATGCTGGCGGCCGCATTCCTGCTCAGCCTCGGTGGATCCGTGGCCGTGGCCACCCCGGCACAGGCCGCGCCGCAGTGTCCCTCGGGATACCTGTGCCTCTGGACGGAATTCAACTTCGGCGGATTGCGCTCGCAATACAACCGGGCCGGCGTCTGCATCGACGTCCCGCCATCGACGTCCAGCCTGTACAACAACCGACCCAGATCCGCCTTGCTGTTCGCGGGTCCCGGCTGCAGCGTCAGCCAGCTGCTGGTCGGCCCTGGCCAGTGGTTCGACCCGATGCCCGCCGGCTGGAACGACGCCGTCAGGTCCATCCGCCTGAACTGACCGCCCAGCCAGCCGTTGGGGCCTCCCATGCCGGGAGGCCCCAGGGCGGTTTCCGCGTGCCGCATAATCGACGGCTCCACGCGATGGTCACCGACGCGACGGGTCGGCCGGATTCGCGATGATCTTTTGCTTCGCATGGCGGGATTCGGTATGCGATTCTCCAAAGTGGACTGTCATCTCACTCTCGCGCGAAGCGGGATCCGGTCCGTTGGGCAACGGCGTCCGGGCTGACTGTCAGCGACACAGCTGACAGCCCGAAAACGTTGTCCTGGAGCGGGTTTCGGCCGGATGCTGGCTCCCGACCGGCGCAACCGACTGTCGGTCGACGAGGAGGATCGAAACCCCATGTCCACTCAACCTTCGCGCCCGCGGCAGCGGCTGTTTGCCCGCCTGGCGTCGATCGCACTGACCGTGGCGGCGACCGTAGCCGCTGTGGGCGCGATCGCCATGCCCGCCCGGGCGGACAACTTCGGCGGCTGTTACGGACCGCTGACCGACCAGGGCTGCGTGCCCGACAACTTCAACCACTGGTACTGCTACGACGAGTCGGTCGGCACGATCAATCAGACGTTCCGCACCCAGATCGTCGCCGCCATGGTCTACCTCCATGACAACACGAGCTATGACCAGTTCTTCGAGCCGAACGGCGTCTGCAACGCCGCCAGCGACGTGGTGTGGCAGGTGACCACGGCGGTCGCGCCCAACCGGGGCGACTACGCGTGCCTGACGTTCAACTCCGCCGGCCGGTGCGAGCAGGCGCGGCTGCGGCTGAACCCGAACCTGCTGACCGACACCCACAACCGGCGCAAGACCGCGTGCCACGAGCTCGGCCACTCGGTCGGCCTGGCACACGGGCAGTTCGGTGCCTCGACGCCGGAGTTCTACGACGATTGCATGCGGACCGGGCCGGTCAACACCGAAACGCGGTTCCAGCAACTGAACCTCCACCACCGCACGCACGCCAACAACCGGGCATGAGCATGTCGACCGTCACGCGAACCGTCGCCGGCCTGCTGCTCGCCGGGCTCCTGTCAGGCGCCGCCGCGGGGTGTGGCTCGGACCGCGACAGCGGCTCGACGGCCGCCGACTTCGCCAGCCTGTTCAAGGGGTACGGCGCGGACTACACCCACGTCGACACGCCTGCCGCGCTCGCGGACGAGTCCGCGCTCGTGGTCGAGGGCCGCATCGGCAAGATTGAGAAAGGTCGCACGATCGGTGCCGCGGTGGACGAACCGGGTGCATCGCCGACGGTCGTGGTCGCGGTCACCGTGACGCGGACGCACCGCGGCGCTTTGCCCGCCCAGGCGGAGGGCAAGGTCTACGTCGAGCTCTCGGCGCCGCGCGGCTTGAACATCGGAAGATACGAGCGGGCGGCGCCGAAGCACAGCACGGTGCTGTTCTACCTGGCCCCAGCGCCGCCGGCGATCGACTTCCCGGTCGTGGATCCGGACGCCGGACGGCCGGCGGGCCAACCGCTCTACCAGCCGGTCAGCCCGCAGGGCTTCCTCATCGAAGACAACAGGAAAGTCCTGCAGATCCTGATGTTCACCGAGTTTGAGGGCGCGAGCCTGGGTGACTTCACGCCTGACTCGCCGCGGTTCCCGCACGGCCGGCACAAGCACGGCCACTGAGCGGGACTCAGCACACGTATACCGAACAGGGCCCGGCCGGGTTCTCTCTCCCGGCCGGGCCGCCGCTGTCACGCTTTTGCGCATAGCTGGCCGCTGCCGCGATATGGACTATCGAACTTGGACTCGGTACGCGGGTGCCGCACCGTCGCCGTACCATGCGATAGACAGACGTCGTTAGCGCTGGGGAGTTGCGATGGGGCGGTTGCGTCAACCGCTCGTGCCCGATGGCCCGATACGGCAGTACTACGAGCGGCTGCACGCGCTGCACGCAGCGGCCGGCGAGCCCAGCATGCGACAGCTGCAGCGCCGTACCCGCAGCGACCGTCGCCCGGCGGGGATCAACCCGACCACGATCCACGACGTGTTCACCAAACCGAGGCTGTCCCGGTGGGAGGTCGTCAACGAGATCGTGACGCAGCTCGGCGGGGAGGTCGAGGAGTTCGCCGAACTGTGGCACCGGGCGCGGGAAGCCGAGGTGCTGGACGACGGGCCCCGGCCGGTCGCCGCGGCGCCGGCAGGCACGACGGTGCCTCCGCCCCGCATGCTGCCCACCGAGGTGTATGGCTTCATCGGGCGGGGTGAACAGCTCAAGCACCTTGACGAGCTGGTCGGTGCGGACGCGGGCGGGGTGCCGATCGCGGTGCTGACCGGCATGGGTGGCATCGGCAAGACCGCTCTCGCGGTCCACTGGGCACACCGAGTCGCCGATCGGTTCCCGGATGGGCAGCTGTTCGTGAACCTGCACGGTTTCGACCCCGCCGGGCGGGCGGTGCCGCCGGCCACCGCGCTGCGCGCCTTCCTCGACGCCTACGGCGTGCCGGCGGACCGGATCCCGGCCGAGCTCGACGCCCTGACCGCGTACTTCCGCAGCCTGGTCGCGGGCAGGCGGATCCTGCTGGTGCTGGACAACGCCCGCAACGCCGAGCAGGTCCGTCCGCTGCTGCCCGGCAGCGGCCCCGCCGTGGTGGTGGTCACCAGCCGCGACCAGCTCACCTCGCTTGTCGCGGTGGAGGGCGCCCAGCCACTGCGCCTCGACCCACTGTCCAATGCGGAGGCATGGCGGTTGCTTGCCCGCCGGCTTGGCGCCCAACGGATCGAGGCCGAACCCGAGACGACCGACGCGATCGTCGCCGCCTGCGGCCGGCTGCCGCTCGCACTCGCCGTCGTGGCCGCCCGCGCGCAGCAGTCCGGGTTCGCGCTGGCCGAGGTCACCGCGGAGGTCCTGGACGCCGCCCGGCGCCTGGACGCGCTGGATGCCGGAGACCCGGCCAGCCAGGTGCGCGCGGTGTTCTCCTGGTCCTACGCGTCGCTGACCGAGCCGGCGGCGCGGATGTTTCGGCTGTTGGGCAGGCACCCCGGTCCCGGTATCTCGGTGACCGCGGCGGCCAGCCTCGCCGGTGTGCCCGTGGCCGAGGCGCGACGGACGTTGACGGAGTTGACCCAGGCCAATCTGCTCAGCGAGTACGCCGCCCGCCGATACTCCACACACGACCTGCTGCGCGCCTACGCCGCGGAGTTGATCCCCTCCCGGGACGGCGAGTGCGCACGGGCGGCCATCAACCGGCTGATCGACCACTACGTGCACGTGGCACACGCCGCGAACCGATTGATACATCCGCTGCGCGACCCGAGCCACCTGCCGCTGACGCCACCCGCACCCGGCGTCGCTGTCGAGCGCATCCCTGACGTCAACGCGGCGATCGCGTGGCTGGACATAGAGCACCCGGTGCTGCTCGCCATCCTTCACCAGCCCGACGGCACCGCGTCCGCCCGAAGCATCTGGCAGCTCGCCTGGGCGGTGGAGACGTTCCTTGGCCGTCGCGGGTACTGGCACGACCTGGGTTCCGCTTGGGAGGCGGGGATCCGGGCGGGCAGGCGGCTCGGCGACCCGCGTGCCGAGGCGCACGCCTTGCGCGGCGCGGCCACCGCCCAGATTCGGCTCACACGGTACGAAGAGGCCGAGCGCCACCTGGATCGCGCGCTCGACCTCTACGCTCAGGCAGGCGACCAGGTCGGCCAGGCCCTGACCTATCGGGCGATACAGAGCCTGCAGACCAAGCGCGGCGATCGCCGGGCCGGTGTCATCGCCATCGAGCGGGCGCTGGCGCTGTTCCGGTTCGCCGGTCACCATCGCGGGCAGGCCGGCTCGCTGAACAATCTTGGCGTGAGCCTGCTCGCGCTTGGCAAGCCGGATCGCGCGGTCGCGTGCTGCGACGAGGCCCTCGCACTCTTCGAGCAGCTCGGTGATCCGGAGGGGCAGGCGCACACCTGGGACACCCTCGGTCTCGCCCGGCACCGCCTCGGCCAGTATGCCGACGCCGTGGACGGCTACGAGCGCGCGCTCGCCCTATACCGTGCCCTCGGCGACCGCTACGAGGAAGCGGGCACGCTGTCCCGGCTTGGCGATACCCATCACGCGACCGGTGGGGTGGACGCGGCGCGGGCCGCGTGGCAACAGGCCGCCGATCTTCTGTCGGACCTGCGCCACCCGGATGCCGAGCGGGTTATGGCGAAGTTGCACGCCTTACATTGACCATCATGGGAAGGCGAGGGGACGCGCAACGTACCGCACCGCAACCCCGCTGCCTGGGCGGCTTTCGCCGGGCCGCGTGCGGGTAGGCTCGGGACCCGTGTTCGAGTATGCCGAGCGGTCCGACGGCAGCGTGGTGATTTCGCGCCACGGGCGGGCCGTCACAACCCTGCGCGGCGGGCGGGCGGCGCAGTTCCTGGCGGAGGTCGCGGACGATCCGCAGGCGGTGATGGCGCGCTGGACCGGCAACTACAAGCGCGGCAACGAGCGGTTGGCGCGGGAGCATCCGCGGAACAGGGGTGGTGCACGATGAAGAGCCCGATCGGCAACTTCGCCGAGGCGTGGCGGGCGATCGACCGGCCGGATCTGGTGGCGCCGGCCGTGACTCACGCGCTGTCCGGTTTGGACGGTGCGGAGCAGGTGCTCGTGGTCGACACGGACCCCGACCTGGCGGACACGGCCAATTTTTGCGCGGCTTATGCGGTACCCCTCGAAGCATCGGCGAATTGCGTCGTAGTCGCAGGCAAACGCGGCGAGACGATGAAACTGGCCGGGTGTGTCGTTCTCGCCACGACCCGGGCCGACGTCAACGGCTTGGTGCGCAAGCATCTCGACGCGCGCAAGGCGAGCTTCGCGCCGATGGACACGGCCGTCGCCGAGACCGGCATGGAATATGGCGGCATCACACCGATCGGGCTGCCCGCCGGATGGCCGCTGCTGATCGACGCGGCCGTGGTGGACACGCCGTTCGTGATCATCGGCAGCGGGCGCAGGCGCGGCAAGCTGGTGCTGCCAGGCAAGCTGCTAGCCGGCGTAGCCGACGCTGTGGTGCTGCCAGGGCTCGGTGTTTAGCTCCTCCATCGGCGCCTCGGTCTCGACCGTCGCGACGTAGTCCTCGGGGCGCACCGGCTGCGGCAGCTCGCCGAACCGGACGTGACGCAGAAACGCCAGCTCCTCATCGGTGAACATACCCCACACAGTAGTGGCCCCCCGCCCAGGAGAGCGAGGGGCCACCTTCTTACCGGACTATCTTCCTACCGGACTATCCGAAGCGCCTTGTCGACGTTTGCGCCAGGTCCGGGCGATGGGTCACCCGCAGCGCGTTGACAAGGGTCTTGTTGAAGCCCGCGCGCTCCACGAACCTGATGTTCAGCACACCGTCGGTCACCGTGACGGTGAAGGTGCGGCTCAGCGCGCGGTACGCGCCGTCGGCCTCAAGGGCGATGTCAAGGTTCGGAACGACCTCGACACCCTCGATCATCACATCGAAGATCCGCTTGTTCGGTGCCAGCCCCTGGATCTCGGCGAAGTTGAGCTCCACCGTGTAGGTGCCGTTGGCCAGGCCGTCACACCGGTACTCGTACATGCCCCGGCGGGCGTTGGCGAACCGGGACGGGTCGTCGGTGCCCGCGATCGGCCGGTTGGTCGTGACCGTGGTGCTGCCACCGTTGTAACCGCAGCCCTGACCCGCGATGTACTTCAGGTCCTTGGTCCACGTGTCACCCTGCGGGTCGACGTGGCTGCCGTTGGCGCCCGCGTCGATGGCGTGCTGGAAGCCCGGCACGACCAGCTTGACGGCCACCAGCAGCTCGGGGCTGCGCCCGCTCTGCGAGGTGAGCTTGAGCTGTGCCGTGTGGACGGACCCGGGCGCGAGCCCGGTGGTGTCCACCGTCACGGCCAGCTTGGTGGACGCACCCGGCGCGAGCGAGCTCGCCCCGATCGAAGCGCCCAGCCACGGGACATCGCCCACCTCGGACACCGCCACCGGCGTACCGAGCCCGCCCGCGTTCGTCACGGTGATCAGACGGGTGCGGGTCTGGTTGGCCGGCACGACGACCTCCAGCGCGGCCGGGGTCGCGGTGACCTTGGCCGTGCGCAGGCTGGCGTTGACCACCTCGACCGTGCCGGGCTCGAGCCCGACCGCGACCGTCTTGGTCTCGTAGTTGGCCTTCGACACGGTCAGGTTCAGGTCGCCGGACGGCACCTGGAGCATGAACCCGCCGTCGGCACCGGTCGTCGCGGTGACGGGGCCGCCGAAGTCGACGGTCGCGCCCGCGATGGCCTGGTTGTCGTTGGCGTCGGTGACGGTGCCGCGGACCACGCCGTGCTTGGTGGTGCGGAAGGCGATCGCCGTGCCGTCGGTCAGTACGGCCTGGTCGAGCGAATACTGGAACCCGACCGTGCCGGCCGCGTTCTCGATGCCGATGGTCGCACTGCTTCCGGCCTCAAGCGAGCTGCCCGCAACGTCCTTGTACCGGTACACGACGCTGCCGTCCTCGCCGATCTCGGCGACGAACGACAGGCGCTGCGCGCTGTCGGAGTAGAAGCGGACGTTGCGCCATTCGATGACGAACCTGCGGTTCGGCGACGTGCCGACCACGCCGGTGTAGACGCCGGCCAGGGCGTCGACGAACAGGTCGTCCCACATCGGGTACAGCGCGCCGTTGGGCACGCCGCTGCTCGGGATGGCCCCGTTGACCTGCGTCGCCGACTGGGCGCCGAACACGGCGCTGCCGTTGGTGGTGACGAACACCGAGCTGTAATTGGTCCCGTAGAACGGCACCGGGAACGGCAGCGGCACGCTCGTGCCGACGTCGTCACCGGTCAGGCTGACCAAATTGGACACTGTCGGGTAGCCGCCGGTGGCCGCGCCACACGCGTATCCGAACGAGTCCGTGCGCTCCGGCAGCGCCACGTTCACGGTGACGTCGGCCGTCAGCGTGAGCGTCTGGGTCACCGAGTCGGAGCAGCGCAGCGGCGACTGCACCGACAGCTGGTAGTTGCCCTGCGGCGCGGTCAGGCTGTAGAAACCGGCCGCGTTGGTGGTCGTGGTCAGCGGGGTGCCGACCAGCGAGACCGTGGCACCCTCGACCGGGTCGGAGTCCACCGTGACCGTGCCGGACACGGTCGCCGAGGCGGCCTGCGTCAGCGAGAGGTCCAAAGTGGACGTCTGGTTCTCGGTCACGGTCGCGTTGCCCGTGGCCGAGGTGTAGCCGTACTTGGACGCGGTCACCACGTAGTCGCCGACACTGAGCACCGGGAACGAGTATGTCCCGTCCGCGGCCGACGTGGTGGTGCGGTCGATCGGGCCGTCGGCCAGCACGGTCGCACCGGCCAGCGGCGCGCCGTTGCTGGTGATGGTGCCCCGCAGCGAGCCGAGCGGACCGCGCGGCGCGTTGCTTACCGATGCGAACGCGTCGAGCCGGCCTTCGCCGTACACGTTGTTGTCGTCCGCCGTGCCGCCACACGAGGTGTTGTCGACGTCGATCGCCTGATTGTCCAGCAACTGCCGGGTGGCGTTGATGTCACCCTTGAGGGCCGGCGAGGCCGACCAGATCAGCGCGACGGTGCCGGCCGTGTGCGGCGAGGCCATCGACGTGCCCGTGGCGCTGGCGTATCCGTTGCCTGGCACCGACGAGCGCACGTTGACGCCCGGCGCGGCCAGGTTGGGCTTGATGTCGCCGTTCTCGCCCGCACCGCGGCTGGAGTCGGGGTCGATCACGTTGTTGATGTCGAACATGCCGGAGGAGTAGCTCTCCTCGTACATGCCCGGGGAGCCAGAGGTGCTGCACGACGGGCCGGAGTTGCCGTTGGAGAACGCCGGGAAGATGCCGGCCGCGAGCCACGCGGCAACGATTTCCTCATAGAACGGGTCGTATCCGTCGCCGCCCCACGAGTTGTTGACGATGTCCGGTGCCAGGTCGGGGCGCGGGTTGGCCCCGTTGAGGTCGGTCGGAGCGATGATCCACTCACCGGAGGACAGCAGGGCCTCCTCGGAGCAGCCGTTGGTCTCGCAACCCTTGGCCGCGATCCACTTGGCGCCGGGGGCGACGCCAATCTGGTTGGAGCCGCCGTCATCGCCCACCATCGTGCCCATGGTGTGCGAGCCGTGGCCGTGGTTGTCGCAGGGTGCCGCCGTCGGGCAGATGTTGGACGGGTCGTGCCAGTTGTAGTTGTGGTCGATGGCGCCGTTGTCGGCGCGGCCCCGGTACTTGGATGCCAGGGCGGGGTGGTCGAACTGCGCGCCCGTGTCGATGTTGGCCACGACGATGCCTTCGCCCCGCGTGCCCAGTTCGTTCCACACGCGTGGTGCGCCGATGCGGTCCACACCCCACTCGACGCCGTTGATGGACGGTATCCCCGTGGGTTCCTTCTTCGGCTCGGGCAGCTTGATCGACTTGTCCTCCTCGATCTTGGCTACCTCGGGCCGGGCGGCAATGATATCGACCAGCTTGCTGGCGCCGGTCACCTTGATCCGGTTGGAGATCCAGAACCACTTGTAGTCGGCGCCCGCGCTGTCGAGCAGCTTGCGCACCTGGGCCTGGGAACTGTTGGCCGTCTCAACCTTGGCAGCCCGAACGGACGCACCCCGCTCGGCCTTCGTGGCCTTGGCGGCGGCAACCGAGAGGCTGGCCTTCGCATGGAACGTCACCCAAAAGGTGATCTTGTCGCTCTGCCCGGCGGCAGATCGCACCTGCGCCGAGACCTTGTCCTCCGTGGCGCTGGGGACCGCTGTGACCGGACTGCCGGCGAGGGTCGCCGCCAACACTCCAATCAGGACAGCCCTCCAGCGAGAGCGAGCTAAGTGAAGAGTCATGTGCAGACAGTGCCAACCGGTGATTGATCGCAAAAGATATTGATGCTGTCACATAGATGACGTGACACAAACGTGTCATCGCCCTACAATCCTTTCGTCCGGGGGTGATGGGATGTTTGAGGCACTAGGCATCGACCGATCAGATGAGCTGGTCTACTTCCATTTGATCAGGCGCGGACCCACCTCCCTCGCCGCCCTGGCGGCCGCCACCGGCCAAGGCAGGCGAGCGGCTCGTGCGGCGGTCGCGCGGCTCCGCTCGCGGGGTCTGGCGCAGCTTTCCCCACCGCCGCACGAGCAAGCCATCGCCGTGCCCATCGAGGTCGGCGTCGAGCATCTCATCCGGCAGCGCCGCCACGACCTGGAGCTGGTGCGCCACACCGCCGCCCGCCTCGCCGCCGAGCTGACCCCGCGCACCGACCACCAGCCCACCGTCCTATCGCGACGGACCGACGCGCTGCAGCAGCTGCACCAGTCCGCGCAGCGCGAATTCCGCATGCTCGTCCTGACCGGGTCGATGCTGCCCGCCAAGTTCACACCGCGCGAAAATCTCGCCTACCGGATCGTGTCCGACGCGTCCGGGCCACTGTCCATTGACGACATTTTCAAAACCCGTTTCTCCAAGGGGGTACCGGTCGAGCTCGCACTCGCCGACGCCTCCGGTGGGCTGGTCGAGCTGGAGCACGGGGTGCTGCAGGTGAAGCCGGGGCGGCTGCTCGACGCGGTCAGCGCGCTGTTCGAGGCATACTGGGCCGGCGCCACGCCTGCGGCGTCAATGTCCAGGTCGTCGCCTACCTCGTCCACGTCGTCCACTGAGGAGGTCGACCCGCAGGATCGGGCGGTGCTGTCACTGCTCGTCGCCGGGCTCACCGACGACGCGGTCGGCGCGCGGCTCGGGATGAGCCGGCGCACCGTGGCCCGGCGGGTGCACCGGCTGATGGAGGCGACCGGGGCACACTCCCGGTTGCAGTTGGGGTGGTGGGCACGGGAACGAAACTGGTTACAGTAAGCGCGTGACTACCTGGACACGGGATCTGATCACCTCGCTGATCGGGCTATGGATCGTCACCGGCGTCTACATCGATGGCTGGGCCCACGTGAACCTCGACGGTGCCCTCGAAACCTTCTTCACCCCCTGGCATGCGACGTTCTATTCGGGGCTGGCCGTGTTCTTCGCCTGGCTGGGCCTCGTCTGGCTGCGCAGCGGGCGCGCTTTCCCGCCCGGTTACAAGGCGGGTGCGGCCGGCGCGGCCATCTTCGCCGCGGGCGGCGCGTTCGACATGTTCTGGCACGAGCTGCTGGGCATCGAAACCTCCATTGACGCCCTGCTGAGCCCGCCGCACCTGATCCTGCTGTCGGGTGTGCTGCTGATGGGCACGACGGCGTGGCGCTCGCAGCGCATCGCGTCCGCGGGCGGCACCACGCTGCCGGAGCTCATCTCGCTCACGTCGGTCGTGGCGATCAGCGCGTTCTTCCTCAACTTCCTCGCCCCGTTCCGTTGGGCCGCACCGGTTCTCGACTACCTTGAGCACCAGGACGAAAGCACGGTCATCCAGTGGATCGGCGGGCTGCTCGTGTTCACGGCGCTGCTGCTGATTCCGGTGCTTTGGCAGGTTCGCGACGGCCGCTACCGGGCGGGCACGCTGACCGTGTTCACCCTCGCCACCGGCGTGGGCGTCATCGCGGCGATGAGCCTAGGGTGGGACAAGCAACTCCTGTTCACCGGCCTGGCCGGCGCACTGATCGGCGCCATCGCCGCGGAGCTCTTCTTCGCCGTCGCGCCCTGGCGCGCGTGGACCTACGGCCTGCCCATCGCGATGGGGGTCGCCGGGTTCACCATCTGGACCGGCCAGTTCATCGGCTACTCTCTCGCCGCGCCCATCGCCTGGCCCGTCGCCCTGTGGGCAGGCTCCCTGCTGTTCGCGGCCGGCGCCGGCGCCGCCCTCGGCGCGGTCGCCTGGCGCTCCGATTCCCCCCAGCGGGTGCGGCCTGACCGCCCCGCGACCGAACACACCCAGGCAGAAGACGCCAGGTTAACCGAGTCGGCCGTCTAACCCGCCGCCGTCCCCAATCGCCACCCACAGCAGTCGACCCGGCTTTTGGCCTCGGGGTGGCGGGCTTTCCGTTTCCGCGCGTTTCGTCTCTGCTCCTAGTCGCTGGGGCAGAGATGCAACGTCGTGAAGGACGTCCCTGGCCCTCTCGCGACGTGTTTTGCGCGTTTCGCCTTTGCTCCGAGTTGCCGGGGTAGAGGCGCGGCGTCGTGAAGCGCATTGTTGGCCCTGCGGCGGCCAGCGCGCAGAAAAGACATCCCCGGGAGCAGCTCGCGTGGCATCGGCGGGAAGCCGGGCGGTCGACGATCAGACGCTGTCGGCTGGGTGCCGGCCGAGCAGCATGAGATCGATCATGAAGTTGGTGCGGCGACACGCCGTCGAACATGGACGTGAGTTCATGGTCGATGCGGAAGGGCGGGTTTGTGCTCCTGCATGAGGATGAGATGGTGGTCGTCGGGGTCGGTGAAGGCGGACATCCAGAGTTCGGTGGTGGCGTCGCGGTGCACGATGTGGGGTTTGTCGTGGAAGGTGACGCCGAGGGCGATGAGCCGCTCGTGTTCGGCGAAGATGTCGTCGACCCGGAAATAGATTACGCATTGGGACGTGAACGAGGGCTCTTGCGGTACCCCCAAATAGAGCCGCACGTCACCGCTTTGGAAGAAGGCCATCGGTTGGCCGGGGACCTCGAAAAGCAGAGGGATCTGCAGCACGTCACGGTAGAAGGCGACCGCGCGGGCCAGGTCGGTCACGCTGATGTGGATCTGCCCGACTGGTCCCAGGGCCATGGCTCCTCCTATACTTAACCCTAGTTGAAGGTTTACCACGGTTAAGGATATGGGTCAACTGTTCGCCACCGCCAACCAGCTGCACTCCGCCGCCATCCACCTGCTGCGGCGGGCCGCCGCGACCGACGCCGGGATGAACCTGGACGGGCCGCGGGCCTCGCTGCTGTCGATTCTCACGTTCGCCGGCCCGCAGACCATGAGCCGGCTGGCCGGCCTGGAGCGGGTCACCCCGGCCGCCATCACCAAACTGGTCACCGCGCTGGAACGCGACGGGCTCGTGCGCCGCGTGCGCGACGACGGTGACCGGCGCATGGTGCGGGTCGAAGCCACCGCGATGGGCAAGGCACGGCTTGAAGCCGGTCGCAACCAGCGCGTCCTGCTCATCTCCGGGCTGCTCAAACAGCTGTCCAAAGAGGACCGCGACACGGTGGCCCGCGCCGCGCACATCCTCCACGAACTACTGGGCGACGAACATGGACGCGCTTCGCTAGGGTGAGCGTCGTGCTCGACGAAGACCCCTCCGCGACCGCGTTCGTCCCCATCCAGGCGGGCCAGACCCGCATCGTCATCGCCGCCGCCCGCATGCCGGGGCGCGCGGGTGATGCCGACGAGGCGGAGGTGGCCGGGCGCAGACCCAGCCTCAACGACGTCGTCGCGGGCATCACCGTGGTCGCGCAGGAGATCTCCCACGCGCTGCGGGCGACCCAGGCCGACCGCGTGACCGTGGAGTTCGGCTGCGACTTCGGTTGGGAGACCGGCTCGGTGGTCGCCGTGTTCGGCAAGGCCACGGCGCAGTCTGCCATCAAGGTCGGGCTGGAGTGGAACAGCCGCCCGCCGCAGGGGTGACCCCGGGCTGGTCCGGCTGGCAGGAGCTGCTCGCCCACGCCACGGTCGCATTGGAGACCCCGCACGGCATGGGCACCGGGTTCAGCGTCGCGCCGGGTGTCATCGTCACGTGCGCCCACGTCATCGCGCCCGACTCCGGTGCGCTGCCCGAAACCGTGGTGGGCGAGGTCGTGATCAGTGGGCAGAAGCTCACGCTCACGTGCGCCCCCGAGGACTACTTCCGCGACGAGCACGGCCTGGATCTCGCGTTCCTGCGCTGGCCGGGCCTGCTGCCGCCCGTGCTGGTGAAACCCACGTTCGCCATTGGCGATCCAATGTGGACGTTCGGCCATCCCGAGTCGCGCTTTCGCGGTGGGCAGTCCGCGATGCTGCGCTACGAGGGTCCCGGGCGGCTGCACGGGCCCGACGGCATCGAGGTGCACCGGGTCTTCGGCGCGCCGGTGTACCCGGGCGCGAGCGGCAGCCCGGTGGTCAACCTGGCCACGGGCGCGGTCTGCGGCATGCTGTGCCTCGCGGGCAGCTCCGGCAGCGCCCACTTCCTGAGCGCGCGGGAGATCCTTGAGCGCTGCCCGGAGGCCCGGATCCTGGCGGGCGGCGGGCATCTGATGCACGAGTCGTGGCTGGAGGACCTGACCGACGAGCAGATCAGGCGCGGTGGATGGGCTTTCCCCGGCCCGACCCTGCGCGACTACCTGCGCTTCGCGGTCAAGGCGGCCGACAGCCACCCCTATCCCGGTGTGGTGCCGGGATTCTCGCCGCCCCCGCTGTCCGAGGTCTATGTGCAGCCGCTGGCCTGGCAGGGCGACGAGCCGGAGGCCGGGCAGCCGGGCCTCCGGGAACCGGTGCCGGCCAAGGCGATCATCGACGAGGAACGCGACGCCATCCTGGTGGGCGATGCCGGGTCCGGCAAGTCAAGCTTCATGCGGGTCGAGGTCAAGGCGATGATCGACCGGTACCTGCGCGGCGCCGACAACCGCGTGCCGGTGCGCGTCATGGCGGCCGACCTGGTGGGCGCTCAGCCGCTGGCCGAGCTCGTCGCGGCGAGCGTCAACGGCGAGCTGCACGCCGTCGGGTTTGGACGGACGCTGTCCGGCGAATTCTTCGCGCGCCCGCCCGCGCCCGGCGCGCGCTGGCTGGTACTCGTGGACAGCCTTGACGAGGTGATGCGGGCCGACCAGCGCCGTGCCGTGCTCGACAAGCTCCTGGCACCCGGCGAGGATCGCCCGTTCGACCTGGTCATCGCGACCCGCCCGCTGACCGAGCCGCACCCGGCCATCGGCCGGTACGCCTTGCTGCCGTTCACCATCGAGCAGGTGCGCCAGTTCGCCTCCGGCTGGTTCGGCCATCTGGGCCTGCCCAACCCGGCGGCCATGGCCGAGCGGTTCACCGCGGCGCTGCGGGCCCAGGGCGTGGCAGAGCTGGCGCAGTCGCCACTGGTCGCGACGATGCTGTGCCAGCTGTTCGCGGCCGACTCCGAAGCGGCGCTGCCCACCGGCCGCACGAAGGTTTACGAGCGGTTCGTGGAGCTGCTCAACGGGCGGCGGTTCAGCGGGACGCCCAGTGGCATCCGGCAGCAGGTGCTGGGCGTGCTCGCGCCCTACGGGCGTGACGCCGAGGACGTGGGTGAGGCCCTGCTGGCGGACAGCCAGGAACTCGTGCAGCGGTTGGCCTTCGCCCGGCAGAAGGGCGCCGCGGAGGGCGTGGTGGCGCTGCTGGCCGAGTGGACCGCGCCGCTGCGTCCAGGCGACGTCCCGCCCGACACATGGCGCGAACTGCTCACCGGCCTCGTCCGGCGGGGCGGTCAGTTGGCGCAGCGGCACGGCGAGTTCATGTTTCTGCACCAGACCATCGAGGAATACCTCGCCGCGCAATACGTCGCCGCCGATCCCTATCGGACACGTGACGAGTTGGGTGAGGTGTTCAACGCGGCCTCGTGGAAGACGGGCCGGGTCACGGTCGGCCGTCAGTCCTACGCGCGCTTCCTCGTGGCGGCGTGCGGGCAGCGGCCGGAGGTGGCGGGCGCGCTGCGTCGCATCGCCCGCCGCGGAGGTCTGGACGGCGCCCGCTTCGTCGCCGCGCTGGCCGCGGACGGCATCCGGATCGAAGCGCAGCTGGCCCGGACCACCCTCGCGAGCCTTCGCCGCCACGCCATGCGCTCGCGATCGGACGACGAGATGCGCCTGGCGGTGACGGCCGCCGCGCAGCTGGACGCGCGCACCGGACAGGCCCTGCTGATTCGCCAGATTCGCAAGCGCCGCAACGGTTTGGCCTATCGCCGGTGGGCACTGCTCGCCCTGGCCGAAGCGGCGGC